>JAYTHX010000102.1:0-17685 GCA_043732195.1 Polyangiaceae bacterium
CGACAACCGCACGTTCCCCTGGGGCAACGCGCCAGGCCTTCCGACGGCCGCGTTCGACACGACGAACGAGTACATCGTTCACAAGTACGGCTACATGTACCCGGCGAACTACGTCGCCCCGGACTCGACGTACAACATCGGAGCTCCGGGCCGCCGCTTCCTCGGTGCGGGTCCGTTCGGCCACTTCGACGTCGCCGGCAACGTGTTCGAGTTCGCACGCGACGGACGTATGAACAGCGGATCGTGGGAGAACCACGCACCCAGCAACGGCCCCGGCGGAGGCAACGAGCTGTGGCGTCGTTACTACGCATTCGACGGTCGCTGCGGCCGTCGCTGACCGTCGCTGCGGCTCGCGCCCACGCGGGATGAGCGTGACGAGCGTGCTCATCGCGTTGGGCACGCCGCGCTCGGTGAGATCGCGCCGGATGCGGTCGAGCGGCGCGATGAACGACGCGTCGGCGCTGGCTGCGCCGTGTTCCGCTTGCGCGCTACGGGCAGCGAGGACTTTCACGTGGCCGGAGCACGTCCTCCAGGTGTCCGCTGCGCACGATGTGCGAGCGAGGCGCCTACGATTCTTTCCCCCGCGCGCCCGTCACGTCCGGTAATGCTCGGCGCCGCCTGTCCGGCTCCCGCTTCGGCTGAACGCTCGGTGGGTGCACCTCGGACGGCAAGGAGATCCTTTGACCAACCGTACGATGAACACGTCCGTAGCCCGCCTCTGTCTCATGGGGGCCACCGTCCTCGGAACGCTCGTCGCCACGCAGGCGTGCAGCAGCGACCCGAGCCTCGCCGGAGAGGCCCCTGACGACGCGAGCGCAGCGTCAGACACGGCCGCGGCCAAGGACGCGGGTGTCGACTCCTCACGGACGTGTGACGCGCCTGCGACCCTCTGTGCTGGCGCGTGCGTTTCCACCTCGACCGACCTGCAGAACTGCGGCGCGTGCGGCAAGGCGTGTGCAGCCGGGGACGTTTGCTCGAACGGCAACTGCGGACTGGCCTGCGGGGCCGGCACGACCGAATGCAACCGGAGCTTGCTCGACGCGGGCGCCGACAGCGGGGGAGACGGCGGGGATGCGGGCTCGCCACGCTACTGCGCGGCGCTCTCCGCGGATCCGGCGAACTGCGGTGCGTGCGGCAAGGTCTGCTCGGGGGCGAACGTCTCGGCGAGCACGTGCGTGGCGGGCAGCTGCGGGGTCAAGACCTGTGCGGCCGGCTTCGGCGACTGCGACGGCAACCCCGCGAACGGTTGCGAGGTCAATACGAACACGAGCAGCGCCAACTGCGGCACCTGCGGCACGCTCTGCGCGAACGCCAAGACGTGCTCCAACGGCCTCTGTTGCGCAGCGCCGCTGACGGGATGCGGCGGCGGCTGCGTCGACACGCAGGCGGACGCGAACAACTGCGGAGGCTGCGGGGTCGTCTGCGGGGGCACCAACCCCTTCTGCGGCGCCGGAACGTGCCAGACGTTCGCCTCGTCCGCTGCGCCCGTCGCGATTCCGATGTCCTCCGCCTGCAGCCTGCTGCTTGACACGAACGCGCACCAGATCGACGTTTCGCCCGGCGGCATCGCCTACGTGCTGCTCCGTTGCGGGGCAGGGCTGTCGGTCTCGAAGAGCTCCAACGGCGGCAAGACCTTCTCGGCTCCGGTCGCAGTGGCTGGCTTCGGCCTGCCCCAGGGAGCCCAGATCTACGCGCGCAACGACGGCAAGCTCTACGTCCTCGGTGGCTTCACGGCCTCGAACGACGCCCAGCTCACGCGCTCGACGGACGGCGGCGCAACGTGGAGCGCGACGGCCGTCGTCGGCCCCAACTTCGGCAACTCGGGCCCCGGGCCGTCCGTGACGCTGGCGCACAAGGGGACGGCGCTCTTCGCCTCCTGGAGCAATCCGACGAGCTCCTCGCCGGCCTTCACGAGCACGGACGACGGCGCCACCTGGACCGCGCTCCCGAGCGCACCGGCCGCAGGGACCAACTACTGCCCGGACGTCTTCTTCAATGCAGCAGGCGATCTCGTGCTGGCAAATGAGGTGAATCGCACGGTGTACAAGCTCCCGAACGGCGCGGCCGCCTGGACGCTCGTCGGTAATATCAACCCCGCCACGGTCTACAGCGACTTCGCGGCGGGCGGGCTCTATCTCTTTGCGACCGGGAGCAGCAGCACCGTCCAGCGCGCACCGATCGACGCGTTCGTTGCGGCGGACATCGTGAGCGCGACCCTCGCATCCTCCAGCATCTATCGTTCGATGAGCGCCGACTCTGCAGGCAATCTCGCGTTCGCGATCCAGCAGGACAGCACGCACGTGCGTGTTCATCGCTGGGCGGTGGCAAGCACGATGTTCGACGTGGGCATCGACGTCGCGAGCGCCGGCACGAACCCGATCCCTGCGACGGCAGCGTTCCCCAACAAGAAGGGATCGGTCACCGCGGTCTCTTCGCAGGGCGCAGCCGCGATCGAGGTGTGGAGCGAGGCTTACTGAGCCTACGCGCTGAACAGGGCCCGCTGCGTTCGCGGTGAGCCCTGCTCTGGCGCCGTTGCGCGCGGCCTTCAGGCGTATCGAGGGCCATCTTTGCGCCTTCTGCCACGAACTTGTCGTTGTCCTTCGCGAGCGCAGTCAGGACCTTCGCTGCGGACGCGGGGTCGCACTTGACGACGACATCGATGGCGCTGCGGCGCGTGTTTGCGTCGGGTACCTTGGCGTCGGACAGCTTCTGACCGACAGCGAAGGCCTTCTTCTTGAGGTCCGCCGATGCCGTGCGCGAGCAGACGCCGCTGGCGGCAAGAGCGTACTTGACCCCGAACGCGTTGGTGATCTTGGCCGGGTCCGCCGTCCGCTTACCGAGCTCCGCGACGACTTGGCCGTCCATCCCCACACAGCGGCTCGAGCTTCCCGCCCAGAGCGCCACGCCGGCGACCTCGTCCGATCGTGCGAGCTGCTTCGAGAGCAGAGCGCAGACCGGTTCGGCTCCTGGCGTGATCCCCCAAGTCGACAATGCGCTCGCCGCGTCGGCTTGAACTTCCCGCTCCGAGTCCACCAGGAGGAGCTGCACGACATCGAGGGCAGTCGGCGTCTGGTAACGCGAGATCATGGCGGCGAGCGCTTGGCGGAACTGCTTATCAGGGTGCTTCGCGAGGGCCCGCGCTTCATTCCCGAGCCCGAGCTTCTCGGCGTCCACCTCGGAGGCGTAGCGCCCGAGCGAGCGCGCCGCGTTCGGGCTCTTTCTCGCGAGAAGCGCCGAGCAATGGTCGCGCGAGATCGCCCCTCCGGTGTCGATGGAGCTCCGGCGAGCCTTTGCGGCGGCCGTCGACGCTGCGAAGTTCGATGTGATCGTCCTGCCGCAGCGGAGCGCTCTTGTCGATGCTCTCGGCATTGGTGAGCGGTTGCGAGCGCGCTACCAGTGGCGGTCGCTCACCGCGCTGGACGGGAGAGCGCGCGCAGAAGACATCGGCGTCTGGACGGTGCTCGCCACGTCACGTGTGCCGTGCGATGTGCCGGAGCGCCAAAGTCGATTGGAGCTCGGGGAGTCGCCGGGGAACCTGGGGCGCTGGATGAGCTACCTACGCGTCGCTCTCGCGCGCGTGTCGAGCGATCGGAGGATCTGATGTTCTCCCCGCCCGGCGGAGGGTAGGCTGCCGCCCGTGAGAGTTGTGTGGGTGGCCCGGATCCTCGCCATCGTGAGCGCGATCGGCCTGGTCACGCCGATGTCGGTCGCGCTGGCCGACGGTCCAGCCGCAGCGGAGCATCCCCACGTGCCGACCGTTCCGCGCGGCGAGCTCCGCCTGTCGGCGGCCGAGGCTCTGAAGCGTGCCCGCGCCGGTGCCCCTGATCTCCGCGTCGCGCGCGGTCGCGAGAGCATCGCGCGCGCCGATGTCGGCGTCGCGGGCGTGCTCCCCAACCCCACGATCAGCGCGGCAACGAACTCGCAGGTCGCGCGCCTCGCGCTCGGCGCCTCGCTGCCGCTGCCCATCCTGGGCCAGCGCGGAGCCAGCATCGCGGCGAGCCGCGCCGATCTGGAGACCGCCCACCTCGACGTGGAGGTCACGTGGACGGACGTGCGTGCGGCGGCTGGACGCGCTTACGTCGCGCTCTGGCTGGCGCAGGAACGAGCCGCGGCGAGGCGCGAAGGCAGCGTGATCGCGGCGCGCTTCGATGCCGCCGTCGCCGTGCGCGTCGAGCTCGGGGCGTCGCCGGATGTCGACGGGCTACGCACGCGCGCCGAGCGCCTGCGCGCCGAGGCTGACGCGCGCGAAGCAGAGGCGCTCGTCGATGCCGCCGCCAGCCAGCTCGCGTTCTACCTCGCCACGAACGAGGTGGTGCGTGCCGACGGGGAGTACGCCGTGCCGTCCGATGCTCCGCCGCTCCCCTCGCTGGCCGTGCGGCTCGACGCGAGCCCCATGGTTCGCCGCGAGAACAGCGATGCCCGCGCCGCCGACGCGCGCGTCGATCGCGAGAAGGCCCTCGCGCGTCCCACGCCCGTGATCGACCTCGGCGCCGACCTCGGCGACCCTACGCTTCCGACCACGAACTACCGCGCCGGCATCTCGCTCGACGTGCCGCTGCTCTCGCTGCGCGGTCCGCAGATCGATCGCGAGCGCGCCGCCGCGGCAGCGGCTCGTTCACGTGCGTCCCTCGAGCTCGCGCGCAATCGAGCCGCGCTGACCGCCGCGTACCACACGTTCGTCGGAGCCGACGCTCGCGCCAAGATGCTGGCCGCGGTCCTCGTCGCCGCCGATGCGGCGTCGCGCGCGACGTCCGAGTCCTACCAGCTCGGGCGGGCGCAGCTGGTGGCCGTGCTCGACGCGTCCCGCACACGGCTCGATACCCGGCTCACGCTCGCCGAGGCCATCGGCACGCGCGCGCAGGCCTGGATCGACATCGAGCGCGCGATTGGTGCGCCATGAGCGACGTGGCGGACCATTCACGATCGACCTATTTCCACGGTGTCGCGTGGATGTTGGTGCTCGCCGCGTGCACCGCAGCGTGTAAGCATCGCGCCGCGAGCGAGGGCGACACACGCACCGTCGCGGTGCACTGCACGAAGCCTACGAAGGAGCCCGTCGAGGAGACGATCTCGCTGCGCGGGCGAATCCAGCCGCCCCCGGGCGGCGATCTGTCGGTCGCCGCGCAGGTCGCGGGGCGCATCGTCTCGGTCGCGGTGAAGGAGGGCGATCGCATCGCAGCTGGCGACGTCGTCGCCACCATCGACGACGCCCCCGCCCGTGACGCCGCACGCCAGACCGACGCCGCGCTCGCGCAGGCGCGCGCCGCCGACGTGAACGCGCAGGCAACGCTCGAGCGCACGCGCGCCCTCGTCGCGCGTGGGATCGCGGCGCGTCAGGAGCTCGAGGACGCGACCGCGAAGGCCGAGGCCGCGAAGCAAGGTGTCACGGCCGCTGCAGCGGGCAGCGATCTCGGGCGGCGCACGCTCGGTAAGGTCCAGGTCCGGTCCGGCCTCGCGGGAGTGGTGACCAAGGTGTTCCGCGGGCCGGGCGCGCTCGTCGACGGCACCGCGGCGACGCCCGTACTGCAGCTCGCCGGAACGGCCGGAGCCGAGCTCGTTGCCGACGTCACGCAGCGCGAGCTCCTCCTGCTCGCCGAAGGGCAGCCCGCGCGCGGCGTGGTGGCGGGCGAGGGCGGCCTCGCGCTCGAAGGCGCGGTTCGCTCGCGCCCACGCTCGCTCGATGCCGTGACGGGGCTCGGCACGGTGCGCATTGCGCTGACGTCGGAAGGGGTGCGAGATCTCCCGGTCGGCACCTTTGCGCGAATCGTGATCACGACGCAGCGACGCGAGGGTCTCGTCGTCCCGGTTGCCGCCGTGCGCGGCGCGGTCTCGGACGGCGTCGAGGTGATGGTGTGCGCCGGCGACAAGGCCGCGCTGAAGCTCGTCAAGGTCGGTTACCGCGACGACAAGCGCGTGGAGATCCTCGAAGGCATCACCGAACGCGACGAGGTGGCCGTCGATCACGTCCTGGCGCTCGAGGACGAAACCCCCATCAAGCGCGTCCCGTGAAGCTGCTCGCGCTCATCCGCCGTCACGCGAGCGTCGTCTGGCTCGCCACTGCGCTGCTCGTCGCGCTCGGGGTGGGCGCGGCGTGGCAGATGCCGAGCAGCATCTACCCTGACGTCGAGTTCCCGCGGATCGTCGTGGTCGCTCGCACCGGCGGTTCGCCGCCGGACGTGTTCCTCACGACCGTGACGCGTCCCCTCGAGCAGAGCCTCTCGACGGTCCTTGGCGTCCAGCGCATCCGCAGCAAGACGATCCGCGGAACGACCGAGATCTCGCTGCAGTTTGCCCCCGAGACGGACATGTGGCGCGCGCTGCAGCTCGTGCAAGCACGGGTTGCCGAGGCTCGCTCGAGCCTTCCGGCGGACGCCGAGCTCATCACCGAGAAGGTGACCACGGGCTCCTTTCCCGTGTTGACCTTCAATGTGTCCGGGCCCGTCGACCCGCGCGAGCTCCGCGAGGCCGCGGAGCTCATCGTGCGACCCGCGCTCTCGCACGTCGCAGGCATTGGCCGGATCGAGGTGCTCGGGGGAGACGTTCGCGAGGTCGAGGTGATCCTCGATCCCGATCTCGCGTCGGCGCTCCATGTGACGTCGGCGGATGTCGCCGACAAGCTCCGCACCGGCATGGGCCTCGCGGCCGTCGGCAGGGTCGATCGCGATCGTCAGCTCGTGACGGTGCTTGCCGACGCGCAGCCGAGGACGCTCGAGGACATCCGCGAGATGCCCGTCGCCGTCGGCCCCAACGGCGTGGGGATCCCGCTGCGTTCCATCGCCGAGGTGGTCGAGGGCGCCGAGGATCGCCTCGTACGCATCGGTGGTCCGCGAGGACCCACCGTCGTCATCAGCGTGGCGCGGCTGCCGGGGGCGAGCACTCCTGACGTCGTCGAGCGCGCCGTCGAGGCCACGCGCAGCCTCGGCTCCGCACTACCACCGGAGATCGTGATCGAGCCGGTCTACGACCAGGCAAACCTCGTTCGCGAATCGATGTCGAGCGTGCGTGACGCGATCCTCATCGGCATCGCGCTGTGCGCCGTCGTCATTGCCCTGTTCCTCAAGGATATCCGCGCCGGGCTGATGGCCGGGATCACGGTCCCCATCACGCTCGCCATCGTCTTCGTGGCGATGCGCATCGCGGGCCAGACGCTCAACCTCATGTCGCTGGGAGGGATGGCGGTCGCGATCGGCCTGGTGGTCGACGACGCCATCGTGATGATCGAGGCCATCGCTCGCCAGCGTGACGAAGGCGCAAACGCGGTCGATGCCGCGGCGGCCGGAGCCGTCGAGCTCGCGCCTGCTGTGATCGGGACGACGCTCACGACGGTGGTCGTCTTCGTGCCGCTCGCCTTCTTGCACGGGCTCATCGGCGACTTTTTCCGCGCGCTGGCCTTCACGCTCACCGCGGCCGTGATCGTGTCGCTGGCGGTGGCCCTCGTGCTGGTGCCGCTGGCGGCGAGCTTCGCGCTCACGAGCGGTCGTCGCGCGGAGGCGAGCGCCATGGCAGCCCGGTATTCCACGGCTGTTGCGTCGCTCGGTCGCCATCCGTGGCGTGCCGCGCTCGCGCTCGCGCTCGTGGTGGGGCTGGGCGCGCTGCTGTCGCCCTACGTGGCGCGTGGGTTCTTGCCATCCATGGACGAAGGCGCGTTCGTCCTCGACTACTTCCTTCCGGCGGGCACTGGACCGAAGACCACCGAGCAGTTCGCGCGCGGCCTCGAGGCGGAGCTCACCAGGACGCCCGAGATCACCACGTTCTCGCGGCGGACCGGGGCGGAGCTCGGCCCCGCCGCAGCGACGCTGCTCAGTCGCGGAGACATCATGGTGCGTCTCGCGGCGCGCAGCGATCGCGGTCGGTCGTCGGACGAGATCATCGCCGATCTCCGAGCGCGCATCAGCGCCAGCTACCCCGAGGTCCGCATCGAGTTCGTGCAGGTGCTCCAGGACGTGCTCAACGATCTGGCCGGCAACCCGCGGCCCATCGAGATCAAGCTGTTCGGCCCCGACTACGACAAGCTGCACACCCTCGCGGCGACGCTCGCACCGTCGCTCGCGAAGATCGACGGGCTGGTCGATCTCTATCCCGGCCGCGAGCGCGACGCTCCCGAGCTGCGCTTGGTGGTGCGCCGCGACGACGCGGCACGCCTCGGCCTCACGCCGGACGACGTCCAGACGCAGCTCACCGCGGCGCTCCTCGGAACGCGAGTCGGGCAGGTGCGCCGCTTCGACCGTCTCGTCGGAGTGCGTCTTCGGTATCCGGATCGCATTCGCTTCAAGCCGGAGCGCGCGCTCGATCTTCCGCTCGCCGCACGAAGCGGCACGACGAGCTTCGCGGCGGTCACCGACACGCTCTCGAGCGCGACGCCGTCCACCTTGCTCCACGAGGGTCTCCAGCCGGTCGTCGCCATCACCGCCGATCACGAGCGCGTCGATCTCGGCACGATCGCGAGGAACGTCGATGTGGTCGTCGCGAACGCCAAGCTGCCCGAGGGATATCGCGTGGTGCTGGGCGGTCAGATCGAGAGTGAGCGCGCGAGCATCCGTCAGATCGCGAGTGTCGGCGCCGTCGCGCTCCTGCTCGTGCTGACCGTGCTGGCGGGACAGTTTCGTCGCTTCCTGCTCGCGGTGGTGGTGCTCGCCTCGGTGCCAGTCGCGATCGTGGGCGCCATCCTCGGGCTGCTCGCGACCGGGACGCCGCTCAACGCGTCCTCGCTCATGGGGTGCGTGCTGCTGGTCGGCCTGGTCGTGAAGAATGGCGTGCTCTTGCTCGAAGAGGCGGAGAAGGGGAGGGACCGCGGTCTGCCTCCGCTCGACGCGGTCGTGCAGGCGAGCGCGCGGCGTTTTCGTCCCGTCATCATGACGACGGTGGCCACGCTCGCCGGCCTCCTGCCGCTGGCCCTCGGCATCGGCGCCGGCGCGGAGCTGCAGCGCCCCCTCGCCATCGCCGTGATCGGCGGCCTCGTCACCTCGACCATGGCCACCTTGGGACTCCTGCCCGCGCTCGCCAGTGCGGCGTTGCGAGGACCCAATACGCTGAAGAAGAACCTCAAGGAGAAGGGTCTCACGACGGCGGTGGGCGACGAGGGCGGCTTCGCGGAGGCGTTGTTGTCGAGCGCGCGATGCGACGCGTCGTCGAGCAAGACGCGCGGCCGGTCACCGCATTGACGTCCCAGACGCGCGGGACATCGTCGTCGCCGTGGGCTTGGCGCAGCAGGTCGACAACGATACGAGCGAGACCACCGACTCCGACCACGCACGAGCACGGGTCGGCGTAGCGCCGCGAGCCGTCGCAAGCGCGCGTTTGGGGGTGAGATCGGCGTGGGAGCTTCGTCGCCCGTGAGACGGGGGCTTGCGCTGGGGGTGGCGCGGGGTCTCTCGCCGCTCCCTTGCGCGCCATGGGCGGCTAGCTTGGGCTACTCTCCATCCCGGACGAGGTGAGCAAGCGCCTCGGGCAGCCGTTCGTCACGACGCTCATCTCGGACCATCGTGAACACCCGTTTCACGATGGGCGAAACCCGCAGCTGGGTCGACAGCACGACCGCACCCGCGGCGCTGGGCGTGACCTACACCAGCCGCGACGCCAACGGCCGCGCCACCGTCACCACGCTCCCCGGTAGCCGAACGCTGGCAACGAGCTACGATCTGGGCCGTGCGGAAGGGGCCAGAACGTCGAGCTCCCGCCCAGGCAGCGTCGAGAGCGCGATCGTCGTCGGGCCGAAGGAGCAGGAGATCCATACCGACGGGCGCGTGCGCGTGCAGTTCCACTCGGATCGCGAGCACGCGTTCGACGAGCACAGCCCGTGCTGGATCCGCGTCAGCCAGATCTGGGCGGGCACCGGCTTCGGCTTCGTCACCATTCCGCGCATCGGGCAGGAGGTCCTCGTCGGCTTCGTTGCCGGCGATCCCGAGCGGCCCATGGTGGTCGGACGGGTGTACGGCGCGGCGCACGGCCTGCCGTATCCGCTCCCCAAGGAGAAGACGAAGAGCGTGCTGCGCACCGAATCGTCGGGCGGGCAGAAGCGCTCGAAGGCGATGCGCGGGTACAACGAGATCGTGCTCGACGACGCCACCGGGCACGAGCACTTCGGGATCCGTGCCGAGCAGAGCCTCTCCACGCTCGTGAAGGCGAGCGAGAGCCGCGACGTCGGCGGCTCGCGCACCACGCACGTCGGCGACTCGGACGTGCGGCACGTCGGCAAGCGCTCCGAGCTGCTCGTCGGGAAGACCACGGGCTTCACGGACACGGACACCGGGACCCCCGAGATCGTCCTCGCGACGAGCGGCGCCTCGATCCGCATCGTCGACGGCGACATCGCGTTCGAGGCGAGCGGCAGCATCCTCATCAAGACCGGCGCCGACGCCTCGTTCGGCTCGCTCGCGAACGTCGACATCCAGGGCGGCGACGAGGTCCTCATCAACGACGACGGCGACGGCGCGAGCATGGCGGGCGGCCCCAAGCCGATGCCGGCGAAGCTCGGACCGGCAGCGCCTCCCGGCGGCGGGCCGCGGATCGCTCCGCCGTTCTTTCCGGAGGGGCATCCCGCGCCGCCGCTGGCGCCCGGCGGCTTCGACGAGGTGCGCGCCAGGACGAAGGGCGATCCGCCGGTCGACCCGCGCCACCCGCCACGACCGCCTCCGAAAGACATCGACGCCGAGCTGACCTTCATCGAGATCGAGCTCCGCGACGATAACGACGTGCCGGTGCCGAACGCTCGCTACATCATCGTCGCTCCAGGCAACGACACTCGCGAGGGCACCACGAACCAGCAGGGCTGGGCCCGTGCGGACGGACTGATCCCCGGAATGTGCACCGTGTCCTTCCCCGACATCCGCGGCCCCGGGTGGTCAAAGGCTTGATCGCCAGGGCCGGCACGCGCGCGACCACCTCGCCCGTGGTCACGGCGGCGAGGGCGCGCGTCGTGGGGATCCCGAGCGCGAACATCGCCTCGCTGACGACGTACTCGCGGAGCACGGGGCCGAGCGCAGCGCGACCGTCACCGCCGCGCGAGAACGGTGTGCGCCCCGAGCCCTTGAGCTGGACGTCGCGCCGCAGGCCGTCTGTGCCGATGACCTCGCCGAGCAGGTTGGCGCGACCGTCGCCGAGCTGCGGGACGAAGCCTCCGAACTGATGGCCCCCGCATACGCGAGCGCGATCGGCTCCGCGCCCTCCGGTATGACGTTCCCCGCGAGGACCTGCGCCCCCGTCGGCGAATCGAGCGCGTCGGCATCGGCCCCGAGGACGGCCGCGAGCGGACGGTTGACCTTGATGATGCGCGGCTCGCGGACCTTGGCGGGATCGACGCGAGCGTAGAAGCGATCGGGAAGCTTGGCGTAGGTGTTGGCGAAGCGGAACATGAGATCGCGCACCATAGCGCGCCGTCATGCCGCGAGTACGCCGCCGACCGGCAAGCCGCGTTACTGCGCGGTGAACGTCTGCTTCTTCCCGAGCGCGGCGAATTCGGCGTTCATTCCCTCGCAGTCTGCGCGAGCCCCCTGCACGGTCGCGCCGAAACCGTCGCGGGCCGGAGCGATGTAGTAGTGCCGGCGGTCCCCGTCGTGCAGCGTGCACACGCCGAGCGTGCCTTCACGTGGACAGGGCGTCTTGGCGTACTTGCCCTTGACGATGTCGTTCTCGCAATCCTTCACATCCCTGGTCTTCGGCTCGGCGAAACCTTCCAGGCAAGTCCCTCGTTCCGCGCGCATATCGCAGCTCGACTTCGCGACCCCAGAGGCGGCCGGGACCGCAGCAGGTGTCGCCGATCGGGCGGCGGCGGAGGAGGATGTCGGGTCTGGAATCGGTGCAGTGACCGGCCTGGGCGGGGAGCTCGGCGGCGGCTCGCGCTGTTCACACGCGGCGCACGCGAGAAGCAAGACTCCGCCCATGGCGAACGACGACGACAGGCGGTTCTCGAGGATCGACATGCAACGTCGTACGCGTCCGCGGTGCCGGAGCTTCCCGCTCGTCTCGTTGCCGACGGTTCAAGGCCTTCTTGCCTCCTACCGCATCGCCACCGCGCCCGAGCCGAGCTCCTGGCGGCTCACGAGCTTCTCGCAGCAGCCGTCGAGGGTGACGTTGATGCAGAAGCGAAGGGGTTGCATGGCGGAGGAATACTGCGGTCGCCGAGAGGTGGGCGTCGGTCAGGACGGGCAAGGCGCGTGTTGCGAGCTGGCGCCGCACCGCGTTCGGGGTAGACCCCCGTGCGCGTGGTCTGCGGTCCGTCGCCGAAGATCGAGCGCATCGCGGTGGCCGACGCTCCGGCGAATGCAGGCGCGCTCCACGGATCGTTCGCGCGCGAGGTGATGTACCTCTTCGAGGAGCTCGGCGACGTGCTCATCCCCGGCCTCGACGGCGACGCGCTCGACGCGACCTCGGTGGATCTCGAAGTGTGACCCCGAGACGCTCGAGCTCCTGACGTTCCTCCGCGCGCAGATCGTGATCGCGCGACGTGAGAGACTGCCGATCGTCGGGAGCTGGTAGCGCGTCCGTTGGCGCCGTCGCATGGGGCAGCGATGCGGGGCGAGCAGCGCTGCCCCAGTCGTGCCGAATCAATCCCTAGACGACGCGACGGCTAGACCGAGCCGGAACACAGCGGCGGAAGCTCTCCGCGCGCAGGCGACCGAGACTGCGCGAGCGCGCGTGCAGCACCTTGCGGGCGTCCTCGTCGAGGCCTGCCCTCCTGAAGCGAACCTTCGACGTCGACCTTCGCGTCTGCGTACGATGCGGGGGCAGGTTTACCGTACGCACGATGGTCACGGCACCGGCCTCCGTCGCCAAGATGCTCGCCGCGCTCCGCCGCCCGCGCGCCCCGCACGCGGCCACCTGATCCCCCTCGACAGACCGCGCGACACGTCGCACCTTGGCGCAGCCGCGCCTCGCGCCCCCCCGTGTCCAGCCCCCCTGGGAATCCGCCCACCCCCGGACACGACCCGCGCGAAGCTTCCCGGCCTCCTCCGCCGATATGCCCTATCAAGGACTACTCTCGCAGCACGCACACCCTCGACGGTTTCATCGCCGCTTGCGACCCTGACCGACCGCCGTCCAAGGACGTAACGCCCGTCATGATGCACGCTGGACACGAAGCCAGCTCTGCGTACGGATTAGCATCCGCCGGGCGCGCCCATCGCGGCGCCCGTCTCGGAAATGAAGTTGCCACTCCAGACATTCCCCGCTCCGCTCTTGTTGAAGCCGTAGATGAACAGGGTTCCGCTGTATCCGTTGTTATTCGAGAATGCGTTGTTCGTGTACGAGGTCTGGGTAGCGCCGCAGGTTCCGACCGCGTCGGCGCCGGCGGTCCCTTCGAGGTAGTTGCGGTCGATGGTGACGTTGCTCCCCGGTCCCCAGCTTCCACCATTCATGAGCGCGCCGGTCACACAACCGTCGGCACCGCTGGCCTTCAAGAAGGAGTGCACGACGGACACGTTCGTGGCCGAGTCCGCGTTCACAGTTTCGGCGTGGGTGCAGCTCGGGTTGGGGCTGGCCAAGTCGTGTGAATAGCTGTCGACGATCGCCGCATTGTTCAAGAGCCAGAAATTCTTGTGGAAGCCGTGCACGTTGCAGCGGGTGCACTTGTAATCGGACGCGCCGATTCCGCCGGAGTCGAAGCTCGGATTCATGCCGTCGACTTCGGTGTCCTGGATGACGAGCCCGGTGATGCCCTGACCGTTCGCTGCGCTGTTTCCCGAGTTGACGGCGCTCGGGGAGGCTTGCCCGTTCCCACCCTGGCAGCCGCCCTGCGAACGAATGAGCGAGCGCTTGATCGTGACGTTGTTGGCGCGCACGGCGATGCACCCGTCAATCCACACGCTGTCGATGACGGTCCCGTCCTGCGTAATGGTGAGATCGCCCGTTTTGTGCGTCAAGTTCGACATGCCCGCGAGGATCTGGGCCTCCGTGTAGCCCGGAACTCCGGTATGCGCGGCCCAGCAGCTCTCGGCGCCGGCATTCAGCGCGCACGGAACGCCACTACCAGCGTCGACCGTGACCCCCGCGTCGCTCGTGCTGCCCGAGTCCATCGTTCCTTTGCCCGCGTCCGTTCCGCCAGCGTCCATCGGGGCGTCCGCGCGGAAGACGACATCGACGTAGTAGTTCGTGGCGGCGTAAGTGCTCGTGGGAAATCCGCTCGCTCCGTACCGGTAGACATCGTTGGGCCCGTCCGTGCCATCGGCCAATGCAGTGAGCGGAGCAGCGGTGTGCGCCGTCGTCATCCCTTTGGCATCGCCCGCATAATGGCCCTGCGGCGCGTAGTAGCTAACGACGTAAGTGGTATTCGCCGAAATCGCGACAGGCGACGGGAAGTGCATCGTCTGCCAACCCGAGGAGGTCTCTCCGCTGAAGGTGACGCTCGCCAGTCGCGATCCGTCCGCCTTCCACAGGTGACCGAGGTGCACGCCGCCGTTGCCGGATCCCTTGTAGAAGCGCACGCCGGTCACGGATCCGGTCGCCGACGATCGGACCTTCAGACCAAGCTCGACGGCCGCACCGTCAGGATCCGAAGGATGGATCGGCGCGGCACCATTGCCGAAGATGGTCTGCTCGCCCGCACCGAGAGCGACGGCCACAAGGCCACTCTCGGCGGAGCCTTCCGACGACGCAACGCTGCACCCGACGGACGCCGCAAGGACGCCAACAACACCTGCTCGTAAGACCCGGAATCCGCGCGACGTAGCTTTCTGATTCATGAGATGCCTCCTGGGCGTGCCGTCCAATGAAAGGGCAAATCTCCGTTCAGCAAGATGCGTGCTGCGCTTCGACCTGTGAAAACAAGGCGATTTTTACCTCCTTGGTCCGCGCCAAGGGGTGATCTGGGAGATCAAGGGCCTGATCTCCCAGATCAAGGGCCGCGCGGCGTGACGGTCGCCGAAACTTAGGTTCCGCTACCGACGCGGTAGTGGGTGAGGATGCGATCCGCACCGAGGGCAATCGGATAGACGGCGACCTCGTCGAGCGCGCCCACGAAGGCTTGTCCGCTGCACGCGCAGTTCTGCATGCCGATCATCCAGCCCGTCGCCATACTCGTGAGCGAGGTCGTCGAGGTGCTGCCGGTCGTCACGAGCGCGCCGTCGAGGTACACCCGCAGAATGGCGCCATCAAAGGTGCCGACGAGATGGTGGAAGGCCCCTAGCGCGAGCGGGCTCGGCGCGATCGCCGTCGAGCCCCCCGTGGTACCGTTACTCCAGCGCTCAATGCCGTAACCGTCGAAGCCCGCTCGAAGGGTCCATCCGCTTCGCGACGCGTATGTCCCATGATCGACGGTGTTGCCGTAATTGAGATAAGAAGTCTGCTTTGCCCAAAGCTCGATACTGAACTTCGTTTGGCCTGCGAAATCCAGGCCCGGTGGCATCGTCACTCCCGACGTCCCGTCGAACGCAATCGCAGTGTCTGCATCTCCTGCGATGGCTCCGGGGACGCCATAGGTCACTCCAGCCGCGGGATACGTTCCAGCGAAGGCACGCATTTCGTCGGCCGCCATTGTCCCGCCCTTTTCGCCGAAGCGCAGATAGACGGAAGGCGCGTCGGCAAGGACTTCGTCGCGGTAGCTTCGGGTGGGCCCATCGGAATCGGGTGAAGGAGCTCCATCGCCTGCGCTCGGCCCCCCGTTGTCGCCGGCCCGTTCGTGCACCGGGAATGCGAGCGAACAAGCGATGAGCCCGCTGGCGAGAAGGATGGTGAATAGTTTCCTTGCGACGGCTCGCTGCACCGCTAGCAGCGGTATCACGCCTGCTCTTGCATTGTCCATCGCGCAACCGACGACCACCACGCACCACGCCGGCTACGCCGGACGTGCTCGTCGTGAAACTCAGTTGTTGCCGGTGGGCGGCGGAACGACTGCGCCGGACACGAGCCCGTTGTTCGCCCAAGCCGCCGTCGAGGCGGGGTCGAGCGCCGAGGGATAGACGGGGCCGTAGCCTGTCGGATTGAAGACATTGTTCGTGACGGCCACGTTCAACGGGAGGGGATACGGCTTCTGCGACGTGGCGCCCGGGTAGAGGTTGTAGCCGGCGCCCGTGAAGTAGTTCCCATCCACGACGATGTTCTTTATTTGCCCATAATCGCCATACATGGACATGGCACTGCTGACAAAGCCGGCGGCGTGCGTGTCGTCAGCGTCGAGCCAGTTACGGTGGAACGAGCTGTTGCCGGCTTGGGCGGTGCCGTCGCCGTTTGACAGAATGCACTCCGAGTGCTGCCCGCTCGACCGAATACCGTAGATCCACGAATCGTCCACGACTACGTGTCCAGCAAAGGCGACGCCCTGGGCCATACCGTGGATCTTGGCGAACCTCACCGTCACGCTCCACCAGGCGGCGACTCCATACTTGTTGGAGTTCCCACTGGCGTCGATCGCGATCGCTGAAAGATCCATCTCAGAATGGTCGACGAGGAGGTTCGTATCGAGAGATCCGATGTCGTTCGATATCGTTCCGTGGACACGCGTGTTTCGAATCGTAACGTTCTTCGCCTGCACCGAGATGCCACCGGCCACATCGAGTCCGTCGATGACCGCGCCGACCGTCGTTACCGTGAGCGGGGGAGAAGCGCGCAGCGTGACGCCAGTGGGAACACCGGTGTTCGCTTGGTACCAGGCCAATCCGCGCGTCCATGCGCGAACAGACGCGGTGCCCGCGGCATCAGGAGCGGACGAATCGGTTGGCCGCGCGTCCGTCCCTCCGGCGTCCAGCTGGGCGTCGGGGCGGAACGCGACGTCGACATAATAGTTGGTCGCCTGGTAAGTGCTGGTGGGAAAACCGCTCGGTCCGTACACGTAGACGTCGTTGGGTCCGTCCGCGCCATCGGCCAACGCCGTGAGCGGACCCGTGGTGTGCGCCGCATTCATCCCGTGGGCATCGCCCGCATAACGCCCTCGCGGCGCGTAGTAGCTGACGACATAGGTGGTATTGGCCAGAATCGCGACTGGCGACGGGAAGTGCATCGTCTGCCAACCCGAGGACGTCTCTCCGCTGAAGGTGACACTCGCGAGTTGCGATCCGTTGGCGCTCCACAAATGACCGAGGTGCACGCCACCGTTGCCGGAGCCCTTGTAGAAGCGCACGCCGGTAACCGATCCGCTGCTCGACGACCGGAACTTCAGGCCCAGTTCGACGGCGCTCCCGTCAGGATCCGACGGGTGGCTGGGGGCGGGTCCATTGCCGAAGATCGTCTGCTCACCCGCGACGAGACCGAGCGAGGCCGCCTCGCTCTCGGCCGAAGGATCGGCGGTACCTTCCGAGGCCGCACTGCACCCGCAGAACATCGCGAGGCCCAGCACGAAATTCGCTTCTAAAATCCGAAATCCGCGCTTCGAGGTAATCTTCTGCTTCATGAGGTGCCTCTAGCTAGGCGTGCCGTCCAGCGAAAGGGCACCCCTCACTACAGCAAGATGCGTGCTGCGCTTCGACGCTCGAAAATAGGGCAAATTCAGCGCACTCGAACCGCGCCAGGGTTGATCCGGGAGATCAAGGGGCTGATCTCAAAGATCAGTTTGAAAAGTTCGATTAGACTTTCGTGAATGGAGAAGCGCGACGGAGACCACCTCGGCGCAGGTGAGCTATCGACCATCGAGCGGTCGCCCGTGGACAACTCTGCGATCCGTGCGGCGACGTACCGACTCGTCGTCGTCGAGGGGGTCGACAAGGGGCAGAGTTTCGGTCTCGGTGGCGCCGCCGAGGCTACGCGGGCCTTCGTTGGCAA
>JAYTHX010000103.1:0-42269 GCA_043732195.1 Polyangiaceae bacterium
AGCGGCTGCAGCACCGACGAAGGCGATCGCGACGACGAAAGCGCTGCGGAGAGCGAGCGAGCTCATGGTGTCTCTCTATACACCGCTTGACGCTGCCCAAAGCCGCGTGCCATTCCTCTCGAATGCTCGCCGAGTCTCGCTTGAAGCTCGAAGACCTCCAAAAGCGCCTTACGACGCTAAGGGGGCATCTTTGACGTCCCGAAGCTCAAGGACGAGATCAACCGACTGAACGAGTCGACCATGGCTCCAGACTTCTGGAACGACCCGAAGAAGGCGCAAGCGATCAACCGCAAGCGCTCCGGGTTCGAGCAGAAGGTGGAGATGATCGAGAAGCTCTCGCGCGACGTCAGCGACAGCACCGAGATGCTGGAGATGGGCGCGGCCGAGAAGGACGAAAGCATCATCGACGAGATCGCCAAGCAGCTGCCGGCGATCGAGGAGCGCCTCCGCACCGCGGAGCTCGGCCGCATGCTCTCCGGCCAGGTCGATCACGCGAACGCCATCCTCAGCATCCATCCCGGCGCTGGCGGCGTCGACGCGAAGGACTGGGGCCAGATGCTGATGCGCATGTACATGCGCTTCTGCGAGCGCCACGGGTACAAGACCGAGATCGTCGACTTCGAGGATGGCGACGAGGCTGGCATCAACAGCGTCTCGTTCACGGTCGCCGGCGACCATGCGTTCGGCTACCTCCGCAGCGAGATCGGCGTGCACCGCCTGGTGCGCATCTCCCCGTTCGATGCGAATGCCCGGCGGCAGACCGCGTTCGCGGCGGTCGAGGTCACGCCCGACATCGAGGACGAGATCGACATCGTCGTGAAGGACGAGGATCTCGAGACCACCACCATGCGCGCCGGCGGCAAGGGCGGACAGAACGTCAACAAGGTCGAGACCGCTGTGCGCATGAAGCACATCCCGTCCGGCATCGTCGTCGTGTGCCGCGCCGAGCGCTCGCAGCTCCAGAACCGCCGGACCGCCCTCAAGATGGTCAAGGCGAAGCTCTACGAGCAGGAGATGCAGCGCCGGGAAGACGTCGCGAACGCCTACCAGGCGACGAAGACCCAGATCGGCTGGGGAAACCAGATCCGCAGCTACGTCCTCGCGCCCTACCGGCTCGTGAAGGATCTCCGCACGAGCTACGAGGTCGGCAATGTCGACGGAGTTCTCGACGGCGATCTCGATCCCTTCATCGAGGCGTACCTCCTGGCCGCGGCCGGCGGAAACCTCAAGAAGGGCGGCGTCACCGACGACGTCGAAGGCGACTAGTACCTCGACGCAGTGGTCGTGACGGGTTGTGGCTCGCGAGACGAGAAGATCGGCCGCCAAGCCGCAGAGGCGCCACGGGTTGGTGTGAGTTCGATACGCGAGCACGCGCGGCCTTCGCTACGCATCGACGGACGCATCGACGGACGCAGGCGCGCAGCCACCGCGCCGCTCGGACCTCACTCGACCTTGGCCGCTTTGCGGCTTGGCGACTGAACTCTCGCCTCGATGGAGCCGGCCACCTCCACCGCGGAGAGGGACTAGAACGTGAACGGGTGCTCGGTCACGTCGGTGGGGCGGGACGAGACGGGGAATTTCCAGCGCGCGATCGCGGAGGTGATGCAGCCTTCGACGGCGGTGCTGTGCAAGGTGGTCGAGACGATCTCGACGCCGACCACCGCGCCCGAAGGCTCGATGTGCCAGCCGGCACGCACCACGCCCGGCGGTCGTCCTTCCGCCTTCGCGTGATCCTCGTAGCAGGCGCGGATGGCGGGGAGGTTCGCGGTCACCACCTCGTCGACCGTCGCGCGCGAGAGCCCGCCGTCGGCGCCGATCGCGCTGCGCGTCGAGGCGCTCGGCCTCAGCTCGGCGCCGCACGCGCCCGCGCCCGCGCACGCGCCCGCGCCCGCGCACGCGCCCGCGAGCAGCAGCAGGAGGTCGATTCGCATTCCATCGGCTCTACCACACGTAGACTGGACGGGTGACCGCTCGCCCGCTCCGCATCGGCGTCGATCTCGGCGGCACCAAGACCGAGGCGGTCGTCGTCCGGCTCGGCGGCGCCGATCCCGAGGTGCTCGCACGGCGCCGCATCCCGACCGGCGCCGCGCTGGGCTACGACCATATCGTCGAGCACACGCGGGCGCTCGTCGCCAGCGTGGCGGAGGATGCCGGGCTCGACGCTGGCGCGTTCGCGAGCGTCGGCGTCGGCGTCGGCATGCCTGGGTCGGTCACGCGCCGGCACGTCGACGGCACGCCGTCCGACCTGCCGCTCGTCAAGAACTCGAACACCACGATCCTCAACGGCCGTCCGTTTCGAGGCGATCTCGCGCGCGCGCTCGGCAAGACCGACATCGCCTTCGCGAACGACGCGAACTGCTTCGCGCTCGCCGAGGCGGTGTGGGGCGCCGCGCGTAGCGCGCGCGTGTCGTTCGGCGTGATCCTCGGCACGGGCGTCGGTGGCGGCGTGGTCCTGCGCGACGAGGGCCGCGTGCGCGCCTGGGAGGGCGCGCAGAGCGTCGCGGGCGAGTGGGGGCACGTCGTGCTCGATCCCGCCGGCGGCGCGCCTTGCTACTGCGGGCGCCGCGGCTGCATCGAGACCTACCTCGCGGGTCCTGCCATCGAGCGCGCCTACGCCGAGCGCGGCGGACGGGCGGGCCTCCGCCTCGCCGAGATCGCCGAGCTGGCGAAGGAGGGTGACCGCATCGCGAGCGCGCTGATCACCGAGCGCCTCGAGATCTTCGGCCGCGCGCTCTCGATCATCGTGAACGTGCTCGATCCCGACGTGATCGTCCTGGGCGGCGGCGTCTCCAACCTCGAGGTCCTCTATGACGACGGGCTGAAGGCGCTGCGCCGCTGGGTCTTCAACGACGATCTGCTCACGCGGGTGGTGAAGAACGAGCTCGGCGACAGCGCGGGCGTGCTCGGCGCGGCGCTGCTCGACCCGTAGCGGCGCGCGCTCAGATCCCGAGCACCCACAGTGCGCTTCCCTTCGCCGCCGTGGCACGCGCCATGGCGGAGATCTCGCCCGCGGTCGCGGCGAGATCGCCCCGTGCCTGTGCGTGCGCCAGTGCCCGCGCGGCGAACGCGTCGAGCTCGGACGCGAGCCTGGCTAGCGCCTCGCCACCGAACAGCCGAGGCAGGAACAGGTCAAAGCCCGGCAGCGCTCGCGCGAATGCCTCGTGCAGCTGCGTCATCGCCGCCAGTGGCACGAAAGACGAGTCGTCGCGCCAGTGCTCGAAGTCGACGCGGTCCGCGCGATCACCAGGGCGCGCGACCTGGAGCTCGGTGAACGCGCCGCCCTTCACGTGATACGCAGTGCGCAGCGCGGAGGCGCCCGCCGAGGCGGCAGCAGACGGCGCATCGCTCGGGACGAGCATGCCGGTCGGCATCGTGGGCCCGGCCGGCGGGGCATCCGCGGCGCCGTTGCTCGGCGCATCGCACGAGCGACAACCGCCGAGGGCGAGCGAGGCTCCGAGGACCGAGGCGAACGCGGAGCGCAGCATGAGGCGCGGTCCTACACCATCCAGCACGGCGCGCTATCATTCGCTCGTGGCCCTGCGCGTCGGTCCCTCGCTCATGCCGACGCCCGACTTCCTCGCCGCGTCTCTGCCGCTCTTGGAGGTCGACGTGGTCGACGTGGTCGACGTGGTCGAGTGGAGCTTTGACACGGCATGGGCCGATGACGACCTCTCGCCCTGGATGCCGCCGCTCCTCGCCGACTTCGCAGCGGGCGAAGCGCTGCTCGCGCACGGCGTCGCCTACTCCGCGCTCTCCGCACGCTGGGAGTCGCGCCAGGAGACGAGGCTCGCGCGCCTGCGAGAAGGCCGTGCTGCAGCACCTCGCCAAGGCGGCCCGCGTGCCGGTCGGCCTCGAGAACCTAGCGCTGGCGCTGGGGCGGGCCGACGTGCGCGACCAGGGGCCGTTCCTGGACGCCCTGCTCGAGCCGCTGGACGGCTACCTCGTCCTCGATCTCCACGACATCCATTGCCAGGCGGAGAACTTCGCGACCGACCCACGCACGCTCCCCGCGACGTACCCGCGCGCGCGGGTACGTCGCGCATCTCTCTGGCGGATCGTGGTCGGAGCGGGCCGGCGCGCGCGTGCGCCAGGACACGCACGACGGCGCGGTGCCCGAGGCGGTATTCGCGGTCCTGCCGTGGGTGCTCGAGCGCTGCCCCAACGCGAAGGACGTGATCCTCGAGCGGCTCGGCGGAACGCTCACGGACGCGGCGGAGCACGTCGACTTCGCCGCCCGACCCCTGCCCGGACTGCGGAATGGGCTGACGGCGACCCGCCGAGCGGCTAACGATGGGGCGTGGCCGAACAGCTCGAGCCGAAGCCCAGGAGCAAGAAGAGCAAGCGGCCGAAGGTCGTCGTTGCCCCGGAGCTCGCGTCGCGCTTCCGCAGCTTCTGGGTCGTGGTCGCGGGCTTGTACCTGGCCACGGTGTGGCTCGACGGCGTCGGCAGCACGTTCCCCGCGAAGATCACGCCGCGACCGTGGCTCTACTTCTCGCAGGTGGCCGCGCTCTTCGTGACCTCGGCGCCGAAGGTCATCGACTACCGCGCCGAGGGATGGTCGTGCCGCGAGCACAAGTGGGTGGAGATCGACGTGCGCCCGTGGTTTCGCATCGATCGCGACAACAAGGAGAACCGCTTCCAGCGCGCGCTGCAGTTCTACCGCAAGAACCGCTCCGTCATGCAGGCGCTCGATGACTTCGTCGTGAAGCGCAACAACGTATCCGGCAACCCGCCGATCGGCGGCGTGCGCTTCGCGAGCTTGCGCCTCTCCTATCCCCCGGCGGGTGAGCACATCGCGCCGTACGAGCGACTCCCGCTCGCGACGTACAGCGCAGAGCAGCGCCACGACTGGTACTGGACGCCCCGGCCGCGCCGCAACGAGCGCTGCGGTCAGCACGACGATCCGGCAAAGGACGGCACCGACGAAGGCGATCGCCCGCCGTCTCCCGCGCGCAGGGACGACGACCGCGAGAGTGATCCATGAGCGCCGAGCCCGCGCTGCGCGCCCGCATGTTCGTGGGCGATCGCTTCTTTTCCTGGCTGCGGACTCCCGTCCCGGTGCTCCGCCTCGAGCTGGTGCGCTTCGCCGCCCCGCTCGCGATCCTCGGCTTCATGTCGAGCCGCATCGCCTACGCCGACGAGTGGCTGGGGGACGGCGGCTTCCGCGTGCCCGACCTCGGGGTCGCCGATCCGCGGCAGCCGCTCTACCTCCCGGCGCTACCGGGATGGGCGGCATGGTGGGTGGCCGCGGCCTTCATCGCGTCCGGCCTCGCGGTCTCGCTCGGCTTCCACGCGCGCCGTGCCGCGTGGATCTTCGCCGGCGTGGCCGCCTACGTCGCGCTCAGCGACCGCCTCGCGGCGTTCAGCGTTAGCAAGATGGCGCCGGTGGTGGGCGTCGCGCTCGCGCTGAGCCCGTGCGGCCTCCGCTTCGGGATCGACGCCTGGCGGAAGCGCCGCGCCGATCCCGACCTCCGCCTACCAACCCACGTGGTGAGCGGCTCGGTGCGCTTCTTCCAGGTCCTGATCCCCACCATCTACTGCGCGTCCGGCATCGCGAAGTGCCGGGGCGACTGGCTCAAGGAGCCGTTCGTGCTGTGGTCGCACCTCCACGGCACGTACCAGACGGGCGTCACGATCCTGCTCGCGAACCTGCTGCCCGCGTTTGCATGGACGCTTTTCCAGGTGTTCACCCTGGTGCTCGAGACGTTTGCGCCGCTGTGGTTCTCGTGGGGCCGCACGCGCCCCGCGGCGGTGCTGGCCGCGGCGTCGATGCACTTGCTGATCGGGCTGATGTTCGGTCCGGTCCGCTACTTCGCGATGCTGATGGCGACGCTGATCGTCGCCTCGCACCTCTCCGCGGAGCGCCTGGAGCGCGCCGCGCGCTGGCTGAGCACACGCTTCGTACCGTGACGCCCCCGCCGGGGGCGAGAGGCATGGCGAAGCCCACTTCCGTGAGAAGGTGGGCCAGCTGTGCTTCGCGACGCGAGCACCGGACGCCGCGCGAGGCCGGCGAAGAACACCACGCTCCTCAGGGGACGGGGTCTGGCTTCACGCCGTGCTTCGTCGCGTTCTCGCAGCCGAGCTCGACGCCCGTGGGGCCGGAGGCCTGCTTGACGATCTTGAACTCGACGCGGCGGTTCTTTTCCCACGCCGACTCGTCGTGCCCGGGGTCTTCCGGACAGAACTCGCCGTAGCCCTTGCTCCGGAGATGGTCCTTCGGGACCTTCCGCTGGATGAGCGCGTTCATGACGCTGTTCACGCGATCCTGCGTGAGCTTGAGGTTGTACTCGTCGCTCGAGCGCTCGTCGGCATGGCCGGCGATCTCGAGGAGCGTGAACTCGGGATGGTGGATGACGGTGGTGGCGACGGCGTCGAGGATGTCGTTCGACTCGGGGAGGATCTCTGCCGACCCGGTCTTGAACTTGATCTTCTTGAGGATGACGAGCGCGTTGCCGTCGATGACCACCGAGCCTTTGTCCGGGCAGCCGTCCTCGTCCTGGTAGCCGTTGTAGGTCTCGGGCTCGTTCGGACACTTGTCGACGACGTCGGGGATCTGGTCCTTGTCGTTGTCGGGGTCGGGGCAGCCGTCCTTGTCCTCGAAGCCGTCCTTGTCCTCGGGGTCGTTGGGACAGAGGTCCTTCTTGTCCGGAATGCCGTCGTTGTCGTTGTCGGGGTCCGGGCAGCCATCCTTGTCCTGGAAGCCGTCCTTATCCTCCGGGACGTCGGGGCACTTGTCGAGCGAGTCGGGGATGCCGTCGCCGTCACGGTCGCCGTCGGAGCCCTCGGGGCAGCCGTCCGCGTCCTGGTCGCCGTCGCGATCCTCGGGCTCGTTCGGGCAGCGGTCGTCCTTGTCGAGGATGCCGTCGTTGTCGTTGTCGGGATCGGGGCAGCCGTCGGCGTCCTGGAAGCCGTCGAAGTCCTCGGGGTTGTCCGGACACTTGTCGACGTCGTCCTTGATGCCGTCGCCGTCGCGATCGCCGATCGAGGGCTCGAAGATGAAGCCGACGAACGCGCGGAAGTCCGCGGCTTCGAAGCCGCTCGTGTAGCGAGGTCCGCCGCCGATCATCAGGTAGCTGTTGCGTTCGACGAAGATCTTGAGGCCGCCAACCACCTCGTTCGAGGCCTTGATGCCGGAGTCGCCCGCGGTCAGGTACGTCGCGTAGGTGTCGGCGACGATGTCGACCGGATCGAGAACGCGGTACGCGAAGCCGGCGCCGTACGTGATGCGGTTGCCGTCCTTGAACTGACCGTCCCTCAGGTTGAGGACGGACTCGCTCGCGCCATGCGCGCGGAAGCCGGCGTTCAGGCCGATCTTGAACTGGCCGACCGACCCGAAGCGCTTCTCGCCGATGACCTGTGGCCACACCCAGACGGTGGGGTCGGCGCCGGCGTCCCGCGGGGCATCGGTGAGCGGCACGCCGACCTGCGTGGAGACCGCGAGGCCGAAGCCCCGCTCCACACGCAGGATGCGGAGCTTGCCGTGGAGCGCGATGTTGCCGAGGGTCTGCGAGTCGAACTGACCGCCGAACCACTGCGGGCCGTTCGGCGAGGTCGCCGTGAGCCCCTGCTGCGTCGCCTGGCCGGCATTGTTGGTCTGCGCGCCGCCGGACATGAGGTTCACCGGGACGGTGAGGCCGAGCACGACGAGGTTCGCGATGCCGTAGTTGAACGAGAACGTTCCCTGGAACGAGTGGTTGATGAGCTGCTTGTCGCTCTGGCCGTTGTCGGCGACGCGCAGGAGGTTCCGCCCGTAGTCGATGACGAGCCCGAAGCTCAGGTCACCCTTACCCAGGATGTCCGAGCCGTTTGTGACGAAAAAGCCCTTCGAGTCGAGCGCTGGACGGAACAGGTGGGTATCGAGCCCCGCACCGTTCCCGTCCGGGATCGCGCTGACCTTCGGTTGGGCCTGCGCGGAGGAGCCGCCGACGGCTCCGAGCTCCACGGCGGCAAGCGCGGCAATTCCCGCCAAAAACGGGCCAAAACGTCGAACGACGTCCTTCGACACCTTCACGCCTCGACGGTAACACAACGAAAAAACGCGGGCGAAAATCCAGGCGCTCTCCTCCGCGACGCCGGCGTATGCTCCGCGGCCGATGAGCGGCGTATCGCGTCTGATCGCGCCGGCCTTGCTCGCGGCCGCCTTCTTCTTCGCGTGGCCAGCACGCGTGGCGCACGCTCAGCTCCAGCTGGACGGCCGCTGGCGCCAGGGGGCCCAGCGCGAGGAGTTCACGGTCCAGCAATGGCTACCGAACGGTTGTGGACCGACCCCCGCGACCAACTCGAGCGGCGGCGGCGAGATCGTCACGATCCGCCTCGAGGGCGACGAGCTCGCGATCGTGGGCGGCGGCCGCGTCTACCGATCGAACCAGTGTTACGACCAGATGCCAACGCTGCAGCGGGAAACCCACTCCCGCGACGCCAACGGGAAGACCTGGCGGACCCGCTGCACGACGCCGCCGAACGACCCGCGCAAGGCGATCCTCAACACGCTGGTGATCGCGCAGAGCGAGAGCCACATCGATCTCGTCGAGACGGGGCGCTACGAGATCGTCGTGGCCGACGGCCGCTGCGTCGCGGACGTGAAACGCACGCGCACCTTCGATCTCGTCCCGGAGGACAAGCCGGTCGCCAGCGCCAGCGCCAGCGCGGCGCCGCCGCCACCGACCGCCGAGCCGAAGCCGCCACCCGAGCCGAAGCCCGCGGCGTGTCATTCGCCCGGCGATCCGGCACGCCTCGAGGTGCGCCCCTCGAAGAAGCTGGCGCGGCCGGGCGAGACGTTCCAGTTCCGCGCGTCCGTCGTCGACGCGAGAGGCTGCGGGACCGGGACGAAGACCACCTGGAAGCTCGCGACCGGCGCACCGACCGGCGTGACCGTCGACGCGAACGGCAAGGTCACGATCGGCAAGGCGGTGCCCGAGGGCAGCTTCGAGATCACCGCGAGCGCCGCGGAGAAGGAGACGAAGGTCTCGGTCGAGGTCACCTCCGCGGCGCACTACGACGATCTGCTCGCGAGCTCCGGCCTCAATGCGTCCGGCGAGAACGAGGCGGCGGCCGTCGTGAACATCGCCTCGACGTCGATCGGCGCCGGCGAGGGGCGCGTCGAGGATCGCTCGAAACAGCGGCGCAACATCTTCATCGGCATCGTGGGCGGCGTCCTGCTCGTCCTCGGGGTCCTCGCGGCGGTGCTGCGTGGGCGCTCACGCCGCGCCTCGACCATCGAGAACGAGGCGAAGGCGCGCCACGAGGCCGAGGTCGCCGAGGTGCTCGAGCGCCGGCGCGTGCAGCAGGAGCAGCACGCGGTCCAGAAGCGCGCCCACGAGGAGAGCCTGGCCGCCGCCGCCGCGGCCAAGACGAAGGCCAAGGCCGACGCGATCGCCCACGCCGCGCGCATCAACGCTGCGGCTCAGGCGCCGCAGGCCGCACCGGTCCAGGGCGCCCCTGCCTCGCTCTCGCCGAAGCGCGGCCTGATCTGCCCGACGTGTGGCGACCGCGTGCCCGACGGCGGCGCCGAGTTCTGCAGCAAGGACGGCACGAAGCTCGTGCTGCTCAACTGAGCGTGGCGGTCGCGATCGCGAGACCGCGAGCGTGCTTATGGAAGCGCAGACGTGCTCCGGCTTGCCTACACGCGGAATTGCGAAATCGTCGGGCTCGGTCCATTCTCGCCAACCGCTCACGCTGACCAGGCGTCGAAAGTAGAGGGGTAGCTTGATCGCTTCGATCGGCGCCCGCTATACTCGCCGTGCAGCACAAACTCGCTGAATTTCGCGAGCGAGCGCGCTCTTCCGGAGAAGGCGCCGCTCAGCGAAGGATGGACCCGCGATGAAGATTCAGTGCCAATCTTGCCAGGCCAAGTACACCATCGCCGACGAGAAGGTCCTCGGTAAGGTCGTGAAGATCCGCTGCAAGAAGTGCAGCGCGACGATCGTGATCAACGGCAACGAGACGCGCGCGCCGGAGGACAACGCCGACACGCACGTGTTCGACTACGCCGGCCAGGCGAACGATCAGTGGACGGTCAACGTCGCCGACGGTGATCAGCGAACGATGACCGGCCAGGAGATCGTGGCCGAGTATCGCGCCGGCGTCGTCAACGACGAGACATACTGCTGGAAGGACGGCATGGCCGACTGGCTGCCCGTCCGCGAGATCGAGCAGCTCCACGGAGCGGTGAAGCTCGGCCCCGCGCGCGGCCCGTCCGACTCGCTGCACGACGACATCTCGGTCCCTCCGCAGTCGATCCCCGCGCCGAGCGCGAACGCCGCGGCGCTGTTCTCGGCGAGCGAGGCGAGCCCCGTCGACAGCCCGTTCGCGGGGTCGAACGGCAACGGACACTACGGTGAGCCGGCGCATGCGCCGGTCGCGGCGGCCTCGGCGGCGCGTCGTGGTGGTGGTCGCGGCCAGGGCGCCGATCTCTTCGGCAACGTGGCGACGGCCGGCGGCGAAGAAGACGTGATGACGAGCGCTGCGACGTCGCAGGGCGGCGGCGGCTTCCCGAGCGGCGGCGGCGGTGGCGGCCTCGAGGAGCACAAGCTCACCGGCCAGCGTAACGAGAGCAGCGTGCTCTTCTCGCTCTCGGCGCTCACCGAAGGCGGCAGCAGCAAGGCCGACTCCGGGCCCTCGGGCAACCGAACCACGGCCACGGCCGACGGCTCGGGCCTGATCGACATCCGCGCCCTGAGCCAGACAATGGGCTCGGACGACAAGAGGGACACGAACGCCCGCGTCGACGACATCATGAATCTCAGCGGCGGCGGCGCGTTCGGCGCGGCCCTCGCGGCGCCGATCCTCGCGCCTCCTCCGCTCGAGATGTCGCACGACTACTCGCAGCAGGGTGGCGGCGGCAAATCGAACAACATGCTCTTCGTCGCGATCATCGCGGGAGCGCTCCTCATCGCGGTCGGCATCGTGGTCGCGGTCGTGTTGACGCGGCCCACGGTTCCGCCGGTCGACACGGCGAGCACCACCCCGACGGGCAGCGGCATGGGCGGGACCGTGCCGGGCACCGGCGCAGGCGGCGCGAACGGCGCGGGCACGGCGGCCGGCGCGGACACCGCGGCGGCCGCAGCGACGAGCGCGGCGACGGTCGCGGACAACACGCCTCTTCCTCCAGGGACCGGCAACGCGGTCGGCAAGACCCCTGCGGTAACCGGCGGCGCGGCACCGAAGGGCAATGGCGGCGGGTCGGCGGCACCGCTCGCTGCAAAGGACCCGACCCCCGCGGTCCCCGCGGCCCCCAAGGCGGCAGCTCCTCCGACGGATCTCGCGGGCGCGATGGGCGCAGCCGCAGGCAAGCCGGCGGCACCTCCGCCGGCCGCAGAGCCGGCATCCGGCGCACCGTTCGATCGCGGCGCGGCCTCGGGCGCCATCGGCTCGGTCAACGTGCAATCGTGCGCGAAGCCCGGCGGCCCGACCGGCGGGGGACACGTGAAGATCACGTTCGCGCCGAACGGCTCGGTCTCGGCGGCGGTCATCGATAGCGGGCCGTTCAACGGCACGCCGGTCGGTGGGTGCATCGTCGGCAAGTTCCGCGGCCCGCACGTCCCGCCGTTCGGCGGCGGCGCGATCACGGTCGGCAAGAGCTTCACGATCAACTGATCGTCGTGGCCAGTTAGTGTCTGGCATCGGCATCGCCATGGCGATCTGCGCGGGGTTCCTCCTGGGGCTCCGCGTGGGCCTCGCGCTCGGCCATCGCAACGCGCGCAAGCAGCAGGAGCGGGCGCTCGAGCGCGGACGCGAAGCCGCCGAACGCCGCGCCGCCCGCTCCCGGCCCCGCACGCCCGACGTTTGAGCCCGAGACGGGATCACACGGAGGCTACGCGCGACCTGCCAGGGCGCGGCATCGGCTCCGCGAGCCCATCCAAGATGCTCCGACACTCCGGGCCTCCGTGTGAGTCTCGCGTCGGCCTTCGATTTCACCCGCGCTCCGAGGCGCGGTAGCGTCGGGGGATGCGCTGGCAATCGATCGCGATCGCGCTGACGCTCGCTGCCTGCCATGGCGGCGGTGAGCAGGCGGTCGTGGCGGCGCCCGTCAGCGCGCGCGTGAAGACCGAGCCGCCTGCCGAGCCCGAGCCTGCACCTCCGCCCGATACGAGCGGATGGGTGACGGCGACGCGCACGCCCTGGGTGCCCGCGGTCGAGGAGGGGCGCGATCCGCGCGAGGTCTCCTTCGCGACGGCCTGCGGCGGTGAAGATGCTGCGCTCACGCGCGTCGCGCGCGAGATCGCCGGCGCGCGCGCCCGCGGGCTCGGCGCGCCCGAGGCCGATGCCATCGTGCAGAAGCTGCGTGTCGCCGGCGATCCCCATGTGCGACCGCGGCTGGTCGTCGCGAGCGGCCGCTCGCCGATCGACGAGAAGAAGCTGCGGCCCGAGCTCGAGAAGCGCGGCGGTCACGGCCCCGCGCGCTGCGGGATTGCCATCACGCCCACCGCGCACGGCGGCGAGGTGTTCGTCGCGCTCCGCGTCGACGCGCTCGCCGATCTCGCGCCCCTCCCCACCCGCGCGCGCACCGGCGAGTGGCTCACGCTCGAGGCCCGCCTCCACGTCGGCGCGCGCTCGGCGAAGCTCGTCGTCCTCGGTCCCCACGGCGCGCCGCGCACCGTGCCCACCGCGCTCGATCCCGTCACCGGCGTCGTCCGCGCCCGCTTCGCGCTCGATCAGCCAGGCGCGTTCACCGTGCAGCTCGTCGCCGACGTCGCGGAGGGCCCGCGTCCACTGCTGGAGGCGCGGATCTTCGCCGACACCACGCCTCCTCCCTCGGGCGAGGAGCTCCCGGCCCCCGGCGAGGAGGCGGCAGGAACATCGGACGACCCGTCCGCGCTCGCGCGCATGATCGCCGCGCTCCGTGCGTTCGAGGGGACCTCGCCGCTCGCCCGCGACGAGAAGCTCGACGCCCTCGCGCGCGACCATTCCCAGCGCATGCGCGACGGTCAGTCGGTCGCGCACGACCTCGGCGAAGGCGACTTCCGCCAGCGCTTCGAGGCCGAGGGCACCATCGACGCCCGCGCCGTCGGCGAGAACGTGGCGCATGCGCCGACGCTCGCGCTCGCCCACCGCGCGCTCCACGCGAGCCCCTCGCACCGCATCAACCTGCTACGTGCAGATTACACGCACCTCGGGATCGGCATCGCGCGCGCACCCGATGGCAGCGTGTACGTCTGCGAGACGTTCGCGGCCGCCCGCCCGTCCCGCACCGACCGCTGACCATCGAGCGAAATTGGCCGGCGCCGAGGCGCTACAGGCCGACCATGCCGGCCCACATCACGCCGCGGATCGCGTCGTGGCCGAGCGAGCTGGGGTGGATGCAGTCGCGGTAGAACCAGTTCGTCGCTGCGGGCGTGCTCACGGCGTGCGCCGCGAAGGGCGCCCGCAGCTCGAGCAGATGCAGGCCCGGGTACTTCGCCGCCTCGGCCGCCATCGCGGTGTTCCACTGGCCGAGCTGCGTCGAGGTCTCCTTCTTGTCCGGCCAGAAGCCGAGCGCGCCGGGGCACGTGGCCTTGCTCGGCTCGTAATAGAAGTGCCCCGTCCCGCCGCTCGGGTCGTAGACGTCCGTCACGAGCACGGTGGTCTTCACGCCGGCGCCGAAGCGATCCGGCTTCGTCACCTCGGCCATCGCCTGCCCGAAGCCAGCGATGAACGCGTCGATCTTTGTCTGCACCTGCGCCGGCGTGCCGGCGAGCACGGTGACGAGGCCAGCCTGCACGTCGTTGCCGCCGATGGTGCCGATCACCAGCACCGGGCCGGGCAGCGTGGCCGGGAGGCCTGTCACCTGGTTGAGGAGGACGCCCTTGTCGCCGGGCGTGTTGTTCGCGGGGACGGTCGCCACGGCGCCGCCCTTCGAGACCTTCACCACGTTCATGGTGGGATCGAGGGCCCAGCACGTGGCGAGGTCGAAGCCCTTCCACGCGGGGTAGCGCGTATCGTCGTTCTTCACGAGGAGCGATCGATAGAAAGGCTCCTGCGCTGCGCTGTCGCCGCTCCCGCCCACGTCGGAGATCGAGTCCCCGACGACCACGAGCGTCTTGAACTTCTGCGTCGGGCACGCGGTGGGCTCGGGGATGTAGGTCCCGCCGCCCCCGTCGGTCGGACCGCTGCTGGTGCCGCTGCTGCCGCTGCTGCCGCTGCTGCCGCCGTCGGGCGTGAAGCCAGGCACTGCGCCGTCACCGCTGCTGCTGCAGGCGGCGAAGACCGCGACGAGCACGAGACCAGCAACGCTGCCGAGCGCGAGGCGATTCATCATGCCCGAGACGCTAGCCGGTTCCGGCGCGGAGGTCAGGTCTCCGCGCCATCCCGGATCAGTGCTTCTGGATCTTGTTCGAGTCCTCTTCGTCGAGGATCTTGAACTCGACGCGGCGGTTGGCCGCGCGTCCGGCGTCCGTGTCGTTCGGCTCGATGGGCTTCTCGAGACCGTAGCCATGCGACTCGAGACGCGTGTTCTCGACGCCGTGCTGGACGAGCCAGTTCAGGACCGACAGCGCGCGACCCGCCGAGAGCGTCTTGTTCATCTCCGCGGGGCCGCGGTTGTCCGTGTGCCCCTCGATGCTCATGCGCTTGATGCCCTTGTTCGCCTTCAGCAGGTTCGTGATCTCCTGGAGCATCGGGAAGCTCTCCGGGAGGATCGTCGTCGAGCCGGTCGCGAAGTGCACCTGCTGCATGATGCGGACGACGTTGCCTTCGACCTTGATGAAGCTCGGGCAGCCGTTCTTCTTCGGATCGGAGCTCTTGCCGCCAGGCTCCTTCGGGCAGGCGTCCTGCGCGTCGGGGATGCCGTCCTGATCGGCGTCGTCCTCGGGGCAGCCGTCGCCGTCGTCGATGCCATCCTTGTCCTCGGGGACGTCGGGGCACTTGTCGTACTGGTCGGGGATGCCGTCGCCGTCCTTGTCGGGGGGCATCGGGCAGCCGTCGTTCGGGTCGTTGCCGAGGTGATCCTCGGGGTCGTCCGGACAGGCATCGATGTCGTCGGGGATGCCGTCGTGATCGCGATCGGAGATGTGCGCCTCGCGCCAACGCGCGCGCTGCTCGGCGCGGCGCTCGGGCGACTTCGCCTCGGAGTCGAGGATGGGAACGTACGCGCCGACCAGCGCGATGAGGCGCATGTCGGGCGCGCCGTAGGCGTTCGTGAAGAGGCGCGTGCCGCCGCCCACGCCGGCCCACCAGTGATCCGCGGGACCGAAGCGCATGCGGCCTTCCGCCTGCCACTCGATCGGCGTGTTCGCCTTCTTGAAGAAGGTGTCACCGATGATGTCGCTGCTCTCGCCGCCGGTCTGACCGAAGATCGTCGCGCCGATGCGGTACTTGCCGTCCTTCAGGGGCACGAACCCGCCGACGCCCCAGCGGATCTCGTTGCCGATGCCGAGGCCCGAGCCGGCCGCCGGGCTGTTGATCGCGTGGATGGGACGGAAGTGGTAGCCGAGGTTCGCGACCAGCGTGATCCACTTGACCGTGTGCTCGCCGCTCACCATGACCATCGCGGCGGCGCCGTTGTCACCGCCGAGGTCCGACTTCGTGCCGGTGGGGGCCCACAGGTTGAGCTGCGCGCCGAGCAGCGACTTCTTGTCGGCGCTGCGCACGATGGTGCCGCGGATGTCGAACCGGAGATCGGAGGCCGTCACCGTTCCGGAGCCGCCGGTCGCGATGAGCGTGGTCCTGCCCTGGCCGGGGCCCTGGACGTTGCCCGGGCCGTAGTCCGGGTTGCCGCCGGTCTGGAACGGGGTCCACGGGAACGTGACGCCGAGACTCACGCGCTCCAGGATCTGGAAGCCCGTCGACCCGTAGATGGTGAGCTGATCCTGGATGACGGCCGAGCGGCCCGTCGTGCGTGCAAGCACGGACGTGTCGGTCGTGATGTTGCGGACCTTCAGTGGCCGCAGGGAGTAACCGATGGCGAGCTGCCCGTAAAAGATGTTTCGCGGGTTCACCACGGGCCGGAACAGGGCGATGCCGTCGTCGGGCCCGCCTGGGACCTCGAGGCGGTCGAGGTGGAAGGTCTTCACCTGTGCAGCGGCCTCGCGCGGGGCGGAGGCTGCGGCGAGCGCGACCGCGGCGAGCGCGGGCGACAGGCGTCTTACGAGGGCCCGGCGGGTCTTCTTGGATTCGGTCATTCCCACAAGAGTTTCGCGGCCGAAGGAAGTGAAACGGTGCCGCGCCTCGAAGCCGGCAGACTAACCCGCCCGGGAAGGTTCACGAAAGAAAGAAGGGAAAGGCGGGGAATGGCGGCACGGCACCTCCCGCCGCGTCTCGTGCTTGACGCAGGGGCGGGACGGTGCTTTTTTCCGCGGCCCACTTCTGCGGAGATCCCTCCGCTCCCTGGAACCGTCATGGCAAAGCCGAAGCGAACTTTTCAGCCCCACAACACGCGCCGCCTGCGCACCCACGGCTTCCGCGCCCGGATGGCCACCAAGGGCGGAGCGAAGGTCCTCGCGAACCGCCGCCGCAAGGGCCGCGTTCGCCTGACGGTCTCGATCTACCAGAAGTAGCCCCGCCGGCGTGGGGAGGCTCGACGAGACCGGCGGCTTCGCTTTCGGGCCCGAGCGTCGCCTCAAGCGCCGCACGGATTTCCTTCGCGTGCAGTCCGTCGGACAGCGCGCGATGGCGGCTCATTTCGTCCTCCTCGTGGCCGCGCGGGAGCCTGCCGGCGCCTGCGCGCGCCTCGGGATCGTGGTGACGAAGAAGGTCGGTAATTCGCCCGAGCGGAACCGTATCAAGCGCGTCTGCCGTGAGTGCTTCCGGACGTGGCCTGGGCTCGTGCCCGACGGGATCGATCTCGTCGTGATCGCGCGGGACGGCGCGGCCGAGCTCGGGCTGGCCGAGGTGCGCGCCGAATGGGAGCGCGCCCGTCCTGCCCTGCTGAAGCGCTGCACAGCGGTGCTCGGCGGCGCCGGAAAACCTCCGGGAAGGGCCCGATGAAGGTGGCGCTGGCGGCCCTGCAGCCTCATCTTCCGGCCTCGATGCTCGCCCGCGGGCTGATCGCGCTCGTCCGTCTCTACCAGTGGCTCGTCTCTCCCGTCATCCAGGCGCTGGCGGGAAGGGTCTGCCGGTTCGAACCGTCGTGCTCTCGCTACGCCGTTGCTTGCCTCGAGACCCACGGCGCGGCCCGGGGCAGCTTGCTTTCGGTCAGGCGCCTGTGTAAGTGCCACCCGTTTCATCCTGGCGGCTACGACCCGCCGCCCGCGCTGAAAACTCTCGGCGAATCTCACCTCTGAAAGCACCGAATGGATCGAAGCAGTGTCCTGCGCTGGGGCGTGATCGCCGTCGCGATCCTTCTCTTCTGGAAGTTCGGATTGCCCCTCATCACGGGCTCGAACGACAAGCCGCAATCGCTTGCGCTTGCCTCCGAGACCTACGTGAACGGCCCGGACTTCATCCCGGACGTGCTCGATCCTTCGCTGAAGGACGGCCAGCCCAACAAGCCGGTCGAGGGCGAGACCTGCAAGATCAGCGGTCTCCGGTACGACGCGGTGCTCTCCGCGCGCGGCGCGGCGCTGATGCACGTCTACCCGAAGGACGCGCAGTATGCGGGTAGCGCGCACTTCGACATCTCCACCACGCCGGACCACGAGCGCTGGCGCTCGCTCCGCACCGTTTTCCGCGGCTTCGATGCGAACAGCCAGGTCAAGTACGACCGCTTCGTCTGGAAGCTCGACTCCGACCCGGAGCGCATGGACGGGAAGACCTGCCGCTTCAGCTACGAGGACGCGGACGTCCGCATCGTCAAGACCGTGTCGGCGAGCACGCGCCCGTTCGAGATGAACGTGGAGACCGCGGTGACGAACCTCGCGAGCGACATTCGCGCCCACAAGCTCTCGATAGGGCTCTACGCGTTCCGCCAGAACCACGAGGTCAAGGGCAGCCTGGGCCGCGTCTCGCCGTTCCAGACCGAGCTCTCCTGCGCCGCCGGCAAGGAGGTCACTCGCAAGAACAAGGACGACTTCAAATCCGGGTGGTTCTCGGTGGCGGGCGTCGACCGCTACGCCGCGGTCAACAGCCACTACTTCTCGCAGGCGCTCATCCCTTCCCCGGGTGAGGGCGCCGTGTCCGACGCGCCGACCTGCGAGGTCCTCGCCGAGGAGTGGGTCGCCGCCGGCCAGGCACACGACGCCGACGATGCGGGCGCGGTCTACCACGCGAGGCTCGTCTATCCGAAGAAGGAGCTCTCGCCGAACACCACCGCGACCTACAGGGACATCGCGTTCTTCGGCCCCAAGGAGCGCGAGGTCCTCGCGCACGCTGCGGGAGGCAACCCGAAGCTCGGCGACGTCACGAACCTCGGCTTCTTCACGCCGGTCGCGCGCGTGCTGGTCGGTCTCCTCTCGTTCATCCAGGCCCACATCACGTTCGGCAACTGGGGCCTCGCCATCATCGTGATGACGATCGGCCTGCGCACGCTGCTCTTCCCGCTCACCTACAAGTCGATCAAGACCACGATCGCGATGCGGCGCCTCAAGCCCGAGGTCGACGACCTGAACAAGAAGTTCGCCGACGACGCGCAGGCGAAGAACCTCGCGATGATGGAGCTCTGGAAGAAGCACGGCGTGAACCCGTTCGGCGGGTGCCTGCCCCAGCTCGTGCAGATGCCGGTCTGGTTCGCGATGTACACGACCCTCCAGACGGCGGTGGAGATGTACCACACGAAATTCCTGTGGTTCGCGGACCTCTCCGCGCCCGACAAGTTCTACGTTCTCCCGCTGCTCCTCGGCGTCTTCATGATCGTCCAGCAGCGCATCGTTCCGCAGCAGGGCATGGACCCGATGCAGCAGAAGATGATGATGTACATGCTCCCGGCCGTCTTCACGGTCATGATGCTCTTCCTTCCTGCGGCGCTCGGCGTCTACATGCTCACCAACAGCTTGCTCGGCATCGGTCAGCAGCTGGCGGTGGAGCGCATCGCTCCGCGTGGGAAGCCGAACGAGATCGTGGTCACGCAGAAGGGCAGCCCGGGCGGCAAAGGTGGCAAGGGGTCGAAGTCGGCGAAGGCCGCGGCCTCTTGAGGCGTCTTAGGAAAGGGAATCGCACGTGAGTACCGAACAGGAAAAAGGCGTCGAGACGACGGACGAGAACGCGGCGAACATCGCCGCCCACGCGATCGGCGAGGACGGCGCGGACGACGAGGAGGACGGTCCCCTCGACCCGCAGACCGAACGCGCGCTCAACTTCGTCGACATGCTCCTCGAGAAGATGGACATGGACGCCGAGGTCACGCTCGCCCCGGACGACGGTGAGGGCTCGGCCGACGAGATCCGCCTCGAGATCGAGGGTCCGGATGCGGGCCGCGTGATCGGCAAGCGCGGGAGCGTCCTCGAGGCGATCCAGTACCTGACCACGCGTATCGCCCACAAGCCGGGCGAGCCGCGCAAGCACATCGCGGTCGACGCCGAGGGCTACCGGGCGCGCCACGAGGACCAGCTCGCGGAGATGGCGCAGAAGCTCGCCCGCTGCGTCGCGAAGGAGGGCAAGGTCATCACCTTCGATCCCATGAGCGCGCGCGACCGCCGCGTCGTGCACATGGCGCTCAAGGAGATCACCGAGGTCCGCACCGAGAGCCACGGCGAAGGCCCGGATCGTCGCGTGCAGATCATCCCGGTGAAGGTGGCGGCCGCGGGCGGCCCACCGTCGGCGCCTGCGTCGACGCGCGAAGACTGACCGCTTCGGCCGCGCGTGCCGAGCTACACGAACCTCGACGGCACGGTCCCCGATCAGGGGATCGGCGCGCTCTTCAAGTGGCAGGTCGCGGACCGGCTCGCCGGTCACGTGGATCGGCCACGCGACGTTCGTGCAGCGCCTCGGGGGGCAGCTGCTGGCGATCGACCCCATCTGGTCCACGCGGATTCATACCGTCCCGCGCCGCTCGCCGCCCGGCGTGGCGTTCGAGGCGGTGCCCAAGCTCGACGTGGTGACGGTCTCGCACGCCCACTACGACCACCTCGACCTGCCCACGCTCGAGCGGATCGGGAAGGATGCACTCTACATTGTCCCCCGCGACAACGCGGACGTGCTCACGAGCGTGGGCCTGCGCAACGTCGTCGAGCTCGGGTGGTGGGAATCGCATCAGGTCGGTGATGTGCAGATCACGCTCGTGCCGGCGCAGCACTGGGGGCGGCTCACGGACGGCCGCGTCACGTGCTGGGGCCTCAACACGTCGGGGCAGCTCGGCATCGGCAGCACCGTCTCGTCGAGCGTGCCGAAGGCAGTGAGCGGCATCACCACCGCGACCAAGCTGGTCTGCGGCTACAACCACGCCTGCGCGATCGAGAACACCGGCCGCGTGAAGTGCTGGAGCGACAACGCGTACGGCCGGGTCGGTAACGGCACGCTTCCGACGGACGCGACGACGCCGCAGATCGCCACGTTCTGAGCCGCGCCCCTCAGCCCTATTCGCGGATGTCGAAGCGGGCGACCTGGCCGTCTCGCATGTGGAAGACGTGGCCGACGGTCTTGTCCTTCAGTCCGTGCGTCTGACCTTCGAGCGGCCTTCCTTCCAGGTCCGTCACGGACTGATGGACCTCGACGATCACCGAGCCATCCGCGCCCCTGCTGAAGCCGACGGGCTCGACATGCGGGCTGTCGACGGCCCACTGGCGCGTCCAGTACTCGCGGACGCCCTCGCGGCCGTGGACGTGACCGCCGTCCATCCCGTTGGCCCAGGCGACGTCGTCGGTGAGCGCGACGAGCACGCCGTCGATGTCGCGCGCGTTGAAGCGGTCGTAGAGGGTACGGATGATGGCGGTGTCGTCGGCGATGTACATGCGCACGCAAGGATACGCCGGACGCCCCGTCGTCCGCATCAGCGGCCCGCCGCGCTCTCCACGAATCGCCGGGCTTCGGCGAGCTCGGGGCGCACGCCGTCGCCTCGCGCGCCCATCGCGACGAGCGCCGTGAAGTGCTTTCGCGCTCCCACGGCGTCGCCTGCGAGCGCGGCCGCGCTACCCGCTCCGTACAGCAGCGTGAAGCGTGCGGGGAAGTCGCGCAGCGAGGCCTCGAACTCGAGCCGCGCTTCGGCCGGCCGGTGCTGCTCGAGGAGGAGCTCGCCCAGCAGCTCCCGTGCCGGGATCACCGCGCCCGGCGTGACCGGATGCTTGCCGAGGCGATCCTCGAGCTGCGCCGCCTTCCGCATCTGCTCGAGCGCCGCCGGCGCGTCACCGCGGGCCGACACGAGCCACGCCGAGGCCGCCGCGATCTGCATCTCCACCTGACGCGCGAAGAAGGAAAAGCGCGGCTCTCGCAGGCCCTCCCCCAGCGCGCGAAGGCGTTCGACCGCGCCGCTCGCTCGCTCGAGATCTCCCGTGCGCGCAGCGCCGATGGCGCGCGCGAGCTCCACGTTCGCTGCGGCGAACGCGAACTGCGTCACCACGGGCGGGGGGTCCGGCAGCGCGGCGGCCTCCGCCCATTGGCGACGCTCGAGGGCGTAGCGTGCGGGAATGGCGCCGAGCGCATAGGCCCCGGCGATCTCGCGCGCGGGATACGTCTCCGTCACCGTGCGCACCCGCTCGACGACCGCGCGTGCCTTTGCATCCTCGCCATTCTGGAGATACGCGTAGGCGAGATAGTCGAGGGCGTGCAGCTCCTCGGTCTCGACGGCCGTGCGCCCGCGGAGGACTTGATACCGGCGGGAGGCGGTCGCCGAGCCGAGGTTGCTCGCGATCGACTCGTTCCACAGGCCGAGCCGCGTGAAGATGTGCGAGGGCATGTGGAGCGCGTGCGGCACCCACGGCGCCATGCCGGCGTACGCGCGCGCTGCGGGCAGAGCGCGCGCGGCGAGCTCGGGATAGTCGTAACCGTGAATCAAGTAATGCGCGACGCCCGGGTGGTTCGGCTGCGAGACGAAGAACGGCTCGAGGAGCGCGGTCGCCTTTCGCTGATTGGCATACGACGCGTCGCTGGGGGGCGCGGTCGCGAGCAGCGCGAGCGCGTAGAACGCGGTCGGCTCGACGTCCTCCGGGTGGCGGGCGTGGACCTGCGCCATGGCCTGCTCGTAGGCGAGCGCGCGCCCGCGAATGTCCCCCGCGACGACGCCATGGCAGCTCTGCGAAGGCGAGGTCGGGTCGCCGCTCGCCTGCGAGTCGTAGAACGCCGCGATGGCTTTGACGAGATCGCGCTCCAGAGGTAGCGCCGTGGTCAGCGCGCTCGCGCGCTCTGCCGCCGCGCGCCCGCTCTCGAAGTCCGCCGCCTCCGGGGCCGCCCAGATCGGATGCCAGTGGGTCATCGCGATTCCCCACTGCGCCATCGCGCACGATGGATCGCTCGTCGCCACCGCGGTGAAGACCCGACGCGCCTCCTCGTAGAAAAAGGAGTGGAGGAGCGCGACGCCGCGCTGAAGATCGGCCGTCACCCCCGCCGCGCACGAGGTCGGTAGAACGACGTGGCCGACCTTGCCGAGGTCACCGACCTCGGGCGGCGCCGTCGCCGCGCTCACGTTCGTGGTGCCCGCGCGATTCGCGTTGTGGCCTGCGGCAGGCGGCGGCGCCGTGACGCAGGCGCCGAGAACGCCTAGGAAAGCGAGGCTCAATCCCGATCGCGCGAGTCCCATGGGTCTGCTCTCCCGAACAGCGTGGAATCCCAGTTCTCGATCTCCGCGCGCCTCCCGTCAAGGCCCGTCGCAGATCGTGAATGCGCCCGCCTGGCCCCCGCTCCCCTGGCCCCCGCTCCCCTGGCCCCCGACGCGGCGGCGGCGCGTGCATCCTCCAGTGGCGCTCGATGCGCAGCTCGAAGCGCTTTGTCCTGCTGCCGTCACGACCGTCCTTCGCGCGCTCGCTCGACGCCGCGGATCGGGGTAGCGGCGGCAACGTCTCCGCCTCGCTCTTCGCTCTCGCCGGGGCGGTCATCGGGACGCGCGCCTCCCCTGCCGGCGGCGATGGCGAAGGCGACGGCGGCGTCTCCTGCGCGCGCTCCGCCAGGATCTCGTGAATGGATCCCACCGGCGTCGACCGCGCATGACGCAGCCACATACGCCGGAGCGCGCACACGGCGATGCAGGCGGCGAGCGCGAGGAGCTCGCCGATCCGGCGTGAGGGCCGCTCGTTCTCCGGCACGACCACGCGCGCGAGACGCGCCGCGCTGACCGCCTCCGCTTCGCGCGGGTCGCGATCGATGCCGGCCTTCCAGGTGGTTTGCATGCTCAGCTCGCCGGCGACGAAGGGGCGGAGATCGTTGCGCAAGGGGAGCTGGAACGTGAGGCGCCCGAGCCCGTAGGGTCGGACGTCGATCGCCGCGGGCTCCGCGCCGCCGTGGTGTCCGCCGAGCACGCCGCCCTCGAGGGCGAGCCCGATGAAGTCGCGCGTCCAGGGCGCGCCCATCGAGAACACGAGGCCCGCGCGCCAGATCTGCCTGTCGACGCCTCGCGAATCCCCGCGTCGAACGTCCCGCGGCGCGAGCCCCGACGAGCTGGCGGCGCCGCCGCTGACGAGCGGCGCCGCCACGGATGCGGCCATCGTCCAGCCCTTCGTGCGCGCGCGCCGGCGTGTCCGCGACGACGCGGTGTTCGAAGAAGACCTTGGGCTCGCACGCCTCGCTCGCCGCGGTGTGGGCCTGACGGGCGGCGAGCAGACAGGCCACGGCGCTGGCCAGCGGGAGAAGCGAAGCCTTCATGCCCGCGTTCGACACGCGAGCCACCCCGATCGATCCATCGCGTCATCAAAATGGTGCGAAGCGACGCTGCGCCCCCCGAGCGCGAGTCCGCTCAGCTGCGGTGGGGAGGCGCGAGCGAACGGCGCACGCCGAGCTCGGTCGCGACGAGCGAGGCCTGCGCTTCGACGGAGCGGAGACGACGACGCAGGCGGACCGCGCTCGAGGACGGCCCGAGCGCCGTGAGCTCCTCCTCGATCTTCCTGGCCGACGTCGCCAGCGCGCGCGCGCTCGCGACCATCATCTCTTGCTCGACGGCATCGTTGGTGAGGAGCTCCGAAGCCTGGATGAGGAGCCCACCGGCGCGCAGGAGATCGACCGCGCTCGTGAGCGTGTCGTGCGGGAAGTAGGGGAATCGCTCGCCGAGGCTGGAGAGCGCCATGGGTCGGGAGAAGCCCATGACCACCGCCGCGAGCTCGGGCTTCTCGGACTCCACCGACGTCACCGCGCCGTCGGCGTTGTGGAGCGCGACGAGCACGCGTCCGTCGCCCATCATGGCGCTCGCATCGGGATGCATCACGAAGAGGTCGTTCGCGGTCATGGTGTCTCTCGTACCCTACACTCGAGCTCCATGATGTTCGTTCCCTGAAAGACTGTCGGGTGTCCGACAGCCTGGGGTGCGTGATTTCGAGGGGTTGCGGCTTCTGCGCGGTTGGCCCGCGACGTGCTCGAGGTAAGCATGCGCGTACGGTTCGAAGCACTCGAGGACGTCCAGGTCTCCGACGATGTCCGCGAGGCGGTCTGCCGGAAGGTCAAGGAGAGCCAGGCCTCTTCCCTGTTCGCCGGCGTCGACGACCTCCGGCTGCGCCTCCGCAGGACGAAGGGCGTGCTGGTCGCCGTCGCGATCGTGGGCTTCGCCGGCGGCGGGCTCGCTACGTCGACCGCCGCGAGCGCCAGCGGCGACCCGCTCGAGGCCGTGGTCGGCGCGCTCGACGGCATCCCGGCACACCTCGACCGCATCCAGCGCGCGTACCGCCGCTCCGAGGAAGCGACGAGCACCGATCGCCACGCCGCCGTCCGCGATCAGCTGCGCAAGATGCTCGACCGCGCCTGAGCGCTCACGCTGGGATCTCGAGAGCGGGATAGTCCGTATAGCCTGCCGCCTCGTGCGTATAGAACGTCTTCGCGTCCCACGCATTGAGCGGCCCGTTCGTGCGGAATCGCTCGACCAGATCGGGATTGGCAATGACGAGCCGGCCGAATGCCACCGCCGAGGCGTCGCCGCGCGCGATCGCCGCTTCCGCCGTCTCCCGCGTGAAGCCCTCGTTCGCGACCACCACGCCGCCGAACTCGCGCTTCAGAAGCGGAGTGAGCCAGTCCGGGCCCTCGTGCTCGCGCATGCAGAGGTAGGCGAGCTTCCGCTGGCCGAGCTCGCGCGCCAGATGGGAGAACGTGCCCTTCAGGTCGCTGTCGCCGACGTCGTGCGCATCGCCTCGCGGCGCCAGATGCATGGCGACGCGCCCCGCGCCCCACACCGCGATGCACGCGTCGGCGACGTCGAGGTGCAGCCGGGCGCGGTTCTCGAGCGCGCCGCCGTAGTCGTCGTCACGCTGGTTCACGCTGTCCTGCAGGAACTGGTCGAGCAGGTAGCCGTTGGCGCCGTGGATCTCCACGCCGTCGAAGCCGGCGCGCTGCGCGTTCTCCGCGCCCTGGCGAAAGGCGGCGATGATGCCGGGAATCTCGTCGCGCCGCAGCGCGCGCGGGGTCGGGTACTCCACCTTCGGCCGCACCAGGCTGACCGTGCCCTTCGCGGCGACCGCGCTCGACGACACCGGGAGCGCGCCGTCCAGATACAGGGGATGCGAGATGCGCCCGACATGCCAGAGCTGGAGCAGGATCCGGCCGCCCGCGGCATGCACGGCGCTCGTGATCTCGCGCCAGCCGGCGACCTGTTCCGCCGACCAGATGCCGGGCGTGTGCGGGTAGCCGACGCCTTGCGGGGTCACCGAGGTCGCCTCGGTCATGATCAGGCCCGTCGAGGCGCGCTGGACGTAGTAGTCGCGCATCGCCGCGTTGGGCACGCGCGCATCGACGGCCCGGCAGCGCGTCAGCGGCGCCATCAGGATGCGGTTGGGGAGCGTGAGCTCGCCGGCGCGTAGTGGCTCAAACAGGATCGTCATGTGGGCTCGCGGCGGTTTACTGGACCAGCCGCACGGTGTCGAGGAAGCGGTTCCCCTCCGTCGAGGAGGCGCAGCGAGGATAGGTCGCGGTCAGAGATGAGGGTCCGTCTCGAGCAGCTCTCGCGCGCGCCGCGCCGAGCTCTTCCACGTCACCACCAGGCGATACGTCACGCCCTCGTGGGTCGCCTGCAGCTCGCGCGGGGCGTCGCCCTGCGAGCTAGAGGGCGCGACGTGCGCCGTGGCGAGGACGGGCGCGGCGTCGATCATGGCCTGATCAGGCACGCCCTGGCCGTCGACGACCACCAGACGAACCTCCTGCGGCGCGACCGGCTCGCCGGGCATTCGCCACGCCCACACGCGGCGCGCCGCAGGACGCATGTCCATCGCGAGGCCGCACCCTACCCTACGTACGACCATGCGTCGTACGGATCCCGCTGCGTGGGCTCGCACGGCGTGAGGACGAGCTGGTTCGCCATCTGCCGCAGCGGCTCACGCTCGTAGCGCCGCGGGGAGATCGTCGCGTAGGCGACGTGACTCGCGCCGGCGATGGTGCCCTCGAGCACGTGAACCTCGACGCGCGTTTGAAGCACGTGCTCGGCGACCACCCGCGCGCCGGGCGTGCCCTCGCCCGGACGCGAATCATCGTCGACCTCGAGGAGGTCGACCACCCAGGCTCGCACGAGAGCGCAACGCGGCGCCGGCTGACCGCCCAGAGGTGGGGAGGCTCCTCGCGGTCGTCGAGACGCATCCCGAAGCCTCCCTCGCTCGGGCCCGCGAAGCCGCCACCGCGCGCGCCGCTCAACGAAAGGACGTGGTCCATCGGCGGCTTCTGCCGCTCGGGATCGTTCTCCGGAACGTGCCGCGTCACGCGGTCGTTCGCCCTTGATCCAGTGCGCGCCGAACGCGTCACCCGCGCGTGAAGATCGTGAAGGGCGGCAGCTTCGCGTCGACGAGACACGCCTGCCACGTCGCGTCGTCCGACGCCTCGAGCACGACTTCCCGGAGACAGGTGATGACGGCTCCCTTGATCGTGGGTCGGCTTCACCAGGTGAGACGGAACGCGAAGCCGTCGTCGGTCGCGTGGTCGGGGAGATCGTTGACCACGAGCCGTCCGCGATGGCGACCTCCGCGATCTTCTCCGTGGTGACGGTCGTGCCCGCCACGAACGGACCGACGCGATGGATGGCGGACGGTCCGCCCTCCACCTTCGTCGCGATGAGGAGCTCCTTCGTCGTGGGATCGAAGAGGAGCGTCTCTGCGTTGTGCGCGCCGTCCGGATACACGACCGTCATCTTCTCCGACGGCGTGGTGAGGGTGGCCGGGCCGACCTTCGGCTCGACGACGCGGTGGATGGTGACGTGACCTGCTTGCGAACGAGACCGTTGTCGCCGATATCGCCGAAGTAGAGGAAGGAGCGCCCCGGTGACTCGTCCTCGATGGCCATGTCCTCGATGTCGAGCGGCATCGCCGTGTCGAAGCTCAGCGTCGTGAGGAGCTTGCCCTCGCTGCTCACCGCGAACGCACGCGCCACGTCGCCCGAGTCGTCGTGCACCCAGTAGACCCCGGCGTTCAGGGAGCTCGCGGCGAGCCCGGAGCTCTCGTCGATCGCGGCGCTCTAGAGGGTCCCCAGCGTGGTCGGCGTATCGAACGAGGGACACGCGCCGTCGGCCGCGCGAGCGTCCTCCTCGGGCGTGCCCGCGTCGGTCGGGCCCGGCTACGGCGTGACCGCCGAGGACGAACAACACTGCACCGCGGCAGCGGCGGCGAAGGCAGACGCGGCGAGGAGGACCCTGGGCATCGGCGTGCTCGTAGCGGCAGCACCGTCGGGCCGCAACCCGGCCACCATTTCCGGCGACGGCGCGCGGAATGAGCGACCTTGCCCCGACGGCTCGTCCGCCTCGCTGCACACCTGGGCCGGCTGCGTCGCGAAGCTCGTGGCGCATCGCCGGGCGGTGCGGCTCGACCTGCCTGGCCAGGGGCTCACCGGCCCCGGCGCCGATCGCGACGATTCAGCCGCGCGATACGCTCGCGTCGTCGCGCCGCTCCTCGATCGCCTCGGGATCGACCGCGCGGACCTCGCCGGCAATTTGCTCGGCATGCGCTGGGGCGCCGCACCGAGGAAGCGCTCCGCGTCCTCCGCATCCGCCGCGTCAGAGCAGGTGGGCCTCGACGGAGACGAGCTCGATCGTCTCGACCGAGCGATACGCCCCGAGGACGACGAGCGCGCGCTCGAAGCGGGCGACGAGCGCGCCGTCCGAGACGTCGTCGCCTTCGCTCGCGCCCTCCAGCTCGAAGCCGTCGCTCGGTGCGCGCGGCGGCAGGACGCGCGGGAGCAGCATGTCGACCTGGTAGCCGCGGGGCGCCTCCTCCGTCGGTCGCTTCGCGAGTCGGTCGACGAAGCACGCGACGACGCGCGCAATGCGACCGTCGTCCTGATCGAAGGCGAACTCGAGCGACCACAGGCGCTCCTCGCACGGGAGCAACGACACCTCGAGGAAGACGCGCGTGACCGCGGCCACCGCGCACGGCTCGAGCACGGCGAGGCGATCGCAGAGGAGCGCGTAGAGCGCCTCCACCTCGAGGAGCACCGTGGCAGGAGCCGTCACCGACCGCGCAGTAGCAGACGCGCGTTCCGCCGACGAGAGGCAGCGCCCCGAACGCTGCCGCGGCCTACGGCTTCGCGCAGCGGAGCGACCTGACCAGCGCCGCCGCAGCGGCGGAGGCCTGCGCGTTCGCCTCCTCGTGGCGCGCGATCACCTCGATCACGGGCGCATCCGGGAACGCCACCAGCGAGATCGTCTCGACCGTGCCCGCGTTCGGCGGGCCCCAGTTGAGCGGGAGCACGCGGCCCGGCGTCCCCGCGTCCGCGACCGCCCTTGCGCGCTCGGGACGCTCCCCGACGATGATCGTGTTGACGGTCGTGCCGTCGGTGAGGAGCTCCGCGATGTGATCGGGCATCGGCGACGGTGACCGCACCCAGCCCGCCGGCACCTCGAGATCGCACCGCGCCGTGGGCTTGCGCGGAGCTCCCTCCACCGGCTTCTTGCGCGCGATCACGCCGCTCGCGCTGGCGAGCGCGAGCAGTCCGACCACGATGTACCGCGCGCGGTCCTCGAGCACGCCGCCTCGGCGCAGCGTACTTGATCCCGCAGGTGCCGAGGAAGCCGGCGTAAGGTCCGCACATGGACGCTGGGCGGGTCTTCTTCGCGGCCTTGTGGTGGGCCGGATCCGGGCTCGGGTTCATGATGCTGCGCCGCACCACGTCGGAGGTGGCGCGACGGCTCGCGGCCGTGAAGCGCACGCCGACGTCGGCCATCGCGCAGGCACCCCGAGAAGGCACCATCGAGATCGTCGGACGTGTCGTCGCGAGCGAGCGCGGCCTCGTGCAGTCGGGCGCCACCGCGCGCCCCAGCGTCTTTGCGCGCACGCTGGTCGAGCGCGTGAACGGCTCGTCGCGCCAGAAGGTGCTCGACCACGTCGCGACGCAGCCCTTCCTCGTCGACGACGGCTCCGGAGCAACGGCGTGGGTCGAGACCGACGACAACGCCCATGTCGCGGTCGAGCCGTCGCGGCTCGATGGGGGCGGCGTGGAGACCGCACGCATCGGCGCGCTGCTGGTCGCGAACGACGTGATGGACAGCCCTGCGAAGCTCGTCTGGCAGGAGTGGCTCATCGAGGAGGGCGACGTTCCCGTGCGCATTTTCGCATTTGAAAGGTCGAATCACGTTCGCCGCCGGCGATGACTGCCAGGACGGGCCTGGCGCCGCAGTTCGACTCGTCCGCGCGACGTCCACGTCCAGCAGCGGATCGCCCACCACGTCCGTCGTGTGGACCTCGAGGTCGACGCCGTTCGCCGCGCGATTCAGCTCGGTCGTCACGCGGGCCAGCGGATCGATGTCGACCGCGCGCGAAATCGAGCACGCGCTTGCCGCGGACCACGTCGGGATGATCGAGGACGTACCGCGCGAGCGCCTGGCCACCTGCCCAGGGAACGCACCAGAACGGGACCGCCGCGTCGCGTCGTCGAGCCAGCGCGCCGTCTCGAATCAGACCTGCGAGACCGCGGCGGCGCGGTGCATCGCGATCTCCGGCACGAGCGGCACGGGGAGGAGCCGCGTGTGCTCGAGGATGAACGCGCGTCGGTCGTCCTCGGTCCTCGCCCAACGGCTCATGGCAGCGAACGCGCTACGCCTGCTTCGCGAGGCAGCACTTCTCGTGCTTCTTGCCGCTGCCGCACGGGCACGGTTCGTTGCGCCCGACCTTCGGCGTCGTGTGCACCACCTGGCGCTTCGACTGCTAGTACACGCGCAGGTCGGCCACGTAGCCGCCGAGGCGCGGTCGCTCCGCCTCCACATTCTCCTTCGCCAGCGCCTCGAACGGAAGGAGCTTTGCGACGGCCACCTCGTCACTGCTCCACGTGGCGTGCATGCCCGCGCCGCGGAGGTAACCGCGGCAGAAATCGATCGCCTCCTGCGCGGGCTTGTCGGGCTCGGGGCAGATGAGCTCGGGTGACGCTCCCAGCGTCTCGGAAACCGCACCGTAGAGGCGCGCGAGCAGGTCGACCTTCGCGCGTGCCGCCGGGTCCTCGTCGAACGCGCTCCGGCCCCGTGCAGACCGCGGTCAGAAAGCCGATCGTCCAGTCGGCGCTCACCGGCAGCTGCGCGAAGAGCGCCGCGAGCGCAGCCCCGTCATCCATGCGTTCGCGACCGCCGAGCTTCATGACTCGACCACACACCGGCCGGCGTGGCAACCTGCGACCGATGGCCAGCAACGTCGTCAACCTGAACCGGTTCCGCAAGAAGAAGCAGCGGGAGGACAAGGCAAAGCAGGCCGAGACCAACCGCATCCGGCACGGCCGCACCCAAGCCGAGAAGGACCGCGAGCGCGCCGAACGCGAGCGCGCCGAACGCGCGATCGACGGCAAGCGCCTCGACCGCGATCCCGAAGCGTCGCCATCCGCGGCCCCGGCAGCCCCCGAGCGTCCTCCTCGCTCCTCGGAGTAGTCGGCCTGGCGGGCGGGGGTCCCGCGGGACCGAGGCAGGTCCTCGAGTCGAGCAGGCGCAGCGCGGTCTCGCCGAAGCCCGGCATGCCCGATGGGTCCGCGAGGTCAGCGCTCGGGCTCATCCGAGCGCGCGACGCGAGCGCGCGACGCATGTCGCGAACTTGTATTTCGTTGTCGTAAGACAGGACTCCTACCTTGCCGGGACGCGCCGAGCGCGCATCCTGAACGTCATGATTCGTTCAACCATGACTCGAGGCTTCCTCGTCGGTGCGGCGCTTCTTCTCGCCTCCACCGCATCGGCGCAGGCACCGAACGCGGCCGCACACGGCAAGGATCACGCTGCCGACAAGGCGAAGGGCGCCGACGAGAAGACCGCAAAGCCCGACGACAAGGCCGGCGAGCGCGCCGCCCGCAAGGCGAAGGAGCACGAGGCGCAGAAGACCCAGCTGAGCGCGACGCTGAAGACGCCTGCGAACGATGCACTGAAGGAGGAACTGCGACGACACGCCGAGCGCGTCGCCCGGATCGAGCGCGTCAAGTCGGTCGCCACCGATGCCAAGGACGCAGACTCGGGTGCACGGGCTACGAAGCTCCTCGCGAAGGAGAACGCGCGCCACGACCGATGGATGCAGAAGTACTTGGCAGCGCCGACCGCTGCTCCCGCTGCTCAGCCCACGAAGGAAGGTGCAAAGTGAAGAGCTTCATCCTGCTTGCCGCCGCTTCTCTGTTTGTCCTCGCCGCGTGTGACAAGCCCGCTTCAACCGAAGTGAAGCCCGAAGCTCCGGCGAAGAACACCATCACGACGAACGCAGCGGCGACCGCTGCGACTCCCGCCGTCGCGCCCGCGCCTGCCCCGGTCACCATCGAAGACAGCGTGCTCTCGACACCGGCCGACTTCGAGGAGACTGCCGAGAAGGCAATCACCCCGAAGACGTACAAGGCGGAGCTTGCCACGCTCGAAGGCGATCTCGCGAAGGACTGATCGCCGGCCTCGAGCCACCGCGCTCGGCGTCGAATGCCACGACGTCGGTCACGACCGCGGGCTACGCGAACTTCACGAGGCACCCGAGAACGACGGCGAGACGGAGCGCGCTCTTCAGCGCACCATGGCAAGCGAGACTGGAGATGTTCGAGGACGCGCCGGAAGGGATCGAAGCCAAATTCCTGCGCGACGGCGAGCCGCAGATTGGAATTCGCGTTACGTCGGTTCTCGAGCTGCGGGATGATCCACGAGCCTCCGGGGTCGAGCGCGGGAATCATCACGTGGTATCGGGAGGCCGCGCGCCGCTCACGCTCGCGTGAGCGTGAAGACCCCGACCGGCCGCTCCGGCGGCGCGATGCCGACCGTCCACTTGTTCATGGTCGCGGACCAGCCCTCCGCCTCCATGGCCTCGAGGAGGGCGAAGCTCGTCGCACGAAACGGATCCGAGAGGAGGAGCGTGCCCCCGGGCGTGAGGTTCGTCTCGAAGATGCGGCGGAGGTGCGGATGCATCGCGTCGCCGTAGAGGACGTCGGAGCCGAGGATGACGTCGTAGCGCTCCTCGTCGTCCCACGTGGTCCAGTCGGCGGCGCGATGTTCGATCGTCGCGATACCGTTGCGCTCCGCGTTCTGCTTGCAGACCCACATCGCGAGCGCCTGGCGATCCGTCTGCACAACGCGGGCGCCGAGCGACGCGGCGACGATCCCCGGCAGCCCGGTCCCGGCGCCGAGCTCGAGGACGCGTTTTCCGCCCAGCGAGCGCGCCGCCACCTCGTGCGCGAGCGCGATGGCCGCGGGCCACAGCACGATCCCGTACGGGAGCTTCGGCTGGTCACCGCCGAGGAACCGCTGCTCGTCCTCGCGGCTGAGGATGGCGCCGGTGTGGAGGATCTTCCAGGCGTGCCCCGCGAGGCTCAGGTGATACTCCTCCAGCGGGAGCTCCCCGATGGTGGTGCTTAGCACGTTCGCTTCGTTCTTCGTCATGGCTCGCTCCGGCCCGAGGCAATAGCCCTGCGGCGGCCCGCGGCGATAGCTTGCCGACCGCGACGCGCTACGATGTCTCGATGAGGGGGATCTTCATGCTGGCGGCCGTCCTGTGCGCGGCATGCACGCTGACCACCTCGCTCGACGGCTACGTCGGACAGGGGCCGCTCCTCGAAGCGCCCGATGCGGCGCGCGAGGCAGGGCGTGCCGAGGCCGACGCCGACGCCGCAGCCGATGCCAGCTTCGCCATCACGTCGCTCGTCCTCGTGAACGCCGACACCGCGCAGGCGGTCCCCGGCTTCGAGCCGCTGACGACGGGCGCCACGATCCCCGCGTCGCTGGCGCGGTGGAACATCCGCGCCGAGGTCCGCGGCGACCCCCGTTCGATCCAGTTCGACCTCGACGGCCGGCCCGCGAACACCGAGAATTTTGCGCCGTTCTACCTGTGTGGCGACCGCGAGGGCGGCGTGAATGCCTGCAGCATGAGGTCCGGCACCCACACGCTGCGCGCCACGCCGTACGCGCAGCACGACAGCCTCGGCCCCCCGGGCGATGCGACGACGATCACCGTCATGATCCCGTGACCGGACGTTTGGGCTTGATCTGGTTCACATACGTCGCGGAGCACGCAGGGTGCTCCATGACCGAGCTCGCGGACTTGCTCGACCTGAACAAGTCCGCCGTCACGGGTCTCGTGCAGCGGATGGGGCGGGCCGGAACGCTGCGGCGCGTCGCCGAACCCGGAGGACGGGCGCGGTAGCTTGCTGTACGTCACGACGAGGGGCGATGCCCTCCTTGAACGCGCCAAGCCGCTGCTCCACAGGCTCAACGGAGAGCTCAACGAGGGCTTCACCGCGGCCGAGATCGAGGTCGTGCTGCGTTTCTTGAACAGTGCCGTCGTGCGCTTCGTCGCCGACGGAAAGAAGGAGTCGTCATGAGCGATGTGAAGACCGAATCGAAGGACGGCGTGCTGGAGATCCGGATCGACCGGCCGAAGAAGAAGAACGCGCTCACCATCGCGATGTACGCCGCGATGGTCGAGGCGTTGGAAGGCGCCGCGAAGGACCCGGCGATCCGCGCCGTCGTGTTCACCGCCGAGGGCGAGACCTTCACCGCGGGCAACGACGTCGTCGACTTCATGAACGGGCTCGGCGACGGGGAGCCGCCGGTCCTCCGCTTCATCCGGCTCCTCGCGACCTACGAGAAGCCGCTCGTCGCGGCGATCAACGGGGCCGCGGTCGGGCTCGGGACCACGATGCTGCTTCATTGCGATCTCGTTTACGCGAGCGACACGGCGCGGCTCATCACGCCGTTCGTCTCGCTCGGGCTGGTGCCGGAGGCCGCGTCGAGCCTGCTCCTGCCGCAGCGGGTCGGGGCCGCGGTCGCGGCGGAGATGCTGCTGCTGGGCGCGCCGCTCGGCGCCGAGCGCGCGCGAGAGCTCGGGCTGGTCAACGAGATCGTCCCTGCCGGCGAGCTGCGCGCGACCGCTCTCGCCCGCGCGGCGGCGCTCGCGAAGCAGCCCCCGCAGGCGCTCAAACAGGCGCGCGCGCTCCTCCGTGGAGACGTCTCGGCCACGCTCACGCGCCTCGACGACGAGGCGAAGCTCTTCGCTGCATGCCTAGTGGGCGCCGAGGCGCGCGAGGCCTTCACGGCCTTCTTCGAGAAGCGCGCGCCCGACTTCTCGAAGCTCGCGTGAGCGCGTTGACTCACCAGCGCGAGAGCGCGTAGACCACTGCGGCGACCACCGCGACGGTGAAGGCGAGCGCGACGAGCGCCAGCCCAACCAGCGCGGGTGTACCGTGCGGGTGAGGCGCCGTCGACCGCGGCGGCGATGCGACCGACGGCGGTGACAGCGCCGCCCAGGGGGCGCGCGTGGCGCGCGGCGACGACGTACCCCGTGCCGCCAGATCGCCGGGGACGACCTGCGCGTCGCGCTCGTGGACGAGCTCTGCGGGAGCCTGGACGACCGCGAGCGTGGCCGAGATACGAGAAGCAGGACGACGCGCCATGATGCGCCGCGACTGCAACCTCCGCGCCTCCCGAGAGCGCGGCCCATTCGCGCCGAGGAGCCTGCGTCGTGGGAGCGATCCGAGCCCGTCGCGCCGGCCGGCGCGAGCGAATGGAGCCCGCGACCACCGGAACCTCGTAGTAAGAAAGGACCCATGACCATGCCCCATCGCCAGCTCGGTCCTCTCGACGTTCCTGCGCTCGGCCTCGGGTGCATGGGTATGAGCGACTTCTACAGCGCCGCATCCGAGCGCGACGAAACGGAGTCGATCGCCACCATCCACCGCGCCATCGAGCTCGGATGCAACCTGCTCGACACCGCGGACATGTACGGGCCGTTCACCAACGAAGAGCTCGTCGGCCGGGCCATCGCAGGGAAGCGCGCGCAGGTGATCGTCGCGACGAAATGCGGGATCGTGCGCGACCCCAACGACCCGACGAAGCGGGGGATCGACGGCACGCCCGGCTACATCAAGCGCTCCTGCGAAGGGAGCCTGCGGCGCCTCGGTACGGACGTCATCGATCTCTACCAGCTGCACCGCGTCGACCAGACGACACCCATCGAGGAGTCGGTCCGCGCGCTCGCCGATCTCGTGAAGGAGGGAAAGGTCCGCGCCATCGGGCTCTCCGAGGCGAGCGCCGCGACGCTGCGTAGAGCGCACGCCGTCCACCCGATCGCCTCGGTGCAGACAGAGTACTCGCTGTGGAGTCGCGAGCCCGAGGACGACGTGCTCGACGTCTGCCGGGAGCTCGGCATCGGCTTCCTCGCCTACAGCCCGCTCGGTCGCGGCTTTCTCTCCGGCCAGATCAAGACGCCCGACGACCTCGCGCCGGATGACTTCCGGCGCACCAACCCGCGCTTCCAGGGTGAGGCATTCGGCAAGAACCTCGCGCTCGTCGCGAAGGTCGAGGAGCTGGCGAAGCAGCGGGGCGTGACCGCCTCGCAGCTCGCGCTCGCGTGGGTGCTTGCGCAAGCGCCGTTCATCGTGCCGATCCCGGGCACGAAGCGCCGCACGTACCTCGAGCAGAACGTCGCGTCGGTCGACATGAAGCTCTCCCCAAAGGACCTCGCCGCCATCGAGGCGGTGTGCCCCAAGGGCGCTGCGAGCGGCACGCGCTACACGGAAGCGTCGATGAAGTTCGTCAACGTCTGAGGCCCGATGCGGCCGTCGCTCGATCCGCTCCGCTACGGGCTGCGCGCGCTCGACGAGATGGCGCGGGAGCAAGCGAGCGTCACGCCGCCTGCCCCATCGCGCGCCGAGACCTTCTCGCCGCACCCGCTGCTGCGCTCCCCCGCGCGCGACGGCGCGGCCCTCTCGCTGCGGCTCTTCACCGACGCCGAGGACGACGCGACGGCGCTCGTCCTCGGTGATGCCACATCGCAGAAGCTCGCGCCGATCCCGCCGCGGGCCGCGCCGCTCTTCGAGGCGCATGCCGCGGCGATGGCCGCCGAGGTCGAGAGCACGATCACCATCGGGTTTCCGCTCGTGATGTTCGTGCAGCAAGGGGCGACGCGCGCGGCGCCGCTCTTCTCGCGGGGCGGCAATCGCGCGCGATGGCGAATCGGCGAGGCCGCCTGGAAGCTCCCCGCCGGCGCGCGGCCCGGCGCCACGCTGGTCCTGCCCGACACGCTGGAGCTCACGCTCGGCAGCGACGAGACCTACGCGCTCCACGCCGGCGTGTGGCACTTCCTCTTCGGGCTCGACGGCGCAGCGCTAGGCGCGATCGCCGCCGCGGGACGCGCAGGGATCGGCGCGCTCGTCCGCGCCGCCACGCGCGCGCTGGAGTCCGGCGGCGAGGATGCGGGTGGCGACGAGGCCGATGGCGATGGCGATGGCGATGGCGATGGCGACGGCGACGGCCAGCAAGCGGGCCGCAGCGCGTCGCCCGCCTCCGGCCCGCTCACGCGCGAGGATCTCGCGGCGATCGGCGAGGCCGCGGTGCGACGCGCGCCCGCCTCGCGCGGTCTCCGCTGCCATCCGCACGGGATCGCGATGCTTCCGCCACGCGGTGATCCGACGAGCGGCCTGCGGAGCGATCTCCAGGCGGTGCTCGGCGAGACGCTTCCGCCGCGCGGTCCGCTCGCCGTCTACCTCGGGGCACGCGCGGCGCCGCCGCGACCGGCGCCCATCTTCACGACCGGCAAGGTGTCACCGACGCCGTCCCAGCTCGCGGCGGCGCGCGCCTTCGAGGGCTCCGAGGACGTCGTTGCCGTCTGCGGACCACCGGGCTGCGGGAAGACGGCGCTGCTCCATCACGTCGCGGCGCAGACCATCGTCGCGTGCGCGCTGGGTAAGCGGTGGGCGAATCCGCCGTCGCGCGCGGCCACGTGGTCGCTGGTGGTGACGAGCACGAACAACGCCGCCGTCGATCATGCGCTTGCGCCGTTCGTCTCCGGCCCCGGGTTGCCCGTCGGCCTGCGGCTCGGCAACCGGCGTTCGCTCGCCGAGTCGACGGGCGCAGCGCTCGCAGCCGCGATCGAGGAGCTCCAGACGCTGGGCGACGTCTCCCTCGCCGACGCGCGCGCGGCCTTCGAGTCCCGCGCGCTGCCGGTGCGCGCGTTCCTGCGCGAGCAGGCGGAGGCGCAGAAGAGCAGCGCGAACGGGGCGGAGCGGCGCCGCGCGCTGGAGCGCCGCGCAGCGACCTTGCGCGAGGAGCTCGCGCGCACCAGCGATGCGCCGGCACCGGACGTGGACCTCGCCGACCTCGACGCAGCGGCGGCCACGCTACGCGAGCACGCGGAGGCTGCGGCGCGCCTCGCGCCCATCCACCTCGATGGCAAGTCGCCATCCGTGGACCGCGCCCGCGACAAGTGGGCGCGCGCGAACGCGCTCCGGGCGCCGCGCATCGAGGCGGTCCTGACAGCGCTCGGGCTCGGCCTGCCTTTCGGCGATCTCGATCCGGGAGACCCGCGCGCCGACATCACGCGGCAGCACGCGGCGATCGAAGCCACGCTCGCGTCCCTCACCGAGGCCCGCGCGAGGCTCGACGCGCCCGCGGCGCGGAGCGAGCTCGCCGTCATCACCGCCGAGCTCGGGATCGCCGTCGTCGAGCCGCTGGCGCCGCCGCTCGATCCCGGCCTCTACGACGCCGCGCTCGCGCTGCGCGACGCGTGGGCCCGCGCCCATCGCGACCTCTTGCTCCCGAGGCTCGTGATGGCCCGCGATGCGGCGCGCGCGGAGTGGACCGAGGCGCGCGGCAAGCCCGTGCCGCAAGCGCTGCGCGAGCTCGCGGCGCTCTACCCGCTCGCGGGATGCACGCTGCTGTCGATGCGGGCGAGCTTTCCGCTGGGTGCGGACGTCATCGATCGCCTCGTCATCGACGAGGCCGCGCAGTGCGCGCCGATCTACGCCGTGCCGGCGCTCGCGCGCGCGCGGCGCGTCATGCTCACGGGCGACCTCGCGCAGCTGCCGCCGGTCTACACGCTCGCTCCGCACACCGATGATCGCCTGGCGCGCGGCCTCGACGAGGGCGCCGTCACGCCGTTCCGGATGGGCACGACGTCCAAGGCGTCGGCGCAGGCGGTGGCCGAGCCACGCTCCCGCGCGCGCCTCACGCTGACCGAGCACTTCCGTTCGCAGCACGCGATTGTCGCGCTCGCCTCGCGCTGGAGCGGGTACACGCTCGATGTCCGCACGCCGCCGCGCTCGCTCGAGGACGTGTCTCCTCGCCTGCAGCTCCCGGTGGTGGTGCTACCGGTGCCCGGCCTCGGCACGCGCGCGGCCGAGGGCGTGGTCAACGAGGCCGAGGCCGCACGGGCGATCGCGATCGTCGCGCAGCTGATGGCCGACGGCGTCGCGCCTTCGGACCTCGCGGTGCTCACGCCGTTCGTCGGGCAGAGCGTCCGCATCGAGCGCGAGCTCGTCGCGCGCGGGCTGCTCACGCGCGGCGGCGTTTTGGTGAGCACCGTGCACCGGCTCCAGGGCGGCGAGCGGCGCGTCGTCGTGTTCTCGGTCACGGCGACCGAGCGCCGGCATCTGCGGTGGCTCGCCGAGCATCCGCACCTCCTGCACGTCGCCACGAGCCGCGCGCAGGATCATCTCATCGTGCTGGTCGATCCCGACGCCGCGGCCCGCGCCCCAACCCTCGCGCCGCTCGCGGAGCTGCTGGAGCCGTGACGCGGCCGCCGGCCGTCCGTGAAGTGCTGCTGCGCCGCACGGGTGAGCGCTTCGGCGAGGATCACGAACGCCGGCTGGAGGCTCGTCGACTTGCGGCAGAGCAGCGAGACCCGCCGCGCCACACCCGCGAGCGGACGCAGGCTCCGCTGCGGTAGCCGCGCCTCGCGCGCGAGGCCGAGCGGCACCAGGCCGTTCCCGAAGCCCGCCCTCGTCATCTGCACGACCGCGCCAAACGACTCTACGAAGACCAGCGGCGTGCCGAGGAGCCGCTCGTGACGCAGGCGGAGCTGCGGGTGGATCGCTCGCCAGGTGGCGGAGGTCGCCTCGATCGTGATGAGCGGCAGCATCCGATCGAGCTTCGAGGCGAGCGCCGAGCTCACGAGCACCATCGGCTCGTCCACCAGGGCACGCACCACCAGATCCTTCGCGGAAGGCAGCTCGGTGCACATGCCGACGTCGTACCGCCCGAGGCGCACGCTCTCCACGACGAGCACGCTGCGGTGGGCGTGCAGGTCCACGTCGATCTCGCGCGCCTCGCGCAGGGCGCGGCGGACCACCGCGGGCCCCCAGGAGGAGGCGATCGAGTCCGCCAGCGCCAGGGAGCACGAGTCTCTCGCGTCGGGGCGCGTGGCCTTCGACAGCCCGCGGAGCTCGGCGATCAGCGGGCGCGCGCGCTCCACCAGCTCCACGGCCCGCGCCGTGAGGCGCAGCCGCCGTCCCTCCGGCTCCACCAGGCGAAACCCGACCTCGTTGGCGAGCGCGGCCAGGCGCTTGCTCACCGCCGATTGCGTGAGGCGGAGTCGCGTGGCGGCCTCGCTCACCGTCCCGAATGTCGCGAGCGCCACCAGGGCATCGATGCCGTCCAACATAGTCCTTGGAGGAATATATCCTATTCTTCGCATTCGGCTGTTTCTCGCGCCGGCGGACCGTAGCTTCCAGCCATGAAAGCCGACGCCACCGAAGCGAACGACCCCGCCGACCCCCTCCCGATCGTCCCCACCGCCGCGTCCGTCGCGCGCCTCTACGCGTCGATGGAAACGCGCCTCGCCGTCGCCCGCCGCCGCCTCGGCCGGCCGCTCACGCTGGCCGACAAGTTGCTCCTCGCCCATCTCGACGACCCTGACGCCGGCGAGCTCGTGGTCGGCGAGAGCTACCTCTCGCTCCGGCCGGATCGCGTCGTGTTCCAGGACGTGCTCGGGCAGATGGCATTCCTCCAGCTGATGCAGACGGGCCGCTCACGCCTCGCCGTGCCGACCACCATCCACTGCGATCACCTCGTGCAGGCGCGCACCGACGGCCTCTCCGACCTGCGCGCCTCGGAGCACGAGAACGGCGAGGTCTACGACTTCCTGCGCTCGGCGGCGGCGAAGTACGGCGCAGGCTTCTGGCGGCCGGGCGCGGGCATCATCCACCAGGTGGTCCTCGAGACCTACGCCTTCCCTGGTCAGCTCATCATCGGCACCGACTCGCACACATCGAACGCCGGCGGCCTCGGCGCCTGCGCGATCGGCGTCGGCGGCGCCGAGGCGGTCGAGGTGATCGCAGGGCTCCCCTGGGAGCTGCTCTACCCGCGCAGCATCGCCGTTCGCCTGCGCGGGAGCCTCCGCGGGTGGACCGCGCCGAAGGACGTCATCCTGCACGTCGCCGGCGTGCTCGGCGTTGCCGGTGCGACGAACGCGATCGTCGAGTACATCGGCCCGGGCGCCGCGAGCATCAGCGCCACGGGGAAGGCCACGATCACGAACATGGGCGCCGAGCTCGGCGCCACGACGTCGCTGTTCGCGGCCGACGAGAACATGCTGCGCTACCTGCGCGCGACCGACCGCGCGACGCTGGCACCGGTCGTGGAGCGTCACTTCGGTCTGCTCGCCCCGGACGCCGCGGTTCTGGAGGCTCCCGAGGCCTACTACGAGCGGGTGATCGACATCGACCTCACCGCGCTCGAGCCGCACGTGGTCGGGCCGCACTCCCCGGACCGCGCGCGGCCGCTCTCGGCGCTGGCGGCCGAGGTGAGGGATCCGACGAACGGCTTCGTGGACGCGATCTCGGCGGCGCTCGTGGGCAGCTGCACGAACTCGTCGTACGAGGACATGGCACGCGCCGCGGACGTCGCGGCACAGGCGGCGGCGCGCGGCCTCGGAGCGCGGTCGAAGCTGTACGTGACGCCCGGCTCCGAGCGCGTGCGCGCCACCATCGAGCGCGATGGGCAGCTCGCCCCGCTGGTGAGCGCAGGCGCCGTGGTCCTCGCCAGTGCCTGCGGGCCCTGCATCGGGCAGTGGCGACGCAGCGACGGGAGCGAGCCGAACACCATCGTGACGTCCTACAACCGCAACTTCGCCGGCCGCAACGACGGGCGCGTCACCACGATGAGCTTCATCGCGAGCCCGGAGATCGTGACGGCGCTCTGCATCGCCGGTCGGCTCTCGTTCGACCCGCGGACCGAGGCGCTCACCGGGCCGGACGGGCAGCCCTTTCGCTTCGAGCCGCCGGCGCAGGCGGCGGACGTGCCGCCGGGCGGCTTCGTTCATTCCGATCGCGACTACATTGCGCCCCCCTCCTCGGGCGAGGGCGTGGAGATCGCCATCGACGCGGCAAGCCAGCGCCTCCAACGCCTCACGCCGTGGCCGGCGTGGGACCGATGCGACCTCGTGGGACTGCCGCTCCTGGTCAAGACGCAAGGCAAGACCACCACCGACCAGATCTCGCCGGCCGGCGAATGGCTGCGGCTGCGGGGACACCTCGAGCGCTTCAGCGACAATCTCCTCTCCGGGGCCAACGATGCGGCCGGCGGCGCGCCCGGGACGGCGAAGGATCCGGTGACCGGGGAGCGGCGGCCGATCTCGGTGATCGCCCGCGCTCATCGCGCGCGCGCGGTCCGGTGGGTCATCGTTGGGGACAGCAACTACGGTGAAGGCAGCAGCCGCGAACACGCCGCGCTGTCGCCGCGCCTGCTCGGCTGCGCGGCGGTCATCGCGCGGAGCTTCGCGCGGATCCACGAGTCGAACCTGAAGAAGCAGGGCCTGCTGGCGCTGACGTTCTCGGACCCGGCGGACTACGACCGCGTGCGCGAGGGCGACCAGCTGGACCTCCTCGACCTCGACGCGCTGGCGCCCGGCAGGGCGGTGCGCTGCGTGATTCACCACGACGAGGGCGGTGAGGAGGAGATCGTGCTGCGGCACACGTACGGGGCGCGACAGATCGCATGGTTCAGGGAAGGCTCGGCGCTGAACGCCCACGCGATGCGGTGACGCGCACGCACGCACGCACGCGCATCACTCCCATCTTCCCGACGTCGACCTGCGCTTCCCGGCCCGCGACGCCCCTCCCGAGCCCCTCAACGACGCGGGCGACGCACCTCGCGCCGGATCCGAATTCGAGCGCAAGGACCGGGACGCGCGGGGCGCGCGCGTGATGGATGCTCCGGGTCGAAGGAGATTCATCATGAG
>JAYTHX010000104.1:0-6109 GCA_043732195.1 Polyangiaceae bacterium
GGTGGTGGTGGTGGCGGCGGTGGTGGGATCGGCGCCGCGACATTCTCGGGCGGCGGCGGCGCCGCGGGCAGGCCCGTGGACACCGGCACGCCGACGAGCTCCGGCGGGGGACGCTCGGCGCCGGCGGCGGGGCGGTCACCCGACCACCGCAGGGTGACGATGATGGCGCTGGCGAGGGCGATCACCGAGAACGCGAGCACCCCGATCGCGACGCCGGTGTGCCAGTCCCCGCCGCGGGCGCGCGCGAGCGGCCCGGTGACGACCGACGGACCGTTCGTGTCGCCTGCGCTCCCGACGAAGCTCGTCGCGATGGTGGGCAGCCCGACGAGGTCGCCGGGACTGCCGACCGCGACGAGGTTCCCGCTCGTGGATCGCGCGCCCGAAAGCTGCTCACGAATGCGCGCCGAGCGGTTCTCGCGCGACTCGGCGAACAGCTTCGCGAGTGCGTTGCCGAGGTCGGAGGCGCGGACCGTCTGCCCGGCCATGCCGATGTAGCTCTCGAGCGCGTCGTGCATCTCCTGCGCGGAGCAATAGCGATCGGCGACGTCCCGCTGGAGCGCGCGCATGACGATCGCCTCGAGCACCGGGTGCACGTCCGCGACGACGCAGGAGAGCGGCGGGAACTCCGCGTGCAGGAGGGCGTCGAGGATCTCGGCCCCGCCGTTGCCGGTGAGGAGGCGCTTGCGCGCGATCATCTCCCACAGGATGACGCCCACCGAGAAGACGTCGGCGCGGCGGTCGACGTGGTCGGCGATCGCCTGCTCCGGCGCCATGTAGGCGATCTTGCCCTTCACGTCGCCGGTCTGCGTGTGGACCTCGTTCATCGTCGCCTTCGCGATGCCGAAGTCGACGACCTTCACCTGGCCCTCGTAGGTGACGAAGACGTTGTGCGGGCTCACGTCGCGATGGACGATGTGGAGCTTCGTCCCGTCGTAGTCGGCGAGCTCGTGCGCGTAGTGGAGGCCCGCCAGCGCATCGGAGGCGATGCGCGCGAGATGCGCGTGCGAGAGGTGCTGGTCGCTGCTGGCCATCGCCTGGACGAACCAGTGGAGCGGCTGCCCCTCCAGGTACTCCATGGCGAGGAAGAGCCCGCCGTCGTCGAGGCCGACCTCGTAGGTCTGCACGACGTTCGGGTGGTTGAGGCGCATCGCGAGGCGCGCCTCGTCCATGAACATCGCGGTGTACACGTTGCTCGCGGCGCGCGGCTTCTTGATCACCACGAGCTTCTTCGCGTCGAAGGGCCCCTTGGCGAGCGCGAGGTAGACGTCGGCCATGCCGCCCGAGCCGAGCCGGTCGAGGAGCTCGTAGCGGCCGGTGGCACGCGCGGAGACGCCCTGCGTCAGCGAGGTCGCTTCGCTCCCGTCGTTCAGGCCGCCCGCAGGCGTGCTCGAGTCACCCCAGACCACGCCTTCATCGTACCACCCCTCGCGGAGGACCCGTAGTAGGCTCCCGGATCCCGTGGGATCCGAAGAGCAGCCGCTATCGGCACGCCCGTCGCGCGACGCCTCCGTCCGTCACTTGCCCGACGATCAGCTGGCAAACGTGTGGCATACGGGCCCCTGCGAGGCCCTCTACCAGCAGTTCGCGGCCGACCCGGCGCGCGGCCTGACCCACGAGGCGGCGAAGGCGGCCCTGGAGAAGCACGGGCCGAACGAGCTCCCCTCCAGCCCGCCGGTCAGCACCTGGAAGCGGATCATCGCCCAGTTCGCGAACCCCATCGTCCTCACGCTCCTCGTGGCGGCGGTGGTCGCGACCGTGAACGGCGCGAGCAGCAACGCCGAGGCAAGCTTCCTGGTCCGCTACGGGGACGCGGTCGCCATCGCCCTCATCGTGGTCTTGAACGCCGTGCTCGGCTTCTACCAGGAGCGCCGCGCCGAGGCCGCGCTCGACGCCCTGAAGAAGATGCAGACGCCGAACGCGCGCGTCCGCCGCAGCGATCAGGTGCGGGTCATCCCCGCCGCCGAGCTCGTGCCGGGCGACATCCTCGAGGTCGAGGCGGGTGACGCGGTGCCGGCCGACGCGCGCCTCCTCCAGACCATCAACCTCGCGACGCTCGAGGCCTCGCTCACCGGCGAGTCGCTCCCCATCACGAAGGACGCGCGCGCCGAGCTCGCCGACGACGCGCCGATCGGCGACCGGTCGACCATGCTCTTCACGGGCACGTCGATCATGCGCGGCAAGGGCCGCGCGCTCGTGGTGGCCACGGGCAAGGGAACCGAGCTCGGCAGGCTGAGCACGCTCATGAGCTCGCAGGAGCAGGGCAAGACCCCGCTCGAGGAGAAGCTCGACAACTTCGGAAAGCGCGTGCTGTGGGCGTGCCTCGCCATCAGCGGGTTCATGTTCGCGCAGGGCATGATCCGCGGGAAGGCCTCGTGGCACGAGCTGCTACTCGAGGCCGTGAGCCTCGCGGTCGCCGCCATCCCCGAGGGGCTGCCCGCCATCACCACCATCACGCTCGCCCTCGGCATGCAGCGCATGGCGAAGAAGGGCGCGATCATCCGCAAGCTGGCGGCGGTGGAGACGCTCGGGTCGGCCACCGTCATCTGCACCGACAAGACCGGCACCCTCACGCAGAACGAGATGACCGTCCGCGAGATCTACGCGGGCGCCGTCTCCTACACGGTGACCGGCACCGGGTATGACCCGAAGGGCGACATCCTCGATCTCGAGGGCAAGGTCGTCGAGGCGGGCTCCTCCGAGGCGCTCCGCAGCCTGCTCGCGACCATCGCGCTCGCGAACACTGCCGACCTCGAGAGGAAGGAGGGGTCGTGGCGTGTCGTGGGCGATCCCACCGAGGGCGCGCTGCTCACCCTCGCCGCGAAGGGCGGGCTCCCCAAGGAGTCGATCGCGCCCTCGCACCAGGTCGTGAAGGAGATCCCGTTCGACAGCGATCGCAAGCGCATGACCGTCGTCGCGCTCGACGAGGCGGGCAAGGAGATCGCCCACACGAAGGGCAGCGCCGACGTGCTCATCCCGCGCTGCGTCGCGCAGCAGTCGGCAAAGGGCATCACTCCGCTCGACGAGCAGGGCCGCACGGCGATCCTCGCCGAGGCCGAGCGCATGAGCCAGCTGTCGCTCCGCGTGCTCGCGGTGGCCCGTCGCGAGCTCTCCGATCCCGGCAGCGATCGCTCGCCCTCCGCGCCGCCCGGCAGCGATCCGCGCTCGGTCGACATCGAGCAGCGGCTCACGTTCCTCGGCCTCGTCGGGATGATCGATCCCCCGCGCGTCGGCGTGAAGGAGGCGGTCAAGGCGTGCCACGAGGCGCAGGTCCGCGCGGTCATGATCACCGGCGACCACAAGCTCACCGCCGTCGCCATCGCGCGCGAGCTCGGCTTGTGGGACGAGGGCGCGATCGCGCTCAGCGGCGCCGAGCTCGAGAAGCTCACCGACGAGGCGCTCCAGCGGCGCATCGATCACGTGCGCGTGTTCGCGCGCGTCACCGCCGAGCAGAAGCTCCGCATCGTGAAGGCCTTCAAGACCAAGGGCCACATCGTCGCGATGACGGGAGACGGCGTGAACGACGCGCCCGCGCTGCGCGAAGCGCACATCGGCATCGCGATGGGCAAGGACGGCACGGACGTCGCGCGCGAGGCCGCCGACATGGTCCTCGCCGACGACAACTTCGCGACCATCGTCGACGCGGTGCGCGAGGGCCGCGCCATCTGGCGCAACATCCAGAAGTTCATCTTCTTCCTCCTCTCGTCGAACGCGGGGCTCCTCGTCACGGTCTTCGTGGCGAGCGTGATGCCGAACATGCCGGGGCTCCGCCCGCTGATGATCCTGTGGATCAACCTGGTCACGAACGGCCTGCCGGCGCTCGCGCTCGGCATCGATCCCCCGGATCCGACGCAGATGATGGAGCCCCCGCGCAAGGCGAGCTCCAGCCTGCTCGGCTCGCGCGAGTACCTGGGCATCGGGGTGGTGGGCCTCATCATGGGCGGCATGGCGGTCGCTTGTTACTACTGGCCGTGGACACTCCCGGGCGTCGACCGCTTCGAGTACGGCCGCGCCGTCGCGTTCTCGCTGCTCGCGCTCTCGCCGCTGTTCCACGCGCTGAACTGCCGCTCGGCGACCGCCTCGATGTTCGCGCTGCGCCCGCTCCTGCCCATCGCGCTGGTGGCCTCGATGGTGGTGAGCGCGGCGATTCACCTGGTGGCGGTGCTCGTGCCCTCGCTGCGCGAGGTCTTCAAGACGTACTCGCTGTCGCCGACCGAGTGGCTCGTGTTGATCGCGCTGTCGGCGTCGATCGTCCCGGTGATCGAGGTCCTGAAGGCGCTCCAGCGCGCGGGCGTCGTGGGCAAGGACCTCGGCCCCATGTCCCGCCGCACCTAGTACGGGGTCGCAGAGCAGGGCAAGCAAGCGTGGCGGAGGCGGATCGGAACGGGATGTTCGCCAACGGAGCGGCGGCTTTGCCCGTTCTGGCGGCCCTTCCCTGGGTGCTCAGCGCGCGGCGGGCTGGTACAGTGGTCGCGTCCAATGAAGCATGCACTGTGGACGTGTCTGATCCTCCTCGCGGCGTGTGGTGGCGGCGGGGGCGTGAAGGCGCCGGACGCGGCGAACGCGGCGGGCGCGAAGGGCAAGGAACCGCACGAGTCGATCGGGGACGCCGTCGCGGCGCAGGGCGGGCTCGCGTCGCTCGGCGGGGCGGGCAATCGCGAGGACGGATCGACCGGGGTGGAAGTGGCGCTCGGCGGACCGCTGCACGCGGAGGACGTCGACAAGAAGACGCCCGTCAAGCTCGACGGCGTGCTCAAGGAGTGGCCCGCGCGCTACGCCGCCACGCAGGCGCTCGCGGGCAAGACCGACGGGCTGGGCCTCGCGGTCGCGGTGCAGACCGACGACGCGAAGCTCTACGTCGGCGTCGAGATCACCGATCCCTCGCTCACGCGCACCTCGAAGCACGGCGACGGCGACGACCACGTCGCGATGACCCTCGCCTTCCCGGCGGGCCGCGGCGGGCTCAAGGGCTACGAGATCGGCTTCTTCGCGGGCAAGCCCGGCGAGAGCGTCGGCGCCGTGAAGTGGCTGGCCGGGCCGAGCAAGGGGCAGGAGGTGGCGGGCGCGAAGATCGTCGAGTCCGACGTGAAAGGCGGCTTCGTCTTCGAGGCGTCCCTGCCGTGGTCGACGTTCGCGGAGGCCACCGCGATGCGCGTCGGCCTGCGCGCGGCCTTCCGCTACCACGACGGCGACGGGACCGGCACACGCGCGGTCCTCGGCACGGGGCCGGGGAGCGTCGAGCACCCCGGTGACCTCCCCGCGCTCCCCACCACCGCCGAGCAGGCGGTGGTCGACGGGCTGCTCGGCCCGAAGAACCTCTCCGGCACCGCGCCGCGCATCGATGTCTTCGCCGACGTAGCCGGCGACGGCCGCAAGGAGCGCATCAGCGTCTTCGGGAAGTTCTTCACCATCTGCGGGCCCGGCTACCGCAACGGCAAGCAGTTCTTCTGGCGCGAGGTGGCGGGCGAGCTCGCCTCGTTCGAGACGCGCGAGCTCACCGGCCGCGGCAAGGACGACATGATCGTCCGCCGGCGCATCACGAACGCCGGCGTGACCCACGAGCTGCTCGAGGTGTGGACGGTCGCCGAGAAGGGCGACGAGCCGGTCACCATCTTCACGCAGGAGATCGCCATCACCGACAGCGCGGCGAAGAAGAAGATCGCGAACGCGGTGCGCGTCTCCGCGAAGGAGATCGAGGTGAGCGTGGAGCCCGCCGTCGGGTGGGACGCCGCCTCGTTCAAGGAGCCGACCGCGGGCGAGGAAGGCATCCTGCTGCCGTGGGGCACCGTGCGCTCGCGCACGTTCCGGCTCGACAAGGGGAAGTTCGCCAAGAGCGGCGAGGTCGCGCAGGCGGGCAGCGCGAGCACCGCGAGCAGCGCGGGCAGCGCGAGCACCAGCGTCACCACCGGCACGCGCGATCTCCCGACGCCCGCGGTCGCCAAGAGCAGCGATCTCTCGCACCAGGTGATGGACCTCTACCTGAAGGATCAGAGCGTGCCCGCAGGCACGAAGCCGCGCTTCGACATCGAGGTCCACGTCGACGGTGACGCACGGCCCGAGCGCGTCTCGCTCATCGGCCGCGACATCGTCGTGCTCGGTCCGGGCTTCAAGG
>JAYTHX010000105.1:0-6085 GCA_043732195.1 Polyangiaceae bacterium
AGCTCGACGAGCTGCACCGAGCGTCCCACGATGATGTCCATCACCAGGATCCGCAGCCGCGCCGCGGCCTCCACGTCGATCGTCAGCCACGGCAGCGAGGTGTCCTTCACCGACTCGCGGAACAGCTCGAAGCTCGCGCGCGGCGTGAGGCGCGGTCCGTGCGGCCCGTGGGCCACCGGCTTTTCGCTGGGGTCGCCGGCCCATGCGATCACGCGGATCGTCTCGGCGCGAAACCAGAGCATCAGGCCGTGTGCCCGCGTGAGCGTGATCGCGAGGACGCCGCTGGCGCAGTCGGTGAACGCGGCGGCGGCGGGATACTCGCGCGAGAGACGATCGGTGGCGTAGACGCCGCGCGCCCCGGGCGCGAGCTCGGGTCGGCTCTCGAGCCAGCCGGCGAGCGCGCGGAGCTCGTCTTCGTTGGGCGTCGTCCCGACGGTGCGCCACGCCCCCTCGTGGAAGATCGCGGCTCCGCCGGCAGCGAGCCCCTGGAGCATGCCGGCGCCACCGTCGACGAACGCCGCGAGCCCGGCGCCTTGCGCCGCCCGCGCCACGAGATCGTTGTGCAGCGACTCGACGCGCAGCCGCTCGAGCAGGTGCTCGCGATCTTCGGTCGCGTGGAGCTGGAGGGACGCGACCTGCGCGATGAGCTCGCAGGCCGCGCGCACCGCATAGGAGAGATGCCGCGGGCCGGCATAGTGGTGGCAAGAGACGAGGCCCCAGAGCTTGCCGTCCTCACGGAGCGCCATGGTGAGGCACCCCTTGACCCCCATGTTGCGGAGGTACTCGGTGTACATGGTCGAGGGCCCGCGGAGCGCGCAGTGGGTCATCCCGAGTGGCAGACCGGTCGTCGGGTGCGCGAGCGGCACCAGCTCGGCGAGCGCTCCGGAGATGTCGGGCACCGGGCGGCACCACACCTTCGCAAAGACCGCGCGCGCTGGCTTGGGGATGTCGGCGGCGGGGTAGTGGAGGCCGAGCCAGGGCGCATACGCTTCGTCGCGGCTCTCGGCGAACACCTCGCCGTGGCCATCGGCGTGGAAGCGGTAGACCATCACGCGGTCGAAGCCGGTGATGCCGCGAACCTCGGCGGTGAGGGTGCGGCTCAGCTCCAGGACCGAGCGCGCGCCCTGGAGGCGCTTGATGGTCTTCTGGAACAGCCCGACGTAGTCGGGCTCGGCGCCCTCGCTCCGCCCGGTCGCCTCGAGCTCGAGGATGGCGATGCCCTGGGTCGTGTGCACGCTCGCGTCGAGCCGCGAGCCGCCGGCTCGCGCGGGTAGCGTGAGGACGTAGATCGGGTTGTCGTCGAGGTTGCGCTGCTCGAGGAAGCGCATGATCGACAGCGCCGGGGCCTCGCCGATGGCCGCCGCGAGCGGGTGGCCCAGGAGATCCTGGGGCTCCGCGCCGAGCAGCGTGACGCAGCTCTCGCTCACCTGGAGGATCTGGAGATCGGGCAGGCGCAGCACGAGGAGCACCCCATGCGCCTGGACGCACCCCGGCGTCTGCACCGGCTCGCTATCGCAGGTCGTGAGCGTGACGCCGTGGCGCTTGACGCTGTAGGGCCCTTCCGCCCACGGCAGCGTGGACGCGGAGATCGCGGGGCCTTCGGGGTTCATCGGGGGAGACGCGCAGCTTACCCCTTTGCGCGGCCAAACCTCGCATCCATCCGGCCGCAGAGGATGGTTCGCAAGACGGCGGCGCGGTGTCGGCGGTCGGAGCATGAGGTGAAAGAGATTCCGCTGCCGCTGGACGAGGACGGGCGGTTGTCGAGCGCCTGACAGGGGGCGGCCACGGCGCGCCGTGTCGCGCGTTGGACGGAGGCGAGGTCAGGCGGCGACGGGTGGGTCGCGCGGGCCACGCAGCGCGGCGAGAAGGCGGTCGATGGACGCGGGGTCCGTCACGACCGCGCGCACCGTCATGCGCCCTGCGCAGGCGGGCATCCACACCCACCGGGCCTGGCATGCGCTGCATGTCGGACTGGCCGGGACGTCGGAGGGCGGCGAACCGCCAGCGTGCCTGGTCGTGCGCGAAGAGCGACGTGCTCGCGCTCGCGGCCGCTTTCGTCCACGATGACGAGCTCGCCGTGGCGATCTATGGTCGTGACGGTACCGTCACGACGGATCGCGAGGTTCGCGCCGCGGACTCGCACGATGCCCTCGGTACGCGCCTCGATCGAGCTCTGCTCGATCTTGCCGCGGGCCGCCGCTCCACCGACGTGGAACGTGCGCATCGTGAGCTGGGTGCCGGGTTCGCCGATGGCGATGATTCCGATCGCCTCGCCGATGTTGACCTCGTAGCCGCGTGCGAGGTCGCGTCCGTAGCACTTCGCGCAGACACCACGGCGGGTCTGGCACGTGAGCACCGAGCGGATGACGGTCTCCTCGATACTAGCCTCCTCGATCTTGGTGACGAGCTCCCCTCGTGACGGGTGCGGCGTTGCAGGTGGCTCCGAACATCCTCTCCATCGCGCACTGGGACCGCCTCCTTGGCGGCCCGCTCTACGCGCCGCTTCCTCGCGTCGATTGGGCCACCCTCTTGCGCCGCACCTTCGACGTGGACGTCACGCGATGCACCGGGTGCGCAGGGCGCATGACGGTGCGCGCGGTCGTGACGGACCCCGCGTCCATCGACCGCCTTCTCGCCGCGCTGCGTGGCGCGCGCGACCCACCCGTCGCCGCCTGACCTCGCCGCCGTCCAACGCGCGACACGTCGCGCCGTGGCCGCCCCCTGTCAGGCGCTCGACAACCGCCCGCCCTCGTCCAGCGACAGTGGAATCTCGGCCACCTCATGCTCCGGCCGCCGACCCCGCGCCGCCCTCTTGCGAGCCATCCCCCACTACGTTGGCCTACTCTCATTCAGTCGTCGCGGACACGCTGCGACTCATCGGTGACTTCGTGCGCGAGCCGAGCCTCGATCCAGCCGAGTTGTGGTGTACGCTAGAAACCGATGATGCAGCCCTCACCCGAAGCCGACGTCGACGCGATGGTGCGCGATATGAAGCGCGCCAATCGAAAGCCTCTCCTTATCGGCTTGGGCGTCCTCGCCAGCATTGGTCTGAGCTTCGGCCTCTACGTGTTGAACGGAAGGTCGGCCGCTGCATCGGAGCTTGCGCGGCGCGGTTATTCCCAGACGGCCATCAAGATGAGGGGTCCCTTCACGTGGGCATTCACTGGCCAAAAAGGGACGGCCCAGTGTGGCGGAACGTTCGAGCGAATCCTGTTCTCGACATCGATCAGCGAGAGCTGCTTCGATATCTCCCCCGCCAAGGTCACGAAGCCGGCGCGGCCCGAGCACGAGATCCTGGCGGACGGCCTGCGAGCGCAGCTCTCCTCCCTGTCAGTCGTCGCGACCCATTGCGCCGCCATCGATCCCGGTGCCACGAAAACAACCTGCACCGTCGAAGGCCCTGGCGGCCCAGCAATCGAGGTGCTCGTCGCCAAGAGCGGCGGAGACTGGAAGATGGATCGGCCCGCGCGGATACTTTCGCGCGCCACTCTCGCCGAGTCGCTCTCCAAGGAGCTTCAAGAGAAGGCGAAGACGCCCATCGCTGTCGATTGCGGCCTCGGGCTCTTCGGCTACGGCGAGGGCGACACGCTGACCTGCACCGCCTCGCGTAAGGGGGCCAAGAAGCCTGGGAGCATGACGGTCACCTTTGGCGCCGAAGGTGGCTACAAGTGGAAGGCAACCGGGTTCTAGCGCTGCATCGAGGGTCCGCCTGCAAGATCGGAGAGAAGGGAATGGTGGGCTCCACCAGCGGCGAGACGATCGCGCGTTCATCCAAAAGATTCGCAACCTCGGGTTCGGTGCCCAAGGAGACAGCGACGCCTTTGCGATACGGAAATTCCAGAGCGTCCACAAGAAGCTCAAACGCACGGGCAAGCTCGATGACGACACGAAGCAGGCCGTGCGCGATCTCGACGACAAGAGGCTCCGCGACTGGTTCGACGATGAGCCAAGGGCCGCATCATGAGCGATCCGAAGAAGAAGGGGCCGAACGTCGTCCGTGCGCAACTCGGCTCCCGAGCGACCCATCACGGTGCTTTTCACGCTCCGCGATCGCTGGGGAAGCCCGATCCCCCAGATGAAGATGACGCAGGCGGGCGCGGCGCTCAAGGCAACGAGCGGTGACATCGTCACTGACGCTGCGGGGCGCGTGAGCGTTGACCGGGTCACACCGGGGGGGGCCGCTCGAAATCAAGCTCGACGAGAAGTTCCTTCCCGCCGACGACGGGGACCGCCGCCAGACTCAGTACGATTACACGCTCGAGGAGAAGCTCGATGCAGTGATCGAGCTCGAGGTCGACGACGACCCAGACGGTAAGCTCGCGCTCGTCGACATCAAGCGTGCGTACGCGACGCTCGTGGCGGGCGTCGATTCGCGAAGCGGCGCCGCCTTGCGGTCCTGTCCGGTGCGGTTGGGTTCGGTCCGACCCTCTTCTCCCTGCGCATCTTCGGCGTCGCGATACGCGTGAAGCTCATACCCGTCCTCTCGTTCGTCATTCCTCATCCGGCGCCGTACGTCGGCGCGGACGCCCAAGACGCCGCAGACGCCCTCGACGCACGGATCGAGGCGGGGGAACTTCGCGGCTACGACCAGCTTGGCCTGCTCGAGAGGATCGGCTTCACGTCGACAACGGCGATCGTCGCGCTCGTGATGGCCAGTGTCGCGCTCGGGCCCGCAAACGCCCTGCGGCTCGCGCTCGCCGACCTTCGGGTCATCGCGCTCGGCGTCGTGGGACCGTTCTCGACGGCTCGCGCGGCGCTTGACGCGGCGCTCGCGCATCTCCAGGGGCTCGGGGGCTGGAGCACCGCGGCCCGCCTCACCAGCGTGATGCTTGCGGGCCAGGTACTCAGCATTGCCAATGTGCAGTTCCTGTTGCGCGACCGGACCTCGGCGCGGTCGAAGAGCATGGCCAAGGCCGCGGCGGTCCTCCTTCTCGTGATGCTTCCGGTGATGGTCATGTGGCTACTCGCGTGCGTCGTGTGGCTATTTCGCTGACCACGAAACGCTCACGCGGTGAAGAGCGCGACGAGACGATTGCTCTGGGAGTGTCCATCCTCGTGGGCATCGTGTTCGGGGTCGTGCCGGCGCGGAAAGCCGCGCGACTCAACCCGCTGGCGGCTCTGGGCTTCGAATGACGGAGCTGAGCGGGCTCAGGGATCGCGGTAAAAGCGCGTGGCGCCGAAGGTCCGGAATCCGAGGCCCTCGTAGACGCGGCCGGCGCGTTCGTCCGCGGCGCTGAGCACGGCGCACGAGACACCCGCGGCGCGCGCCTCGTGGACAGCAGCGGCGGTGAGGGCGGCGCCGATCCCGTGCCGCCGGTGCTTCTCGATGACGGCGATGCCCGCGACCTCGGCGATGCCGTCGGTCGGCGGCAGGAGAGCGCCGCCACCGACGGGCTCGTCGCCGAGCCAGGCGACGAACCCACGCCCGGCGCCGAGCGTGTCCACGAAGAAGCGGGCATCGGCCTCCGACACCTGATCGGCATCGTTCATCCCGAAGGCCGTGCGCTGGAGATGGAGGAGGCGGCGGGCTTCCTCGAAATGCGAGTCTTTCGTGAGGATATCGATGCGCAGGCCCTGGACGTCAGGTGGTGCGGGTTTGGCGTTGGCGGGGTCCAGGATCATCAAGCAGGTCGGAGGTTCGGCTTCGAAGCCGGCGCTCTCCAGCGCGCCGCCCAGTTGCGGCGCGAACGCCTCCACGAGCTCGAAACGAGGGATCCGCCCCCGCGTGTAGAACGCCGCTCGCAGCGCGGCGAGGCGCGCTGGAGTGACGCCGGCTTCAGGTGCGTCGGGGATCGCGTAATTGAAGAACGGCAGCGGGTCTGTCGGGTGGAAGAACAGCGTGAAGGGCGCGAGCTCCACGACCTCGTACTGCCTTCGCGCCACTTCCCGAAAGTACGACTGGATGCGCTCCGACGTGATCACGCGTCATCCTGCACGCTGGCGCACCGCGAGGCAATCGAGGAGCCCCAGGACAAGGCCCAATCGCGCCATGAGCCCAGCGGTGCGCGGTCATCGCAGACGGAGCGTCAGCGGCGCGTGATCACTGCCGGCGCGCTCCGCGAGGATGCCGGCTTCTTCGACGCGC
>JAYTHX010000106.1:0-17543 GCA_043732195.1 Polyangiaceae bacterium
CCGTCGGCGGGTACGCCTGCCGCCGCAACACCGCCGACACGAAGCGCATGAGCGTCCACGGCACCGGTCGCGCGCTCGACGTCATGATCCCCACCATCGTCGGCGCCCCGGACCGCAAGCAGGGCGACAGGATCGCGAACTGGCTGATCCTCAACGCGCAGCAGATCGGCGTGCAGCTCATCATCTGGAACCGCACCATCTGGCGCGCGAACGGCACGAACGACGCCTCGTACGGCGGACCCATCCCGCACCTCGATCACCTGCACGTCGAGCTCACCGAGGAGGCCGCCGCCCACAGCACGAAGTGGTTCACCACCACCGACGGCGACGACGACGCCGGCGACACCGACGGCGGCAGCACCACCGATCCGGACAGCGGCACCGGCACCGGCGACGATGCGGGGGACGCCACCGAGCCCGACGCCGCCACGCCGCCCGCGAAGGACGCCGGCGTGAAGGACTCCGCGCCGCCGACCATGCCCGACTCCGGGGCCACCACCACGCCGCCCGACACCACCACGCCGCCCGACAGCCTCCCTCCCGAGACCGCGCCGGGCACCGCCAGCGCGGGCGACGCGCCCGGCGAGTCGAACTCGCTCCCCACGCGACCGACGCGCAAGACCCCGAGCGTCGCCGACGACGAGCCGCCGCCGGATCTCAGCGGCTGCAGCACCGCCCCGGGCCCGCACGCGCCGCTGCGCTCGGTCGGCTCCGGCCTCGCCCTCGCGCTCGGCCTCGGCGCCTGGCTGCGCCGGCGGCGGCGCGGGTCATCGACGTAAGCGTCCAACGCAGGCGTCTTTCGCTGGCGATTCGGCTACCTTCGCGGGATGGAACCCCGCATCGCGAAGAGCCTGCTCCTCACCAAGGTCCTCGCCGCCGACGGGATCATGACCGAGAACGAGCGCGCCTTTCTCGACCAGGCGATGAGCCGGCTCGGGGTGCTCGACGCGGAGCGCCGCGGCATCCTCGACCTCGAGGGCTGGGACGAGGCCGAGGCCGCGCTCACCGGGCTGCCGGAGGAAGAGAAGCGCGACATGGTCAGTCAGCTCGTCGACGCCGCGTCGTCCGACGGTCGCCTCTCACCGCTCGAGATGGCGATGGTGAAGCGCATCACCAAGGCGCTCGGCCTCGAGAGCTGACTCCGCCTTCGTCGGTCTGCGGCTTCCACCCGTCACCGCCCACCCCGCAGCCCTGGATGAAGAGGATCGGCGGGCCCGCGCCGCTCACGCCATGGTGACGATGTGGGTCCCGCCGCGCTTTCCGACAAGAGTGAACCTCCCGCCGCGGACCTCTCTATACCTGAGGGTCGATGGCCCTCACCGCACCGCTCCTCTGGCTCGACGGCACCATCACCCGCGCTTCCGAGGCCACGATCCCGCTGATGGGGCACGCGCCGCAGCGCGGGAGCCTCGTGTTCGACGTCGGCTCGTTTCATCCCGCGCGCGGGGGCGTGGCGCTCTTTCGCGCCCGCGAGCACGTGGCGCGATTCATGCGCTCTGCACGCATCGTGGAGCTCGCCGTGCCCTTCGACGAGGAGGCGCTGCTGCGCGCGGCGATGCAGGTGGTCGAGGCGTGCGGGCGGAGCGAGGGGCTCGTGCGCTGGTCGGTGCTGTACGCGTCGGCCGAGTCCGATCTCCTGCCCCGCGACCCCACCACGCGCGTCGCCGTGGCCGCGCAGCTCTACGAGGATCCGGCCAAGGTCCACGTGCTGTCGGTCCGCACCTTCGACGACGCACGCAAGGCGGCGCCCGACGTGCTGAGCCCCGAGGCGAAGGTGGCTGCCGCGTACCTCGGTCCGCTGCTCGCGCGCCGCCGCGCCGTCGCCGCGGGCGCGGACGACGTGATCCTCCTCGATCGCGAGGGGAACATCGCCGAGGCGCCGGTCGCGAACGTGTTCGCGGTGGTGAACGGGGCGCTGTGGACGCCGCCGCTCGGCCTCGTGCTCCCAGGCATCACGCGTGATGCCGTGATCGCGCTCGCCGCCGCCGAGGGGATACCGGTCCGCGAGGAGGCGCTGCCGCGCGCGACCTTCGCCGCCGCCGAGGAGGCGTTCCTCACCGGTACCTCGCTCCCCATCGCGCCCATCGCCGCCATCGACGGCCGCGCGCTCCGCGCCGCGCCGGGCCCGCTCACCGCGCGCCTCCTCGCCCGCCTCACCGCCGCCCAGCACGGCGAGGATCCCGCGCTGAACGACTGGCTCACGTTCGCCTCGACGCCTTCAATGAGGTAGAGCAGGATGGATGAAGCGTTTCTTGCTTTGCCTCGCCGCCGCGTCCCTCTCGCTCACCGTCCTCCTCGTCCCTGCGTGCGGATCAGAGAAGCCGCGCGGCGGGTTCGACGATCCGCACGGCGACCCCATCGACGAGGCGGGCCTGGGCTTCGGCAAGGAGGCCGGCGAAGGCGGCGGCGGCTGCGCGGGCGCTTGCTCCGGCGATCTGCACTCCGTCGTCGACTGCAACGGCAACGAGCTCTCCACGTGCCCGCCCGACAAGGGCTGCGCTGCGGGCTCGTGCATCGCGCCGTGCGACGCCGCCGCCGCGAACAAGAGCTCGGTGGGCTGCGACTACCTCGTCTACCCGCCGCCGTTCTTCTCCGGCTCGACGTCGTGCACGGGCGCGTTCGTCGCGAACAACTGGGGCACGCCGGTGAAGCTCACCATCACGCGCGGCACGCAGACCTTCAGTCCCGATCAGTTCGCGTACCTGCCCTCCGGCAACGGCTCGGCGATCACGTACGCCCCGCTCACCGGCGGCGTCATCCCGCCGGGGCAGGTCGCGCTCGTCCTCCTGAACCAGGAAGGCCCCGCTTGCCCCGCCGGGACGAAGGCCGCCACCGGCCCGGTCGCGGTCGCCGACACCGGGCTCGGCGATGCGTTCCGCCTGCAGACCGACGCGCCCGTCGTCGCGTACGACATCTTCCCCTACGGCGGCGGATCGACCGCGGTGACGTCGGCGACGCTCCTCATCCCCACCACCGCGTGGGGCGACAACTACGTCGGCACCACCGCCTACCCCGAGACCATCAGCGGCGCGCACCCGTGGCTCGGCATCGTCGCGTCCGAGGACGCCACGGAGGTCACCGTCGTCGCGCCGGTCGCCATCGTGGGCGGCGCGGGCGTCACCGGCTCGGCCGCGAACCTGCCCGCGAAGTACACCCTGAACAAGGGCCAGTACGTGCAGCTCTCGCAGCAGGCCGACCTCACCGGAACCATCATCAAGGCGAACAAACCGATCGGCAGCTGGGCCGGCAACAAGTGCGCGAACGTCCCGATGGGGCAGGTCGCGTGCGATGGCATGCACCAGCAGATCCCGCCGGTGCGCGCGCTCGGATCGAGCTACGTGGCCGCGCGCTACCGCAACCGCATCGACGGCGTGGAGGAGTCGCCGCCGTGGCGCCTCGTCGGCGCGGTCGACGGCACCCAGCTCACCTACGATCCGCCGCAGGCCGGCGCGCCCGCGAGCATCGACGCCGGCAAGCTCGTCATGTTCAACGCCAGCGGACCGTTCGTCGTGAAGTCGCAGGACGCCAAGCACCCGTTCTTCTTCGGCGCGTACATGACCGGCTGCTCGACCGTCGGCCAGTCCCCTCCGCTCGGCTGCGCGGGCGATCCCGAGTTCGTCAACGTGATCCCGCCCGATCAGTACCTGTCATCGTATGTATTCTTCACGGATCCCACGTACCCCGAGACCAACCTGGTGTTCGTGCGCAAGAAGGGCACCGACGGCACGTTCAAGGACGTCACGCTCGACTGCGTCGGCACCGTCACCGGCTGGATGCCGATCGGCAGCGACCACGAGTACACACGCGTCGACCTCGTCCGCCGCAATTTCGAGAAGCAGGGCACCTGCGACAACGGCCGGCACGAGGCGAAGAGCACGGGCCGCTTCGGCCTCACGGTGTGGGGCTGGGGCTCCGCGCTCACCACGAGCTTCACCACGAGCGCCGTGAGCTACGCGTATCCCGCGGGGGCGAGCGTGCAGCCCATCAACGACGTCGTCGTGCCCGCCGTCGTCAAGTGAACGCCGCGGAAGGCGTCAGCGGAGAGGGCCGCCGCGCCATTGCGCGAGGGCCTTCTTCGCGCAGTCGTAGCCGGTCGTGACGAGGTACGTCTCGGCGTCGACCGCGGGAACCATGATGCGCACGAGACGTCCGAAGCCGAGCGTCGCCGGTGGTGCGATGGCGAGGAAGGGCACGCCGCGGAAGCTCTCGTCCACGATCTCCTCGTCGACGAAGCCGACATTCGAGGCGCGCCGGAAGAAGATCTCGGCGTAGCGCCAGGCCGAGTGGAACGTCGACGTCTCCTCGAAGCCGTCCTTCGGGATCGCGCGCACGTTGCACAGGTAGACGATCTCGGTGGCGCCGAGCTTCACGGCGGCGTTGAGCGGCGCGTTGTGCAGGAGCCCCCCGTCGGCCAGGAGCTCGTCTCCCAGCGGGACCGGGGGCAAGAGCGGCGGCAAGGCGTAGGCTCCTCGCGATACCGCACGCAGCGAGTCGGCATCGGGCTCGGTGCGATTTCCGCGCACTCGCACCCGGCCCGTCTTCAAGTCGACGACCAGGAAGGCGAGGTTGCGAGGGTCGCGCAGCAGCGCTTCGAAGTCGACGTTCGCCTCGACCCGAGCTCGCAGCCACGCAGCATCGAGCAGGCCTTCGCTCAAATTGCGACCGCCGAGGAGGCCGCGCAGCACCGTCCGCAGCTTCGCGATCGAGTCCCAGAAGGCGACGGCCTCGTCGGGACCGTTGACCGTGTAGCGCAGAAGGTTGATCCCGCCCGCGCTGGAGCCGATCAGGACGTCGGGGACGAAGCCGTATTCAGCGACCGCCCGCAGCGCGCCCGCAGAAAAGGCGCCGAGGGTTCCGCCGCCACCGAGAATGAGCACCTTCAAGGATCCTCCTCATGGCCGCGGGTTGCGGTCCATCGCGCCACCGCCTCCTTCAGCAACTCCGCGGCGCGGGTCCACGCGCGGCCATGAAGCTCGCGAACGTCGTCGTCGTCGTCGGCCCGGGCGCCCGCGGGCGGAGCGATCGGCTCGCCGAAGTGGAAGGAGAACGGAACTGGCCGGGGCAGGATCCCGCGCTTCCCCCAGACGACGGGCAGGTCATACTTGGGATGACCCATCAACAGCTGCCCCGACCCACGCAGGTGCCCGACGACCCGGAACGCGTCGTCGACGCCGGCGGCGGCGAAGGGGACGATGGGCACGCCGGCCGCGATGGCGAGGCGGGCAAACCCGAGGCTCTGCTCCCACTGGAGCCGGTACTTGTCGCGCTCGTGCTTCAAGGTCTCGCGCGCGCCGCCGGGGTAGATGACCAGGAGCTCCCCCCGCCGCAGGGCATCGAGGCCGTTGGGTATGTTGCCGTACGCGCCGCCGAGACGCACGAGGACGTCGCGCAGCCCAGGAACCTTGAAGAACCAGCGGTCGGCAAGGCCGATCGGGAGGCGTCCGCACTCCGTGAGAATACGCTCGAAGAAGAGCAGCGACTCGTAACCGAGCATTCCGTGGTTGCCGACCAGGATCGCCGGGCCGTCCTTGGGGATGTTGTCGATGCCGTCGCAGGTCACCGCATGCAGACGGGCCATCGCCCGCACCAGCGGTCGCACGGCGCGCACGAGCGTCGGGCTGGTGCGCGCTTGCCACTCCGCCCCGTCTGCGTCGCCTTCGGGCGTCGATCTGCTCACGCTGCGGATCTCACGAGGCGATTGTAGGGGCGCGTTCGTCGCCGAGCCATGCCGTCGTGAAGTGAAGTCGGGTACCATCGGCGACCGATGAGCTCCACGTTCGCCGTCGAGACCGGATCGCTGCCGTCGTTCACGGAGCCGCTCGCCGCCGCCGATCTCGCGGAGCCCGTGCAGCTCGCCGGCGCGGGCTGGACCGGCGATCCCTGGCCGCACGGCCTGTTCGCGAAGGTGGCGGACGCCGCCTCCGTACCTGCGGGCATCGAGCTCACTCCGGACCTCGAGGCGAGCTTCGCACGCGCTGGCCTCGCGGGCTCGTTTCTCGCGCACGTGCGCGGCTCAGCGCGTGGCGTCGCCGTCTCGCGCATGCCCGCGGGCGTGACATTCTCGGTCCTCGCGCTTTCTTCGCCGGGCGATTACGCGCTGGCGATCCGCCTCGCGGCCACCACGGCGCGCCTCGCCGGGGTGAAGGTCCGCTTTTCGGACGAGGCGCGGCCGCAGGGCGAGGAGGTGAGCGCGGAGGAGGCGCTCGTGCGGTTCGGTCCTGCGTTTGCCGAGGAGAACGCGCGCCAGGTCGGGACGTGGCTCGCCGAGGACGTCGCCGAGGGGCGCACTTATCACTTCCAGGGGCCGAGCGGCTTCACGCAGCTCGCGCCCGCCGACCTGCGCGACGGCCGGCTCGACGAGAAGGAGGCGCGCCAGCTCGAGGCGCATTTCGCCACCATCACCGAGCTCGGGCGCTTCCCCGCGCGTGAGCTGCTCGATGCCGTGAAGAACGAGGTTCCCAGCATCGCGGCGCTGCGCGAGCTCGGCTCGCTGACGCTGCGGCGCAAGGCCTTCGTGCTCGCCGGCGAGGTGATCGCGAGCGCGCAGGGCGGCAAGCTGGGTGGCGATCCCGCCGATCCAAACGTGCAGGCCATCACCGCGCTCGCGGCGGCGCTCGGCCTCGACGGCGACCAGACGTTCATCGCGCGCGTCGTCACCGCGGTGATGCCGAAGTACGCGCCGAGCGACGTCGACGACGCGGTGGCGCGCAGCCTCGTGCTCGGGATGCTTCTCGCGGCCGCGGCCGACGGCGTGGTCGACGCGCAGGAGGCGGCGCTGCTCTCGGCGCTCGCTCGCACCGTCCCGGAGCTGCGCTCGCGGGACGTGGAGGCGCTCTTCGCCTCGGCGCGCGCGCGCATGAGCGAGGGCCTCGAGCTCGCGCTCGCGGATCTGGGGTCGCTGGCGGGAAACGAGGACAAGTGCTTCGCTCTGGCGGCGGAGGTGGCGCTGGTCGCGGGCGAGGGCGAGGCGGCGATGCTCACGCGGCTCCGCGAGCACATCCACCCGGGCGACGCGTACGCCGACTGCGCGATCGCCACGTTCGCCGCGAAGTACGCGACCACCGCGCGCGGCTGAATCACTACTTGCCGCCCGTGACCTCGCACGCGTAGTCGCCCACGATGATCTGCGCGCGGCGGCACACCACCACGTAGTGGCCGGCGCCGGGGCCCTCGACGTCGTACTCGGTGGTCTCGTCGAGCATGCCGCGGTTGCCGCGGATGTTCGTGACCCGGCATCTGTCTCCGCATCCCGCTCGCTTGCGCGCGCTGTCGTTCGCGAGCGCCCGCACCGCGGTGTCGTCGGAGAACACGTTCGCGTAGGCGGTCCACACGCAGACGCCCACCAGCAGGATCGTGAAGATCCGGAACCCCTTGCGCACGCCCTGGCCCATCGAAGAAGCATAGCCAGGGAGAGCGCAAATCGGGCCGCCGCCTGCAAAGAAGCGTCATGCGTCAGCGTCTCCGCCTCCCCTTCGGCCTCGCGCTCACCGCCACCGCGGGCGCGCTCCTCGTCGTGGCTTGCTCGTCCTCGACGAACAACACCGGCATCGGCGGCGACGCGGGCCCCGACGTCACGACGCCCACCGGCGACGCGGCGCCCGGCGACACGAGCACCCCCGCTGTCGACCTCCTCCCCGGCTGCACGAAGGACCCGGGCGCCACGGCGCCCACGTTCGACCCCAGCTCGGCCGACGACCCCATCGGCGGCGCAGACAAGTTCACGCTCGCCATGGCGCTCGCGGGCTTCCCGGCCGGCACCGGCAAGCTCACCGCCGCAATAGACACGGAGAAGTCGGTGATCCGCTGCGAGCTGAGCGAGGCGGTCTCGGTGGCGAACTTCGTCGGCCTCGCGCGCGGCACGCGCCCGTACAAGGTGAAGAACAAGTGGCAGGTCGGTCGCTTCTACGACGGCCTCATCTGGCACCGGGTCATCCCGAACTTCGTCATCCAGGGCGGCGATCCCGACGGCCTCGGCACCGGCGGCCCCGGCTACGACCTCGTGAACGAGAACCACGTCGACGAACCGCGAGGCACGCTCGCCATGGCCGCGTCGAAGACGCCGAGTGGGAGCCAGTTCTACGTGGTCGTGGGCACGGGGCCCTCCGCCGACTACAACGTCTTCGGCACGTGCACCACCGACGCCGCCGTCGCGATCGCCGCCGTCCCGCGCGACTCGGACAACGCCCCGAACACGCCCGTCCACATGCTCCGCGTCGAGATCGGGCGCTGCCCGTGATCGCGTGGTCGGAGACGCACCTCGCGATCCGCGACTCCATCCGCAAGTTCTGCGAAGCCGAGGTGAAGCCGAAGCTCCAGGCCATCGAGCACGAGGGCGAGCCCCCGTACGAGGTGCTGCGCAAGCTCGTGGCGACCTTCGGGATCGCGGACATGGCGCGCATGCGCTTCGGCGCGCAGATCGAGCGCCAGAAGGCGCGGCTCGCGCGCGGTGACGCGGCCGACAAGCCGCGCGCGCCGCGTGGCCCGAGCCCCGAGGCGGGTATGGAGGTGGCGATGCAGATGATCCCCATCATCGAGCTGTCGCGTCACAGCCCCGGCATGGTCACGGCGCTCGGCGTGAGCATGGGCCTCACCGCGAACGCCATCATGGCGCGCGGCACCATCGCGCAGAAGGAGCGCTGGGCGCTGCCGCTGCTGACGCTCGAAGCGATCGGCTCCTGGGCCATCACCGAGCCCGGCTCCGGCTCCGATGCGTTCGGCGCGATGAAGGCCACCGCGCGGCGCGACGGCGACGGCTACGTATTGAACGGCAGCAAGACGTTCATCACCAACGGCCCGTACGCCGACACCATCGTCTTCATCTGCAAGCTCGACGAGGACAACGAGCCGAAGCTGCGAAAGGTGCTCTCGTTCGTGCTCGACCGCGGCATGCCCGGCCTCACGCAGAGCAGGCCGCTGCGCAAGCTCGGGCTGCACGGCTCTCCGACCGGCGAGCTGTTCCTCGAGGACGTGCGCGTGGGCAAAGATCGCCTGCTGGGCGAGACCGAGGAGCAGCCCGCGCGCTCGGCGACGAAGGAGACGTTCGCGAGCGAGCGCACCGCGGTGGCGGCGATGGCGCTCGGCATCGTCGAGGAGTGCCAGCGTCTCGCCGTCGACTACGCGAGCACGCGCGAGCAGTTCGGCAAGAAGATCGGCGAATTCCAGCTGATCCAGCTGAAGCTCGCGAAGATGGAGGTCGCGCGCATGAACATCCAGAACCTGGTGTTCCGGCAGATCGAGCTCGCCGAGGCCGGCCTCTCGATGAGCCTCGCCGAGGCGAGCGCCTGCAAGCTGTACAGCGCGCAGGCGGCGATGGAGGTCACGAGCGAGACGGTGCAGCTCTTCGGCGGCAACGGCTACATGGCCGAGTACCGTGTCGAGCAGCTCTTTCGCGACGCGCGGGTGCTCCAGATCTACGGCGGCACCGACGAGATCCAGGTCTCGCAGATCGCGCGCAGCCTGCTCGAGGCAGTCTCGTCTAGTTCGCGCTGACGGTGCCGCGCGCCGAGCACGTCGACGTGCTCGGGCACTTCCCGGAGATGATGGTCTCCGCGTAGGAGTACGCGAGGTTCGGCGGTGTGCCGGTGATGGTCTGGAACGCGCGCACCTGGCAGCCCGAGAACGGGAAGAGCGTGGTGTTCGTGAGCGAGACCTTCTTCGGGTCGGCGGTGCCGCTGAACGTCTGTGAGCCGAAGCGCGCGATCGCCGCGCCGCCCGCGCAGGGGAACGTGAGCGTGGCGGGGCTGCCCGACCGGACCTTCTCCTCGAACTGGCAGGTCGCCGTCGAGGGGCTGAAGCTCGTGCTGCGCAGCTGGAGGGTGCACGTGCCGGTGGCGGGCGTGGTGGCGCCGACGGTGGCCGTGGGCTGCACGAAGGGCTTCACGCCGGTGGCCGTGGGGACGGTCCCCGCGGCGACCGCGGTGGTGAACGCCGAGGCCGGCACCCAGCCCGCGAAGCGCTTGCCGGGGAACGCGGCGCGATCGAACGAGACGAGCGTGTTGCCTCCGCGGAGCGACCACTTGAGGACCGGCGTGTTCGCGTCGATCACGCCCACGGTGCTGCCACCCTCGTTCGGCGCGGTGCGCGCGAACGTGATCTGGCGGACGAGGTCGCTCTGGCCGTGGAGCAGGAGCTCGTCGGGAAAGCGCGCCAGGTCGGCGCGGTTGACCGCCGGCGGCTCGAGATCGGTGAGCGGCGTGGGCGGCGGCGAGTCGTCGAACGTCTTCTTCTTCTTCTTGATCAGACCGCAGCCGCTGACCGCCAGGATGAAGACGGGGACCAAGAGGATGTGGACGGCGCGGATTCGCATCGAGCCGATACTCTCACCGTCCCGTGGAGGGGTGCAAGACGGCCTTTTCTGCCATGCTGCAGGGCGTGGGCGTGCAGACCAATGCCATCCTCGGGGTCCTGGGCGGCTGCCTGATCGCCGGGGTCGCCATCGCGCGGCGCCAGCCGGCCGTCGAGGTTCCGGCGGTCGAGAGCACGACGGTCCTGCGCATCGTCCGGCGGAACGCGATGGGCCTCCCCGAGAAAAAGAACACCGTCCGCGATCCCGCCCACGTGCGCACGTTGACCGAGGCGCTGGGCATCGACCTGCACCGCGAGGGCGCCTGCCCCGAGGACTACGCCGAGGCGGACATCGGGATCGTGCTGAGCGGCAACGACGTCTACGTCCGGCGGAACGTCTACCTGTTCGGGCTGTTCGCCGACGCGGGAGAGCCCTCGGTGGTGTCGGTCACCTCGGCCGGCTGCCGGGTGGGACCGCCCGCGGACCCCGGGAGCCTGCGGCGCGAGCTCCGCGCCGCGAAGGTCCTCGAGTAGGTCAGGGCGAGGTCGTCGCGGGCGTGCACTTGCTCATCTCGTCGGAGGTCGGTCTCCTGGCCGCCGCGCATGCGGGTCACCGACTGCGCGCGTCCGAGCTTGTGGGTGCGGCGAATCGCCTCGATCCGAGGCCCGCGCGCGAGTCGCGCCGGGGTACGCTTCCGGCGTGATGCGCGTAGGCACGAAGAACGTGCGACAGGTCCTCGAGGCGAGCCAGGCGTTCGGCCTCGACCGCGCGGTGGTGGTCGCCGGGCTCGCGCCCGACATCGCGCGCGGCGCCGATCTCGAGTGGGGTGCGTTCGTGACGCTCCTCGACCGTATCTCGCAGCTCGTGAGCGACGACGTCGGCGCCCTCCGCCTCCTGGGCGGCGAGCTCGTTCGTGCTCCGTCGAACGATTTCCTGCAGCGCATCGCCCGCGGGGTCATCTCGCTCCCGAGCCTCTACGAGGCGGGCGCTCGCTGGGTCGCGCCGTCGAGCTTCCCGCTGCTGCCGCTGACGCTGACGCTCCTCGGCGAGCATCGGCTCCACCTGCGCGGGAGCATCCCGCCGCTGTACGCGCCGTGCACGACCTTCTTCCATCTGTTCGAGGGGTGCCTGATCGAGACCCCGTCGATGCTCGGACTCCCGGATGCACGCATCGTGAGGAGCGTGGTCACGCCGCATTCGATCGACGTCGTGATCGAGCTGCCGGTCTCGCGCTCGCTCTTCGCGAGGGTGAAGCGCGTCGTCAATGCCGCGCTGCACGCGCGTGAGCTCCTCGACATGCTGGAAGAGCAGCGGAAGCAGCTGGCCGACGATCTCGACAGGGTCCGGCAATCGACCGGCGAGGTCCACGCGCTCTTCGACCGCATTCCGGATCTCGTCCTCATCCATCGCGCAGGCACCATTCTCTGGAAGAACCGCGCGGTGGTAAGGGCGCTCGGCTACGAAGAGCAGGACGACCTCATCGGCAGGCAGCTCGTCCACATCGTCGCGCCGGGCTCGCGCGATCTCGTCCGCGAGCGCATGACCGGCAGCGTGGACGGCAAGGAGCCCGATCTCATCGAGGCCTGGCTGCTCGCCCGGAACGGGGCCGCGGTCCTGGTGGAGGTCTCGCCTTCCCACGTGATCAGCTTCGGCGGCCAGCCGGCACGCCTGGTCGTGGGGCGCGACGTCACGGAGCGCGTTCGCCTCCAGCAGCAGCTCCTCACCGCCGACCGCATGGCGTCGATCGGCATGCTCGCGGCGGGCGTCGCGCACGAGGTGAACAATCCGCTCGCGTATGTTCTCAACAACGTCGAGATGGCGATGCGCGCGCTCACCCCGCTCGGCGAGAGCACGCGCGCGAGCCGTGAGGCGCTGGGCGTGGCGCTCGAGGGGGTCGATCACATCCGCACCATCGTCCGCGATCTCCTGGTGCTCTCCCGGGTCGACGATCACGCGGTGGGTCCGGTCGACGTGCAGTCGGTCGTGGAGTCGACGCTCGCGCTGGCCGCGAACAAGATCTCGGAGCGCGCCGAGCTCCGGTGCGAGTACCACCCGGTGCCGCTCGCGCGGGGCACCGCGGCGCGGCTCGGTCAGGTGCTCCTGAACCTCGTGGCGAATGCCATCGAGGCAATGCCCGAGAGCTCGCGCGCGACGAACGAGCTGCGCGTCGTGGTCCAGGAATGCTCGGGTCGCGCGGTGGTCGAGGTCTCGGACAACGGCGTGGGTATCCTGCCCGAGCATGCCGCGCGCGTCTTCGATCCGTTCTTCACCACCAAGGCGTTTGGCGCGAACACGGGGCTCGGCCTCGCCATCAGCCAGCGGCTCGTCACCGAGATCGGCGGCGAGCTGACCTTCGAGTCGACCCCGCAACGGGGGAGCACCTTCCGCGTCGCCCTCCCCGCTTCGGATTGACCCTGGCCAGCCTGGCCAGCCTAGAGGCAGCCGCGCTTCTTGAGGACCAGCGGGACGAGCGGCGTCTGCTTGAAGTCGAACGCGTTCATGAGGTCGTTCGCCTGCGCGTCCTGCGCGGCGGGATCGAGATCGTGGAGCGTCTTCTTGGCGCCGAAGATCTTGCCGATGAACTTCGGGATGCTCGCGTGCTCCGCGACCTCCTTGAAGACGAGACCCGGCTTCGCGTACGGCGACATGATGATGAGGGGGACGCGGAAGCCGAGGCCGTAGGGCCTCGCGGGATCGCAGCCGTACTTGCGCGGCGGCGGGACGTGGTCGTACCAGCCGCCGTAGTCATCCATCGTGAAGAGGATGACGGTGTCCTTCCAGTAGTCGGACTGCATCAGCTTGTTGATCTTCTGGACCGTCCAGTCCTCGCCCGCGCAGACGCTCCCGATGTTGGGGTGCTCCGAGTTGAGGTCCTGGTTCACGAGCCACGAGACCTCGGGCAGCGTCTTGCCGTCGATGTCCTTCTCGAAGTCGCTGACGTTGACGACGTTCTGCCAGCCCGGGCCCTGGCGGATCGACTTCACGGCGTTGAACATCGACCAGATCTCGTTCAGGACGTAGAAGTTCGAGCCGTAGAACTTCCACTTCACGTTCGAGGGCAAAATGTCCGGGACGGTGGGGATGTCGAAGCACGGGAAGACCTTCTTCTGCGTGCAGGTCGCCTGGTCCTCGACGTCGATGCGCGTCGACGCGCCCTGGTCGCAGCCCCAGTACGGGATCGCATCCGGGTTGCCGAGCGCCCAGCCCGCCTGCCCGGCCAGCACCGCGAGGTGACCGGGGAAGCTCGGACCGATCATCTCCGCGTGGAAGTGGTCGGCGAGCACGAAGTGCTTCGCGTACTGCCAGTAGTTCGGGATGTCCTGCTCGGTGTACTGCGAGTACCCGAGCGCATCGCCCTCGAAGCTCGAGCCGGGGAGATCCCAGCCGTCCATCTTGCCGTTGTTGTAGTCGACGAGGCCCGCGGCGTGCGCGTGGCTCAGATCGCGCGAGGTGCGGTCGGGCGCGTGGCCGACGGGGACGACCTCGCCCGTCGACTTCTTGTACGTGTTCGTGCCCTCGGCGCCGGGGAACGAGCCGAAGTAATTGTCGAAGGTGTGGTTCTCCTTCACGATCACCACGACGTGCTTGATCGGATACGACACCGGGCCGGGCGGCCCTGCGTCGGGCGTCGGCGTGGTCGAGGTGGGCGGCGTGGTCGCGGTCGGGAGGGGCGGCGTCGTTCCCGGATCGTTCGACGGGTCGGCGGGGACGGTGCTCTCGCTGCCGCACGCGAGCGGAACGGCGATGGCGGTCGAGATCGCGAAGACGAGGGTGAGCCGGCGCAGCATGGGCCCGGAAGCCTACGACAACTCCGCCGGGTTGCCGCCGAGGATGGGCGCTTTTCTCGAATCTCGAGAAATTAAGTCACAAGGCCCGGCGACTGAGTCTCCCTAAGCGAGGAGACGATCATGTTGCTCTCGAACCTGAAGGCTTGTGCGGTCGCGGCAGTGCTCACCACGCTGGCGGTGGGGTGCAGCCCCCACGAAATGTCTCCGCAGCCTGGCTCCGAGGCGCGGCTGGAGACCCAGTTTCCCGGGGAATCGTGGCACGCCGACACGCGCGCACCCATCCCCTCGGGCGGTCGCCTCGCGTGGATCTCCATCGAGGAGAACGTGCGCCTCGATTCGCAGGGTCGCCTCGTCCACGCCGAGACGCGCTCGCGGGACGACGCCAATTCGCCCGAGGTGAAGGTCACGTTCGACCCTCCCGCCCGGACGGTGGTGGTGGAGCGCGCCGGACGGCGCATCGAATGGCAGGTCCCCGGTGACGAGCCGTGGGTGCTCGCCCCCGCGAAGGGCCCGGCCGGCGAGGTGGTCCCGACGCCGCTCGTCGCCTGGGCGACCTACCGGGCCACGCGCGACCACGCGTGGTTGCGGCTTGTCATGCCGCTCGAGCAGCGCTCGTACGTCGTGCCGCGCGATCAGTACGTCGTCGATCAGACGGTGATCGTCGGCGACCAGGCGGTCGACGTGGACGAGCACTTCGTGCGCTCGATCACGATCGGCGGTGTCGAGCTGGCGCGTGGCGCACGCGGCGCGGCGTTCCGGTTCCCCGGCGCGAGCTGAGCGCCTGAGTTCCTCCTCGTCGAGGGGCGCAGCGTCCTCGGGGAGCATCACGCGCGCCAGATCCCAACGCCCACATCCACGCGCGCTACGCCGGGCTCCGCATCGCGATCATGCGGGAGCTCGGCCGGCCGAAGGACGCCGCGAAGGTCGCCGAGATCTACGTCGCGAAGAAGGGCGTCTGGATCGGATCCACCTCCGCGATGGACGCCGAGGTCCCGATGCTGCGCGTGATGCAGCACGGCGGCCTGCTCACGCGCGAGGCATTCGCCAAGCGACGGGACACCTGGTTCGCGCGCGCCACCGCCAACGAGGCATCGCGCGTTCCCGCGTTCGTGTGGGCGCTCGCGTACGCGAACTCGATCGAGACCCCCGCCGAGGCAAAGGAGGCCATCGAGGCCCTCCCCAGCGAGCTCGTCACGTCCGAGACCAAGCTGCACAGGGAAGGCTTCGTGCGCGCCGAGGTCGGCAACACCCTGCTGCTCGCGGGGCGCCCCAAGGATGCGGTGAACCATCTCGAGGTCGCCACCAACGCGTGCAACTGGCTCCAGTGGCCGGTCGAGCACACGTACGCGCTGCTCCACCTCGGCCAGGCGCACGAGGCCGTGGGTGACCTGGAGCACGCCTGTCAGGCCTATCAGCGCGTGGTCGCGCGCTGGGGCACGGCGCCCAGGTCGGCGACGCGCGATCTGGCGAAGGCGCGTCTCAAGGCGCTCTCCTGCGGGGTCGAGGCGCGCCTCGACGCGGTCCATCCGACCCGCGTGCCCGCCGGCCACGCGGCGCCCGGTGAGGAGGACGACGGGAACGAGGAGCCGATGACGGCGCCCGCGCCGCCCCCGCCGCCAGCCCCGCCCGCGCCGCCCATGCCTCTCGTGGCCTTCGTTCCGCCGGGTCTCCCGCCGGATCGCCACCGCGTTCACCCCCAAGCTCCCCGGGAGCCCCGGTGGTCCGCGAACGGTGACGCGGGCCCATGTGGCGCGCGGCCCCGACAAGAAGGCGACGTGCGCCGAGGCCAAGCACACGGCGGTCGCCCGGGCCAGGTGCGCGCAGCAGCGCTCCGTCGAAGGTGATTGCGACTGCCATCAGATCGACGTGAGCGGCGAGTGGCTGTTTGCGGCCGTGATGGCCATCACATGTGACTGAGTTTGCCGCCTTCCGCGCGCGCGATAAGATCGGCCTCACTCGATGAGGCGAACATTTCTCGGGTTCGTGGCGCTCGCTTCCCTTGCTGCGTGCGGTCCCCGCACCGCCGCTCCTGCGCCGCGTGATGCGGCGCTCGAGCAACCGCCGCCGCCGCGCTCCGCAAGCGCATCGGCGCCGGCGAACGCCGCGGAGGCCCCGGCGCCCAGCGCGCCGAAGGCCGCGAGCAGCCCCGGAAATCCAGGCAAACCAGGCAAATACGACGTCAGCGCACCCTCGCCTCCGGCCGAGCTCGGCGAGTGGCTGAAGACGCACCTGCCGAAGGGCGGCGCCGTCGAGGGCGACCCGCCGAAGGTGTTCCACGCTGTCGCCGCCGGCGAGACCGTGCTCTCCATCGCAGGCGCATACCTCTCGATCAGCGATGTCTACACGGCGGGTGAGCTCGCCGGATCGATCGGCCGCAAGAACCCGGGCGGCGCGATCATCGGCAAGAAGCTCGAGATCCCCAGCATCACGACGCGCATCATCCGCGACGACCCGAAGGACGAGCGGCTCGGCTGGCCCGAGGACAAGGCGCTGCGCGGCATCTTCATCACCGGTCCGTACGCGGGCATCAAGTGGGTGGAGTCGCTCGACAAGCTCGCGGAGCGCGGGCTCAACGCGGTGGTCCTCGATGCCAAGGACTACGAGGGGTACGTCAACTATCCGACGAAGGTGAAGGTCGCGGTCGAGACCGAGGCCATGCGCCACGCGCACATCCCGGATCTCGCGCGCGCCATCCGCTTCGCGCACTGGCGCGGGATCCGGATCATCCTGCGCATCCCGTGCTTCCACGATCCGTGGGCCGACAAGCACGCGAAGGACGCGCGCCTCTCGCTCCGCTTCGCCCCCACCGGCAAGCCGATGCACGTCGACTGGCTCGACCCCACGAACACCGAGGCGCAGGACTACGCCATCGATCTCGCGAAGGAGGGGATCGAGGCGGGCGCCGACGAGATCCAGCTCGACTACGTGCGCTTCCCGGTGCACCTCAGCTCGAAGGTGGCGGTGCTTCCCAACAAGGAGGATCGCTCGCCAATCATCCGCGACTTCGTGAAGCGCGTGCACGCGGTGACCAGCGCGTCGGGCGTCGCGCTCTCGCTCGACTTCTTCGGCGTCGCGTCGACGGGTGACATCAACGACATCCTCTATCTCGGGCAGCACATCCCGACGGTCGCGCCCGAGGCCGACGCGATCAGCTTGATGTCGTATCCCTCGCACTACAACAAGGGCTACATGGGCTTCGCGGAGCCCGGCGAGCACCCCGAGGTGGTGGGGATCGGCAACACCGCGGCGATGAAGCTGATCAAGCCCACCGGCGCGGCGACCATCTTCCGGACGTGGCTCCAGGCATTCCCGCTGCGCTCGAGCAACTACGGCCCGGGGTACGTGCTCGCGGAGGCGAAGAGCGCGGAGAGCACGGGCGGCGTCGGCTGGTTGATGTGGAGCCCAGCGTGCGAGTACAGCGCGGTGTGGGGCGCGTTCCCGCCGCTGAAGAAGAAGTAGGCGTCTTCAGG
>JAYTHX010000107.1:0-6068 GCA_043732195.1 Polyangiaceae bacterium
TCGGCGAGCAGCGCCGCGATCTCCAGCGTGCGATCGAGGTCGCGCTCGGCGCGCTGCTCCTCGCCCAAGCGCAGCGCGAGGTGCTCGGCCGCGATGCGCGCCACCTCCGCGTCACGCGCCTCGGTCACAGCGGCCTCCACCCGGTTCGCCACCGAGGCGTGCGCGTCGGTCACGATGGCGTCCGCCACCTTGCGCGCCTCGAGCACGATCCGCTCGGCCTCGGCGCGCGCATCGACGATCGCCGCGGGCACGCGGCGCGCGAGCGGTGCGAGCGGCGGTGCCGCTGCAGGGGCCGCGGCCGGGAGCGCGGCGGCCTTGACGATGCGCGCGCGACCGATGGTCATCGCAGCGTGACCTCGCCGATCGCGACCGCGACCTCCTGAGCGACCAGCGCGAGTCCGGCGGCCCGCACCGGCCTCCGCGCGTCGCGGAGCTTCGCCTCGAGATCACCCACGCGCGGCCGGAGCTCGTCGGGGAGCGCGGCGAGCGCGTCGTCGATCGACACGCCCAGGAGCACGCTCACGGCGACGAAGCTGCGCTCCCACACTCGACGAGCCTACACCACGGCCCGGAACGCCGCCGCCCCGACCCGCGCGATCTTGCCCTCGCGTTCGAGCTTCTCCAGGTGCATCTCGAGGCTCAGCTTCGCGATCGGCCAGAGGAGCATGGGGGTGTCGGCGTAGGCGTCGGGCACGAGGGTCGCGGAGTCGGCGCCCGCCGCGCCGACGGCAAGGACCGCGGCCAGGACCTTCGCCTCGCGTGCCAGGCGGTGCTCAATGTACTTCGCGAACAGCGCGCGGGGGTCGTCGATGGGGTCGCCGTGGGCGGGCAGGGCGACCGCTGCGGCGTACGATGCGAGGCGCCGTAGCTGATCGAGATAGGCCTGCATGTCGCCGTCGCCCGGCGCGATGAGGATGGTCCCGACGGTCGCCACCATGTCGCCGACGACGAGCGTGCGCGAGCGCGCCTCGTGGAGGCAGATGTGGCCGGGAGCGTGTCCTGGCGTGTGGAGCACGTCCCACGTCTCGGGCGCGGGCCCGTCGAGGACGATGGCGTCGCCGTCGGCGAGGCGGCGGGTGACGCGCGCGCGGATCGCGGGATCGAGCCGCTCCACCGTGAGATCGTGCGCCCAGACCGGCACCGCGAGCTCACGGGCGAGCACGTCGAGCCCGCCGACGTGGTCGGGATGGTGGTGCGTCGCGACGATGGCGACGAGCTCACGCCCCTGCGAGACGAGCGCGCGGGCCCAGTCGAGCCAGGCGCGTTGCTCGTCCTCGTAGGGCGTGGCGGGCTCGACGAGCACCACCTGCTTCGTCCCGAGCGCGTAGCTGTTCGTGTGCGTCGCAGGGAGGAGCGTGGGCGTCAGCGCCGCGAAGGCGCTGACGTTCCGCGCGATCTCCCTCGGCCGCAGCATGCTCTCAGACGCGTTCGACGATCATCGCCAGCGCTTCGCCGCCGCCGATGCAGATCGACGCCATGCCGCGCTTCTTGTTGGCATGCTGGAGGGCATGGAGGAGCGTGGTCACGATGCGCGCGCCGCTCGCGCCGATCGGGTGGCCGAGCGCCACCGCGCCGCCGCGGACGTTCACCTTCGCGAGGTCGAGCTTCGAGAGCTGCGAGCACACCATCGCGACGACGCCGAACGCCTCGTTGATCTCGACGAGATCGATGTCGTCGACCTTGAGGCCGGTCTTCGCGAGCACGCCGTCCATGGCCTTCGCCGGCGACGTCGTGAACCAATCCGGCGCCTGCGCCGCGCCGGCGTAGCCGACGATGCGCGCGAGCGGCTTGAGGCCGTGCTTCTTCACCGCGGACTCGCTCGCGAGCACGAGCGCGCTCGCGCCGTCGTTGATCGACGAAGCGTTCGCGGCCGTGATCGTGCCGTCCTTGCCGAAGGCGGGGCGGAGGCCCGCGAACTTCGACGGGTCGCCCTTAGCGGGCCCTTCGTCGTCCTTCACGAGGAGCGGGTCGCCCTTGCGCTGGGCGACCGAGACGGGCGCGATCTCCGCGTCGAACAGGCCTTCCTTCTGGGCGGCGAGCGCCTTGCGGAAGCTGTCCTTCGCGTACTCGTCCTGCGCCTCGCGCGTGATCTTGTACTCGGCGGCGCATTTGTCGCCGCACGCGCCCATGTGGACGTTCGCGTAGGGATCCCAGAGGCCATCGTGGATCATGCCGTCGATGAGCGTGGCGTTGCCCATGCGGTAACCCTGGCGCGCCTTGTCCATGTAGTAGGGCACGTTCGACATCGACTCCATCCCGCCGGCCACGACGATGTCGCGGTCGCCGAGCGCGATGGCCTGCGCGCCGAAGATGAGCGCCTGCATGCCGGAGCCGCACACCTTGCTGATGGTGGTGGCCTGCACGCTGTCGGGGATGCCCGCGCCGCGCTGGGCCTGACGCGCCGGCGCCTGGCCGATGCCGGCGGTGAGCACGTTGCCCATGAAGAGCTCGCCGACGAGCTCCGGCCCGACCTTGGCGCGCTCGAGCGCGGCCTTGATGGCGGTGGTGCCGAGCTGCGGCGCGGTGAGCGACGACAGCGAGCCGAGATAGCTGCCGATGGGGGTGCGGGCAGCAGAGACAATGAAGACGGGGGGTAGAGGCGAGGCGGGCCCAGAGGACATGGTCGGACTCCTTGTGTCAGGCCGACTTAGCACGGCGTCGCGAACCGCTCTATTCTGACCGGGTGCCAGTCACCTCACGCGCCCGTCCGCTCGCCCCGATCGCGGCGCTGATGCTGATCGGCGCGGCGTCGGCGGCGATCGCCTCGGCGTGCGGGACCGAGCTCGATCCGGGCGCCGCGACCCCCGAGGCAGGCGCGGAGGGAGGCGCCGTGCTCGACGGAGGGTGCCCGGTCGACCGCCCGACGAACGGCGCCACCTGCCTGCTCCCCGAGGGCACCACCTGCGATTTTGGCCGCTGCGGGACCCGCCTCGCCCAGTGCTCGGGGGGCACGTGGAAGGTGGCGTCGAACGACCCGTCCCGGCCGCCTTGCCCAGAATTCGCGCCGAATATGGATACTTTTTGCCCGGCATGCTGGTCGGCGGACGTCACCTGCAGCTACGGCAGCAGCGACTGTTCGCTCCCCGACGCGTCGGACAACACCACCGTCGCCACCTGTCCGCACGGAGGCTGGTTGGTCGAATTCCGACCCTGCCGGGATGCCGGACCGGATGTTCAGGGTGACGGCGGGCCCGGCGCGGACTAGTACACGCTCGGAAACCCCATGGCCGACACGAACAAGCTCGCGACCTTCATCGACACCAACAAGCTCAACGCGAAGCGCCTGCTCGCGGTCTCGCACAAGCTCGAGACCCTGCAGCGTGAAGATCGCTCCATCAAGCTCGGCAAGCGCCAGGGCAAGAAGGCAGTGGAAGCGGGCACCGCGAAAGAGGGAGACAAGAAGGAGATCGGAAAGCCGCGCTCCGGCCGTCCCGTCACGCCGCGTGCGCTCGAGAGCGCGCTCGCCGGCAAGACGGTGAGCGGTCCCATGAAGACGCGCATCCTCCGCGCGATCAACTTCATCCTCGAGCAGAAGAAGAAGGACAAGGTCGAGCTGAAGACGCTCTTCTGAGCGTCTGACGCGGCCGTTGCTGGCTGTTGCTGGCTGTGGGGGAGGCGAGTCCTAATGCCGACGCGCGCGCCGGTTGATGAACTCGTGCGCGTCGAACAGGACGACCCCCAACATCACCGTGAGCGCAACGATCGCCATGCCGCGAACATCGTCGGGGAAGCGGGATCGGGCCTAGTTTCCGGCACTCTTTTGTCGGAGCCACCCCGCGCGATGAATCCCCACGAGGAGGGGCGCATCGAAGTGGGAGTGAGCGCCGCAGCCGACGTCTTTTCCTTCGTCCGGCCGCCCGGGATCAACCACCCGGGGCCGGCTTCCGCTCATGCGACAAGGCCTCACATGAGCCAGGGCGAGGTGCCCGGTCGACTGCACGCAGACGACGGCACGGTGATGCGCGCCGCGGCGGGCGACCCCGAGGCGTTCCGCACGCTCTTCGTGCGCCACAAGAGCGACGTCGCGCGCCTCGTGTACCGGATGCTCAACGCGCCGGGCGATCTCGAGGACGTCGTGCAGGAGGTCTTCGTCCAGGTCTTCCGCAGCCTGAAGGACTTTCGCGGGCAGGCGAAGTTCTCGACGTGGCTCCACCGCGTCACCGTGAACGTGGTGCTCATGCACCGCCGCTCCGCGCGCAGCCGTCCCGTGCTCACCGAGGAGATCCCCGGCGAGCTCGTCGGGGACGAGCTGCAGACGCTCCCCGACGAGGACGTCGAGCGCCGCGAGCGCATGCGCGCGTTCCAGCGCCTGCTCGCGAAGCTCGCCGACAAGAAGCGGGTCGTCTTCGTGCTCCACGAGCTCGAGGGCATGTCGCCGGCGGAGATCGCCGAGGTGGTGGGCGCGCCCGTCCTCACCGTGCGCACGCGGTTGTTCTACGCGAGACGCGAGCTCGAGGCGATGCTCGGCGAAGAGCCCACGCTGGCGGGGCTGGAAACCGGAAGCGCGGCCGAGAACGTGAACGAGAAGGCGAGCGAACGATGAAGGGCACTCTTCCCAAGAAGTCCCACGGCGCGCTCGATCGACTCGTCGGTCAGGCGAAGCAGGATCTCGAGCCGCGCGTGAGCGGCGCCGCATGGACGGCCATGGAAGAGCGCCTCGTGGCGCAGCTGAGCGCGGAGCGCGCCGCGCGGGTGGCGGAGGTCGACGTCACGTCGCTCGCGTCGCGCCGTCGCGCCAGGTTCTTGCAAGTCGGCGCTGCGGCGCTCGCCGTGGCCGCCGCCATCGCGGTGTTCGTCCGCGAGGACCAGGGCTCCCCCCTCGGCGACCGGCACGCGAGCATCGTCGCCGACCCGAGCGTGAGCGCGCTGCGCGGCAGCGAAGGCGCGGGCGACGTACGGGTGAGCGGCGTGGTCGCGACCGCGGGGCACGAGCTCCGCGCCGGGGATGTCCTCGAGGTCGATGGCGCGCGAGCGCTGCTCGAGCGCCCGCGCAAGGTGCAGTGGCTGCTCGAGCGCAACGCGCCGGACGCGGCGGGCACGGTCGGTAGAGCGCGCGTGAAGTCGGCTGGCGAGTCGCTCGTCGTCGGCCTCGACGACGGCGCGATCGAGGCGCAGGTCACGCCGGTGCCGTCGGGCGAAGCGTTCGCGGTCGACATCGCCACCGAGAAGGCGCTCGTGCGCGTCGCGGTGCACGGCACCCATCTCCGTGTTGCGCGCGTCGGCTCGCAGGTCACGGTCGATCTCTCGGAGGGCGTCGTCTCCATCGGCGCTCCGCCGCGCACCGGAACCACGTACGGGACGCTCGTCACCGCGCCCTCGCACGTCGAGTTCGATGCCTCGAACCTCGACGGTACCCTGAAGATCGACCACGCACCGTCGGCCGTCCGCGCCGCCGTCACGCTCGCCCCTCGCGAGGCGCAGGCGATCGCGCGCAACGACGTAGCGGCGAGCCCCGCCACCCCTGCCGCCAACGGCGCGAACGCGGAGACCCCCGCAGTGCCGGCGACCGTGCCGCGTCCCGTCGAGGGTCGTCGCGCGCCCGAGCCGAGCCATCCCGGGTCCGCGAAGCCCGCGGGCAAGCCGGCCGTCTCCGCCCGCGACGCGATCGCCCACGCGGTCCGCGAGTGCGCGGCTGCCCGGCAGCGCCCGGAGAACGTGCGCGTGACCGTCACCAGCTCGCTCAAGCTCAAGGTCGCCGCGGGCGGCTCGGTCGAGACCGCCCGCTTCGATCCCCCGCTCCTTCCCGAGATCCAGACCTGCGCTGCCGCGGCCATCTACAAGGCGCAGCTCGAGGATTCCGCGGGCAGCAGCGTGACGATCCCGATCGACTTCACGTACTGACGAACCTGATAGGCTCGCTCCGTGAGCGACGACCGCGTCCTCGTGCTGGACGGGCTCGGCAAGGACTTCGGTGCCACCGTTGCCCTCGAGGGCCTGAGCTGTCACGTGCATCGCGGCGAGATCGTCGGTCTGCTCGGCCCCAACGGCTGCGGCAAGACCACCACGTTGCGGCTGATTGCCGGCTTTTTGTCGCCCGACGCGGGTGAGGTGCGGGTTTGCGGCCAGAC
>JAYTHX010000108.1:0-17422 GCA_043732195.1 Polyangiaceae bacterium
CCGGAGTACGCCTCGTGGAAGACCCGGAGCTCCTCCTCCGCGGTCGCGGCGCTGCCTTGCATCACGGCGTTCTGGAGCTCATCGGAGTCGCCGAGGCTCTTGGTCGCCGCTTCGAGGTCGCGAATGTCGTCGACGAGCTCGATATCGAAGCCCTTGACGGCCTCGGGCACGCGATCGTCGACCACGTCCACGAGCTCCCGGGTCATGAGCCAGTGCAGCAGCGGGAGAGCAGCGAGCGTCGCGATAGCCGAGAGCGCGACGAGCGTCGTGAGCTTTGCGCGGACCGTGTTCAGGATGGCCATCGTCTCCCCACTGTAACTTTCCGCCGCGTCCGGAGCGGGCGATTCGAGAATCGCATACATCCCGCGATCACAGAGGGCAACTCGCGCGCTTGGCGACAGGGTCTCCGTCGACTAGTGTTCGGCGCCGGGCTGTTCGATCCTCGGCGCGGTGTCTCGTCGCGAACGTCGCCCGCTTTGATGGCGAGCAGGCGACGCTGTCGGCGAGGCGTGGCTGCTCGGTGAGGCGAGAGGTGACGGCGAGGACGGTGAGCGCTGTCGAGCGCGCCGCCAGGTCGACGTCGAGAGGCGACGGCAGTGCGATGCTGCAGCAGGCCGTGGAGTCGTCGGGGTCGACGAGGCGTCGCGGGCTGAAGGGGCTCAAGCGCGGTCCTCGGCTTCGGACTGGATGCGGGAGAGCACGTCGCGCTTGACGACCTCCCAACGTGCGCGAGGAGCGTCTCCGACTCCTGATGGAAGCGTTCGGGAGGATCGTCTCAGATCATGCAGCGTTCAAGGGAATCTGCGGCGCTATCTGAGGCGAAGGGCCAGCGCTGCGGCGCAACGTCGATTCGATATAGACGCTCGCGGCGGAGGCATCGAGCGGCCTCGCGAACAAGTATCCTTGGCCTCGCGAACAACCCATCTGGCGCAGGAGGTCGAGCTCGGCCGCGCTCTCCACGCCTTCCGCCACGCACTCGATACGAAGCGCTTTGGCGAGGGCGACAATTGCCTGGACGATCGAGGCATTTGCCGCAGTGCCCCGCATTGTTGACGTGAAGGAGCGATCGATCTTCAACGCGTGGACGGGCATCCGATGCAAGTAGCTGAGCGATGAATACCCGGTGCCGAAGTCATCGAGATGCAGAGCCACGCCGAGATCGCGGAGCCGCATGCACGTCTCCACGGCTGCGCGGTCCATCGTCGAGCTCTCCGTCACTTCGATCTTGAGTGCGCCCGGATCGAGGCCGGCCTGCTCCAGCGTTGCCATGACCTCGGCCGCGAAGGTGGGCCGGATCAGCTGGCGGCAGGCGACGTTGACCGCCACGGCGAGCCGCGCGGCTTGCGGGCTCGCCTTCCGCCAACGCGCGAGCTGACGGCATGCCTCGTCGAGCACCCACTGTCCCAGCGGAACGATGAGTCCTGTCTCCTCGGCGAGTGGAATGAAGTCTGACGGTGGCACGAGGCCCCGCGCCGGATGGTGCCAGCGTACCAACGCCTCGAAGGAATCGAGCGCTCCCGTCTCGAGGTCGACGATCGGCTGATACTGCAGGCGCAGGTGATTCTCGGTGATCGCGCGCCGCAAGTCCGTCTCGGTCTGCCAGCGGACCATCGCCGAGGCGTGCAGGTCGTCGCTGAACAGGCGAAAGCAGCCGCGACCTTCTTCCTTGGCGCGATAGAGCGCCGTGTCGGCGTCGCGAAGCACGTCCTCGGCGGCCGAGTAGGAAGCCTTGCCGACCGCAATGCCCATGCTGAGCGATACGTGAAGCAAGTGTCCATCGACGGCGAACGGCTCGACGACGCTGCTGAAGAGACGTTCCGCTACCGCGATTCCATCGCGATCGTCGCGAAGACCTTCGAGCAGCAGGACGAACTCGTCGCCCCCGATCCGAACGAGATTGGTTCGTTCACTGGCGACGAGGGTGTCGGTGGCCCGGATGCATGACGAGAGCCGTTTCGACAGGGCGACCAGCAGCCGATCGCCGACGACGTGACCGAGGCTATCGTTGATGACCTTGAAGCGGTCGACATCGATGAACATCACGATGAAATGGAAAGCAGGATCGTTTGTCAATCGCGCGATGCAGTGATTAAGTCGCTGAGCGAGGACGGCGCGATTGGGCAGTCCGGTCAGGGCGTCGTGGAAGGCGTCGTGGCGTAGCTGCGCTTCGGCCATCTTCCGGTCGGTGATGTCGGTCTGGGAGCCGGCGGCCCTGCACGGTCGACCAGCCGCGTCGCGCACGATAGCGCCGCGGCACAACATCGACCGGTACTGACCATCGCGATGCTGGATGCGGTACTCGGCGGTGATGTGAGATCTCTCCGCGGGCATCTCCATGATCGCGGCGACGAACGCTTGGTCGTCGCCGTGAATCCGGCCGAACCACTCGGCCGAGCGATCGCCGACTTCGTCCTCGGAGAAGCCGAGCATCTGCTTCCAGCGCGGCGAGTAGAAGACCGTGTCGTCGAGCAGGTTCCAGTCCCAGAGGCCGTCGTTGGCGCCGGTCGCCGCAAGCGCGTAGCGAGTTTCGCTCTCCTGAAGGCGCACGTTGGCCAGCGCGAGATCACGCGTCTGCTCTTGCACCATGCTGCGGAGCTGCGTGAGCTTGAGGTGTGCGTGGCGAGCAAGGTGCCATTTCTCGGTGAGCGCGCAGGCAAGCTGGCAAACCTCGGCGGTGTCGAAGGGCTTCTTGAGGAGGAGGAGGCGGTCGCTGCCTCCGAGCTTCCCCAGGATCTGCTCCCAGGAATAGTCGGAGTAGGCCGTACAGATCACGACCTGCAGGTCGGGGTCGGCCTCCCAGAGCTTGGTGATCGTTTCGACGCCATCCCAACCTGGCGGCATGCGCATGTCGACAAACGCCATGGCGTACGCGGCGGTACCTTCGCGTGCCGCCAGAACCATCCGGAATGCCTCTTCTCCCTGGTACGCGGAGCTGATGTCGTAAGTAAGGGTCGGGGCGCTGCGCACGGCCTCGACGGCGAACAGCTCGACCTCCAGGTCGTCGAGCGCGCTGCCCTCCGTGGCGCGTCCCAGAATCTTGCGAAAATCGTCGTGGATGGCGGCGTTGTCGTCGACGATGAGAATGCGGCGGAGCCCGGAAGTACCCATGCCCCCGTCGATACGGCAGGCAAGGCCTGGCGCTTCACCGATTCGTCAACGTGAATTGTGCGAGGCGTCGGCCGCTCTTCCAGAGCATGAAGGGCGTCATATTCAATCTGCTCGAGGGCTTCATCGCGGACGGCTGGGGAGCGGAGACGTACGAGGACATCATGTCCCGTTGCCCACTCCACACCAAGGAGCCGTTCATCGGTCCTGGGACCTATCCAGATGCGGACCTTCTGGCGATCGTCGGCAAGACCGTCGAGAAGCTCGGCCTGACCGTGCCCGAGGCGCTGCACGCGTTCGGCAAGTACTCCTTCTCCCGCCTGGCTGTCCGGTTCCCGACGTTCATGGAAGGTCACGACCACCCCAAGGCCTTCCTCAAGACCATCGACACCGTCATCCACGTGGAGGTCCGAAAGCTCTTCAAAGGTGCCGTCACCCCCCGGATCACGTTCACCGATCCCGGCCCCGACGAGCTGGTGCTCCACTACGAGTCGGCGCGCCGCGTCTGCGCGCTGATGACCGGTCTACTGGAGGGGTGCGGAGATCACTTCGAGACGCCGCTCACCTGGGTCGAGACCGTGTGTACGAGCCGCGGGGCGGACGCCTGCGAATTCCACGTGCGCTTTCCTCCCCGGCAAGCGGCATGAATTCCGAGGAGGCCTCCGGTAAAAAGCTCGCGCGCTGCGAGCGGCAGATCGAGCTCCTCGAGCGCATGATCGAAGACCGCTCGCGCGACATCTTCATGGCCAACGAGGAGCTGGAGCACGCCAACCAGCGGCTGACAGCGAACGTCGATGAGCTGAAGTCGACCCAGCGGGCCCTGGTGGATGCGTCGCGCAAGGCCGGCATGGCCGACGTCGCGACCAGCGTGCTGCATAACATCGGCAACGTGCTCAACAGCGCGAACGTTTCGGCCAATGTCGTCGCCGAGCTCGCACGCACGTCGAGGGGCTCGGGCGTCGGCAGGGCCGTTGCACTGCTGCGCGCCCAGCCCGACCCGGGGCGCTTTCTCAACGAGGACCCTCGGGGCAAGAAGCTCCTCGACTACCTCGAAGGAATCGGCCAGGCGCTCGACGCGTCGCGTACTCGTGCAATCGAGGAGCTCGCATGCCTGGAGCGTAGCATCGAGCACATCAAGGCAATCGTCACGACGCAGCAGTCTCACGCGCGCGGCGGCGCACCCACCGAGCGAATCGATGTGCGTTCTTTCGTCGATGACGCCGTCCGCATGAGCGGCGCTTCCTTCGACCGTCGTGACATCACCGCCAATACCGATTACTCACGTCTCGGTGACGTCGCCGAGATATGCATCGATCGTCACAAGCTTCTTCAAATACTCGTCAATCTTCTCACCAACGCAGCAGAAGCAACCGACACCCGCGTTGAAGGGCGCAGGCTGACGGTCCGCGTCGCGGCGCTAGCGCCCGATCGGCTCACCTTCGAGGTCGACGACAACGGCGTGGGTATCGACTCCGCGCATCTGACGAAGATCTTCGCGCATGGATTCACGACGAAACCGGAGGGCCACGGCTTTGGCCTGCACGCGAGCGCCTGCGCGGCGGTCGAGCTTGGAGGGAGCCTCAATGCGCGAAGCACTGGCCTTGGCTGCGGCGCGACCTTCACACTCGTGGTCCCGCGGCAGGCCGCTGTAACCTCGGCCGTGGCGACGCCGTAGGCGCAATGACCAACCGCCAGAATCACAGACCTCTTCGCCGTCCAGGTCTTCGCCCCCTGGCTGGCCGGGCTCGAACGGCCTCGCGCCGCACCAGATCACCATCAGCCAGGCCGCGGCACGTGCGCACCATCCCGGCGCCGGCGCGGAGTAGCAGGCGCGCGTCTCAGATCGCGTGCCCCTTGAACTGGCTCGTGTAGAGCTGGAAATAGAATCCGCGCTGCGCCAGGAGCTCCTCGTGCTTGCCGCGCTCCACGATGCGCCCGCCGTCGATCACCAGCACCTGATCGGCGTCGCGGATCGTGCTGAGCCGGTGCGCGATCACAAGGCTCGTGCGCCCCTTCATCAGGCGGAGGAGCGCCTTCTGGATGCGCGCCTCGGTGCGCGTATCGACGCTGCTCGTCGCCTCGTCGAGCACGAGGATCGAGGGGTCGGCGAGCAGTGTGCGCGCGATGGCGAGCAGCTGCCGTTGGCCCTGGCTAAGGTTGCCCGCGCGCTCCGAGAGCACCGTCTCGTAGCCGCTCGGGAGCTGCCGGATGAAATGGTCGGCCTCCGCCATCTCCGCGGCCTGCACCACCTCGGCGTCGGTCGCGTCGAGGCGGCCGTAGCGGATGTTCTCCATCACGGTCGCGCCGAACAGGTACGTGTCCTGGAGCACGAGCCCCAGCTTGCGCCGCAGGTCGTCCTTCCGCAGGTCGCGGATGTCCACGCCGTCGATCGCGATCTGCCCGCTGCCGATCTCGTAGAACCGCGTGAGCAGGTTGATGATCGTGGTCTTCCCGGCCCCGGTCGGCCCCACCAGCGCCACCATCTGCCCCGGCTTCGCCTCGAGCGACACGTCGTCGAGGACGGTGGTGCCGGGCCGATAGCCGAACGTCACGTGATCGAGCTTCACGTCGCCGCGCACCGCGGGGAGCGCCTTGGCCTTCGCCGCGTCGTCCGTCTCGGAGGGCGTGTCGAGGATCTCGAACACCCGCTCGGCGCCGGCGAGCGCCGCCTGGAGCGTGTTGTAGAGGTTCGAGAGCTGCCGCAGCGGCGAGACGAAGTTCTGCCCGTAGTTGATGAACGTCGCGATCACCCCAACGCTCACCAGCCCCGAGAGCGCGAGCCATCCGCCGAGCGCCGCGAGCACGATCACGAACAGGTTCCCGAGGACCGTGGTGAGCGGCATCAGGAGGAGCGCATAGGTGTTCGCGTAGATCCCCGCGCGATAGACTGCCTCGTTCTCCGCGCGGAACGCCGCGAGCACCGCGTCGTTCCGCCGAAACACGGTCACGATCTTCTGCCCGCCGATCGCCTCCTCCATGACGCCGTTCAGCTTTCCGAGGTGCTTCTGGAGCTCCTTGAAGCCCTTGCGCGTGAACACCGCGACGAAGCGGGTGAACCAGAACATGAGCGGCACAACCAGCAGCGAGGCGATGGCCAGCCAGCGATCGAGCACGAACATCGCGACGAGGATCCCCGCCATCGACAGTAGGCTCGCGAACAGCGAGGTGATGTTCTGCGCCACCGCCTGGTTCACGGCGTCGATGTCGTTCGTGAGCCGGCTCATGAGCTCGCCCGACGGATTGCGCTCGAAGAAGTCCATGGGGAGCGTCTGGAGGTGACCGAACAGCTCGCGCCGCAGTCGCTTCAACGCGCGCTGCGAGACGCTCGCCATGAGCCAGCTCGAGAAGCCCTGCATCACGTTGCTCGTGAGGAACGCCGCGAGCATGATCAGCGCGATGCGCCCGAGCCCCACCGCGTCCCGCGCCACGATGTAGCGATCGAGCGCGACCCCCATCAGGTACGGCCCGACGAGGCCGAGCAGCGTGTAGACGACGATCGTGCCCGCCACGAGCCAGAGCCGCGCGCGGAAGTCGGAGAAGTACGAGGCGAGCCGCGTGAGCGTGCCCCGCGGATCCTTCGCGCGCGCGATCGCCGCCGGCGCGCCGTGACCGGGCCGCATCCCCCCGCGCATCGCGCCGCCCGAGACCTGCGCGCTCATCCGTCGGCGAGCCCCTTGCCGAGCTGGGAGTCGTAGATCTCGCGGTAGATCGGGGAGGCGACCATGAGCTCGGGGTGCGTGCCCTGCGCCACGATGCGCCCCTTCTCGAGCACCACGATGACGTCCGCATCGAGGACCGTGCTGATCCGCTGCGCGACCACGAAGGTGGTGCGCCCCTCCTTCTTCTCGGCCAGCGCCTGCTGGATGCGCGTCTCGGTCTCGACGTCGACCGCGCTCGTACTGTCGTCGAGGATGAGCAGCTTCGGGTCGACCAGCAGCGCGCGCGCGATGGCGATGCGCTGCTTCTGGCCGCCAGAGAGGTTCGCGCCGCGCTGCTCGATGCGGCTGTCGTAGCCCTGCGCCATCTTCGTGATGAAGTCGTGCGCCTGCGCGGCCCGCGCGGCGGCGACCACGTCCTCCTTGGAGGCGTCGGGCCGGCCGTAGCGGATGTTGTCGCGCACGGTGCCGGAGAAGAGCACCGACTCCTGCGGCACGAAGCCGACCTGGCGCACGAGCGAGTCCTGCGTGAGCTCCCGCACGTCGCTGCCGAACGCGCGCAACGCGCCGCTCGTGACGTCGTAGAAGCGCGGAATCAAGCTCACGAGCGTCGATTTGCCGGCGCCGGTGGAGCCGAGGATCGCGACGGTCTTCCCTGGCGCGGCGGCCAGCGTGATCTCGCACAGCACCTTGTCACGACCCTCGCCGCCGTAGGTGAACGAGACGTCGTCGAAGGCGACCTCGGCGGTGGCCGAGGCCGGAAGCTCCCGCGCGTCGGGCGCGTCGACGACGTCGGGCACGCTCTCCAGGATCTCGTCCATGCGCCGCAGCGAGGCGAGGCCGGAGGCCCACGTGTTGGAGAGCATCGTCATCATGATCAGCGGGGTCATGGTGGTGAACAGGTAGTTCGTGAACGCGACGATCTGTCCGACCGACAGCTCGCCGTCAATCGACTGCTGCCCGCCGAATCCGATCACGATCACCACGCCGACGTTGATGCACATCGTGAGCGCAGGGGTCATGGTCGACATGAGCTGCATCACGCGGATCGACCGCATGGTCATGTCCTCGTTCGCGCGCTCGAAGCGCTCGCCCTCGTGCTGCGCCCGAACGAGGGCCTTCACCAGGCGCGCGCCGGCAATGTTCTCCTGGAGCACGTTGTTCACGACGTCGAGCTTCTGCTGGACCAGCCGGAAGAGAGGCTCCATCCGCAGCACGAAGAACGCGATGAGCGCGGTGGTGACGAGCAGGAGCGGCAGGATGAAGAGCGCGAGGTGCCGGCTGGTCGCGAACATGAGCGCCACGCTCCCCAGCATGAGCAGCGGGGCGCGTGTCCCGATGCGCAGCGAGATCTGCGTGAGGCTCTTGACCGCGCCGACGTCGCTGGTGAGGCGCACCAGGAGCGGCCCGGTCTTCTGGCGATCGAGGTTGCCGAACGAATACTGCTGGATCTTGAGGAACAGCGCCTCGCGCAGGTCGCGGGCGACGCCCTCGCCAACGCGCACCGAGGTGATGTTGTTCGCGATGGCGATCGCGGTGCTCACCGCCGAGATGCCGAGCATCACGAGCGCCGTCCGCACCACCACGCCGCGATCACGGTGGCCGATGCCCTCGTCGATGATGTGCTGGATCATCCGCGGGATCGCGAGGTCGAGCACCACCATCGCCGTCAGGAGGACGAGCGCGGCGATCGCCATCCGCCGGTAGGGCTGCACGAAGCCGAGGAGCCGCCGGAGGTCGCGCATCAAGCGCTAGGATCCTACTTGAACTTGCCGTGGCACTCCTGGCAGGTCGCCTTCATCGCGGTGAGCGCGTCAGAGGAGGCCTTCGCGTCCTTCGCTCCGGCGGCGCTTCCGAGCTTCACCGCGGTCTCGTGCAGCTGATCGGCGAGCTTGTCGAAGTCGGGGCCGCGCGTGAACTCCTTCGCCTTGGTGCTCGTCGCCTGGATGCGGTTCGAGACCTCGGCGAACGCGGCGTAGTCGGCGTCGGCGTACTGGGCGTTGCCGGCCTTCTTCATCTGCGGGTCGGCGACGGTGGACTGCGCGTCCATCACCTCTTCGAGGGACTTGAGCTTCGGCACATCGGCGGCGGCCACGTCGCGCTGGGGAGGCCCGCACGCCGCGGCGGCGAGGGAGATGAAGAGGGCGAGGAGGGCGCGCGTCGAGACCATGGGCGCAGACTACGACGGGCCAGGCAGTGCAGGTGGTGCCGGATCGTGCCATCGGACTTTCCAAGCTGGCACAATCTGAGCCGCGATCCGACGGCGCAGGTGGCTCGCTGCTGCGTGAGAACGTTGACTGACCTGTCAATTGCGACGGATTTCTGGGTTGCAGCCCGTCCCGCGGCGCCCGCTCAGGTGCGACTATGTGGCATGTGCCGTGCAGTCCCGCGGCCCGATGATTCGACGCTCCATGCTCGGCCTCGCGGTCCTCTCCCTCTCACCCATCCTCGGCTCGATCGCCGCGTGCAGCACCGAGACGATCATCAATTCCGCACCGGCCGCCGAGGAGGCCGGCACCCCCAACGCCAACGCCGACGCCGACGCCGACGCCGACGCCGACGCCGCCGAGGTCCCGGACGCCGCGCCGCCGAAGCCGCTCCCGAAGCTCGCCTTCCCCGAGGTCGAGAGCCGCGGCGGGCCGACCATCAAGACGCCCAAGGTTATCCCCATCGTCTACGCGGGTGATGCGCTCGCCGCGAGCATCGGCACCTTCACCACCAAGATCGGCGCCTCGCAGTACTGGAAGGATCTCGGCGCGCAGTACAAGGTCGGGCCGATGACGACCGGCGCGACCATCACGCTCACCGAAGCGGCGCCGGCCACCATCACGTCCGTCGCCATCGAGACGTGGCTCATCGGCAAGCTGAGCGGCGCGAACCCCGAGTTCGGTGCGCCCGACGTGAACACGCTCTATTCGATCTACTACCCCGCCAGCACCACCATCACGATGGATGGCGCGGGCGCGCTCGGCCAGAGCTGCCAGGGCTACGGCGGCTATCACTCCGAGGTCACGGTCGGCGGCAAGCACGTCGGCTATGCGGTGCTCCCGCGCTGCGCCGACATCGACGACCTCACCGTCTCGGCGAGCCACGAGTACTTCGAGTGGGCCACCGATCCCTTCCCGATGTCGACGCCCGCTTACAGCAAGCTCGATGACGCGCACTGGGCCTGGCAGGTCGTGATGCTCGGCGAGCTGGGCGACCTCTGCACGTACCTCGATCGCGACAACCTCCGCCCCGCGGAGATCGGCTTCCTCGTGCAGCGCGAGTGGTCGAACACCGCGTCGCTCGGCGGCAAGTACCCGTGCGCACCGGCGAAGGCCGCTCCCTACCTCCAGGTGATCCCCACCGCCGAGGATCCCATCCAGGTGCCCGACTACGGCGCGCCGAATCAGAACGCTACCGTCACCACGAAGGCGATCAGCATCAAGGCCGGCGGCTCACGCACCATCGACGCCATCGTGTATTCCGATCAGGCCGGCACGCCGCTCGTGCCCATGCGCGCGCTGAGCCACGCCGACTTCGGCGGCGGCGGCAAGCCGTCGGGCTTCTCGTACTCGCTGAGCGCGGACCGCGTGAAGGTCGGCCAGAAGGTGCAGATCACCATCGATGCGCCGTCGCGGCCCGGCTACGACATCCTGGTGATGACCGCGTACACGGGCCCCGAGTCCGCGAACTACTGGCCGGTCCTGGTGGTGACCGACGACTTCGCCGGCGCGCGCGCGCCCGGAGCGCCGCCGCCCGAGGCCATCGCGAAGCTCCGGGGGCTCATCGGCCCGCGCACGCGGCCGACCACGAAGCTCGGCATCCCGCGCGCGCGCCTCCTGCACTGATCAAGCGAGCGTACTGCCCACCGACGTCTCGACCGCGCCCACGAGCGTGCTGTCGGCGACGAGCGCGGTGACCGCGCCGATGTCCATGTAGAGCGGGCGATCGCCGGTCATGGGCGCGACGTGCTTGCGCACCGCCGCGAGCGCGGCCTGCACGCCCTTGCTCGGCTTGAGCGGCGCGCGCTGGTCGAGGCCGGCAGCGGCGGTCATGATCTCGATGGCGAGGCACGCGCGAACGTTGACCACGACGTCGCGCAGCTTCTTCGCGCTGATGCTGCCCATGGAGACGTGGTCCTCCTTGCCCGCCGAGGACGGGATGGAGTCGACGCTCGCCGGGTGGCACAGGATCTTGTTCTCGCTCACGAGCGAAGCGCTCGTGACCTGCGCGATCATGAAGCCGGAGTGCAGGCCGCTGCCCGCGGCGAGGAACGGCGTGAGCCCGGTGGAGAGGGCCGGGTTCACGAGCTGCTCGACGCGCCGCTCGCTGATGTTGGCGAGCTCGGCGGTGGCCATCGCCGCGAGGTCGAGCGCCAGGGCCAGCGGCTGGCCGTGGAAGTTGCCGCCGCTGATGATCTCGGTCTCGCCGCGATCGACGAACACGCTCGGGTTGTCGGTGATGCTGTTGATCTCGCGCTCGAGCACGCCGCGCACCCAGCCCAGCGCGTCGCGGCTCGCGCCGTGGACCTGCGGCATGCAGCGGAGCGAGTAGGCGTCCTGCACCTTGCTGCAGTCGCGATGGCTCTCCGCGATCTCGCTGTCGGCGAGGAGCGTGCGAAGGTTCTGCGCGACCGTCTTCTGCCCGGGGTGCGGCCGCGCCGCCTGGAGGCGCTCGTCGAACGGGCGCGTCGAGCCCTTGAGCGCCTCGAGGCTCATCGCACCCGCCACGTCGGCGGCGGTGCAGAGGCGCTCGGCGGCGAGCACAGAGAGCGTACCGAGCGATGCCATGAGCTGCGTGCCGTTGATCAGCGCGAGGCCTTCCTTCGCCTCGAGCACGATGGGCGTGATGCCCACCTCGCGGAGGATCTCGGCGCTCGGGCGCATCGGGCCGTCACCGATCTGCGCCTCGCCCTCGCCGATCATGGTGAGCGCGAGATGGGCGAGCGGCGCGAGATCGCCGCTGGCGCCGACCGAGCCCTGGACCGGGATGCGCGGATGGACGCGCTTGTTGAGGAGCTCGACCAGCACGTCGACGAGCAGGCCGCGCACGCCGGAGTGCCCGAGCGCGAGCACCTGCGCGCGCAGGAGGATCATCCCGCGCACCTCGGCGGGCGACAGGTTCGGGCCGACGCCGGTGCAATGCGAGCGCACCAGGTTCTGCTGGAGCTGGCGCACGTCGGCAGCGGAGATGCGCGTCTCGCTCAGCGCACCGAATCCAGTGTTGACGCCGTAGACGTTGGGCGCGGCGTCACCGGCGTGGGCGATGGCGTCGATCGCGGCGCGCGAGCGGTCGACCTTGGCGCGGGCCTCCTCGGCGAACGTGACGGCGCGCGAGCGGACCGCGACGTCCTCGAGGTCGGAGAGCGAGAGCGGCCGACCGACAACCACGGGCACGGACATGCGTGGCGCTTAGCGCGGAGACGAAGCGGACACGACAAAATGAAACCGACCACCAGCTCGATGAAGAGGAGGTGGTCGGGGGATAGAGCCCAGGGCTCCATGCACAGGCACGCGGTCGAACATCATTTCTGCAGGGCCGTTGGGGTGCGCGGAGCTCCTTCTGATCAGCGTTGGCGAGACCGAGACAGCGCGAGGGCGTTGCGGTGTGCGGAGAAGATCTCGCGGCGATTCGTTCGAATCGGACGAGCTGCTCGGGCTTCCGCGACCTCTTGCGATGCCGGCTTCGGGCCGACAGTGACCTACATCATGCACGAAGCGCGCCGCGATCGATCGCCACGTCGAACGAAGCTAACCTCTTGGGATCAATGCAGGAGGTGTCGCCGAAGGTGAGACATGAGAACCCCATGTGGACGAGGCTTCATCCATGGGGAGAACGAGACCACCGGAGACCCGGAGGGACGTGGGTCGCCGCGACCTGGCAGGTCGCACAGGCAAGATTGCTCCGGGCCACCGAGCCTCCTGTGATCTCGCTCTCGCTCCAGGCAGATGGTGTCTATGCTGCGCGCGCTCATGAGACAGGTGCTCGTTGCTGCGTCGTTTTTCGGGCTCTTTCTTCTTTCTTCCCGCGCGCGCGCCGACGGGAGCGGTGGCGAGGGCGACGTCCCGCGCGATCTGCCGCGCCTCCTCCTCGATACCGGCCGCGCGGAGATGCCCGTCGCCGACGCCGAGGCGTTCCGCTTCATCCTCCACGGCGAGCACCAGATCCGCTACCAGGTGCAGAAGAGCTTCACGCTCACGCCCACCGCGAGCCGCGTGAACGGGCGGCCCGGGCTCCTCGAGGACTCGCTCGGGCAAAACCAGTTCGTGACGCACTGGATCCGCGTCACGCCGCGCCTCCAGATCCGCGACACCCTCGAGCTGGTCGGCCAGCTCGACGTGCTGAGCGGCGTCCTCTTCGGCGAGCTCGCCCACGACACCGGCGCCGACCAGACCCCGCGCGACGAGTACAACGGCTTCAGCAACATCCAGCCGCGCTGGCTCTATGCACAATACAGGCTTCCCTTTGGCCTGGTGCGCATCGGCCAGCAGCCGAACCACTGGGGCATGGGCATCCTCGCCAACGACGGCGACCACCCGACCCTCTTCGGCGACTACCGCTACGGCTCGATCAGCGAGCGCATCCTCTTCGCGACGAAGCCGGGCGGCGCCGACAGCGACTTCATCGTCGCGCTCGCCGGTGACCTCGTCTACCGCGACAACACCGCACGCCTCACGCGCGGGCAGCAGGCGTTCCAGGGCGTGCTCGCCGCGTTCTACGAGCACGAGTACAACAAGCTCGGCATCTTCAGCACGCTCCGCCACCAGACGAACGACCACACGAGCGGCTCCGATCTCTTCCCCTACACCGACACGCTCGACGCGCTCGCCATCGACCTCAACGGCCGCATCGCGACCCCCGTGCCCGGCCACAACGCGTTCCTCTTCGCCGAGGCCGAGGCGGCGCTGATCGCCGGCTCCACGAGCATCCTCCGCACCGCCGATCAAGCGCTCGACGGCACGAAGACCACGCTCCGCAGCTACGGCGGGGCGGCGATCATCGGCGTCGTGCACCGCAGCTTCGCCACCGGCGCGTGGAAGGACGCGGATCCGAAGAGCGCCGGCGCCGAGGACAACGCGAAGGGGCTCAGCAAGCACTACCTCGGCAGGCCGTCGCCGCAGGGCGTGCCCTACGGCGATCTCGTCGCACAGCTCGAGGTCGGCTACGCCTCCGGCGACGCCGATCCGTACGACACGACGCAGCGCCGCTTCGTGTTCGATCCGAACCACAAGGTCGGCCTCCTCCTCTTCGACGAGCTGATGCGCTTCCAGACGTCGCGCGCCGCGACCGCCGCCACCGACGCGCTGCTGACGAACGCGAGCCGCCCCACGCCGGGCGTCGACCTCCTGCCCTCGAACGGCGGCGTGTTCGGCGCGCAGTACGTGAACCCCACGTTCATCTACCGCCCTCGGCACTTCCTCGACGTGAAGGCCGGCATGGTGCTCGCGCAGGCGACGACGGAGCTCGTCGACCCCTACCGCCTCGCGACGCAGGGCTCCTATCTCAACTACCGCGGCGGCGACCGCCACAAGAAGGACCTCGGCGTCGAATTCGACGCCGGCTTCGAGGGCCGCTTCCCGCTCGACTACGACCTCAAGGCGGTGATCGGCGCGCAGGCCGGCCTGCTGCTGCCCGGCGCGGCGTTCGACAACGCCGACGGCGATCGGCTGCCCCCGCAGTGGATCGTGATCAGCCGCCTCGGGCTCCTCTTCTGAAGGCGGGCACCACCATGAACCTCGCGACGCACCGCCTCTCGCTCCTCGTCTCCGCGGTCTGCATCCTCGCGCTCGGCGCGGCCTGCGGGATCGACACCGCGCCCGACGGCCTGCGCGCCACGCCCGCCGGCACGGGGCCGGTCGTGAAGTTCGACACGGCGCACCGGCCGCTGCCCGAGGTGCCGCTCCCCAACGACGTCGCGTGCTTCGCCGACCCCACGAGCCGCACCGGGCGGCGCATCAACGTGAGCCTGGTCGCGCCCACGTTCATGGAGCGCAACGCGCGCGAGGACTTCACGTCGATGGAGGGCTGGGGGATCTCCTCGCCCATCAGCGTCGGCTTCGATCGCGCGCCGGGCTCCGATCCGCTCGCCGCCGCCATCGACCTCGAGGACGTCGCCTCGCGCATGCAGGGCGACGAGCATGACCTCTCGAACGACCCGATCTACGTCGTGAACCTCACCACCGGGCTGCCGGTCTTCCTCGACGTGGGCAACGGCTACTACCCGGTCGTCGTGCGCGATCCGTTCCGCTACCTGCCGAACGATCCCAAGGCGAGCGAGAGCAACCTCGCGTTCGAGACCGTCGAGGAGGGCGCGGGCCTTCCGCAGTCGGCCTACCGCCCGGAGCTCGATCGCGATTTCGACGGGATCCTCGATCATCCGAACACCCTCGGAAACAAGGGGATCGCGGGCGTCGACAACCTGCTGACCTGGTACGAGCGCGAGACCGACACGTTCATCGTCCGGCCCGTCGTCCCGCTCGACGAGAAGACCGAGTACGCGGTCATCCTCACCGATCGCCTGCGCGGCGCGAACCGCGAGCCCGTGCGCTCGCCCTTCGAGAGCATCCACCACGCCTCGCAGCGCAGCAGCATCGCGCGCGTCGCCGACGTGCTGCGCGACAAACGCCTCGCGAACTACTTCGGCGACATCGCCGGCACCGGGCTCGAGCACGTCGCCTTTGCGTGGACGTTCACTACGCAGCCCACGCACGAGGACATGGTCCTGCTGCGGGACGGGCTCTACGGCAAGGGACCGTTCGCGCGCTTCGCCTCCGAATTCCCGCCGGTGATGAGCGTGAAGCAGCTCGCCGGGCCCAAGCCGCAGGGCGAGGATCAGGGGGACCTGGCGGCCGCGTCGCCCGTGTGCGCGAAGCGCGCCGCCACGCCGTACGCGATCAAGCTCAACGAGCCCGATATCAAGGAGTCGTTCTCCACGCTCTTCAAGGAGGTCTTCGGGCTCGATGCCGGTGATCTCGCGGCGGTCGAGGCGGGGTTCGGCAACGTCGACCACCTCGTCGTTGGGTCGTTCGAGACGCCCTACCTGATGGGCGATCCCGCCTCGCGCGATCCCGACACGCGCTTCCACGTCGACTTCAAGACCGGCGCCGCCGACGTCCACCGGGACTCCGTGCAGTGGTTCCTCTCGGTGCCGAAGGCCAGGGGCGGGAAGAAGGGTCCCTTCCCCGTCGCGTTCTGGGGCCACGGCGTCACGGGGCACTCCGACGAGATCCTCTTCTACGCCGGCGACTATGCGCGCCAGGGCATCGCGCTCTTCGGCTACAACAACCCCGAGCACGGCCTCGTCTTCGGCGAGAGTGACGAGAGTCTCGCCTCCGCTCGCCTCTCCGTGAACTGCCTCGTCCCGTTCCTCGGCGCCTTCAAGAACGGCCGCGCCCACGATCTCAACGGCGACGGCAAGCCCGACAGCGGCTGGTTCTGGTGGACGGCGCACATCTTCCACACGCGCGACAACGTCCGGCAGGGGATCCTCGACGGCATGCAGGCGCTCCGCATCCTGCGCACGTTCGACGGCCAGACCATGTCGACGCAGGACTTCAACAACGACGGCAAGCCGGACCTCGCGGGCGATTTCGACGGCGACGGCACGGTCGACGTGGGCGGCCCGAACGTCTCCTACTTCGCGGCCGGCGAGTCGCTGGGCGGCATCATGAGCGGCATCCAGGGCGGCATCGAGCCGTACATGGTCGCGGCTGCGCCGATGTCGGGCGGCGGCTCGCTCGCGCTCGACGTCGGCTTCCGCTCTTACGGCGTCGTCGAGGCCGTGACCGCGCAGCTGATGGGCCCGGTCGTGTTCTCGGTGCCCGCTTCGGAGCGCCCCGACACCGACAAGCGCAAGATGGGCACGAGCTGCGGCGCCTCGCAGCGCTCGGTGCGCATCGTGGTCAACGAGGGCGACGAGAACCACGAGCTCGAGATCGCCTGCCTCGAGCCCGCGGAGCTGAGCGAGCAGATGACGGTCGTGGTCGCGAACGTGGCGAACGGCGAGAGCCGCTGCGCGCGTACCGGCAAGGACGGACGCTTCGAGATCGCGATCCCGACCAGCGTGGGGGACAAGCTCGACGTCCAGATCTACACCGCGCCCGACGTCGTGAAGTCGTACGACGGCTGCGCGGTGCTGCGCGAGGCCCCGGTGGGTCGCCGCATCTCGACCTGGGAGAAAGCGGCGCTGCACGCGCTCGATGTCGCGAATCCCGACACGAACAAGTGCGCAGAGGAGCTCGGCTGCGCGCAGTTCCGCGACGTCTTCTATCCCGTCGGCTCCTCGCTGGTCGCGCCCAACGAAGGCTTCGGGTTCCATCGCCAGTCGCCTTCGCTGCGGCGCTTTCGCGATCTCGCGCAGGCCGCGTTCGATCCCGCCGACCCGGTGGCGTTCGCGCCCTATTACATGTTGAAGCCGCAGTTCGACGAGAACGGCGTGCGCGTCGCGCCGCACGCGCTGCTGAGCATCAACACCGTGGGCGACAATTTCGTGCAGATCGGCGCGGGCATCACGTTCGCGCGAGCGGCGGGCGCGGTGCCGTTCCTGCCGCCGTCGGCTGCGACGCGCTACCCGGAGCTCGCGGACTACGCGACCCCCGCCGAGCTCTACGAACGGCTCGGGAGGAAGACGCCCATGCAGTTTCTCGTCGATCGCTCGGTGGTCGAGGGCATCGCGC
>JAYTHX010000109.1:0-17392 GCA_043732195.1 Polyangiaceae bacterium
ATCCCGCTCGACGCGCTGCGCGCGACCACCTTCCCCAAGCTCGTCGTCTCCGGCGGCCGCAACCCGCTCTACGAGGTGATCTCGGACGTGCTCGAGACCCGTCTCGAGGCGGAGCGCTTCGTGATCGAGAACGCCGGGCACCACTTCGAGAACGCCGCCGCCGCGCTCAACGACCGCATCGAGAAGTTCCTCGCCCGCGCGGGATCGTGCCCGGGCTTCAGGCCAGCGTCTTCTTGAAGGCCGCAGGGGTCATCTCCTCGAGCGGCAGGGCGAAGATGTCGCGGTGCGTGCCGAGGCGGTCGAAGGCCCAGGTGAGGTACGCCTGCGCGGGGACCCCCTGGGCCCGGCAGGTGGCGATGATGCCGAGGAGCACGCACGCGCGGTGCGCGCCCTCGGTGCTGCCGGCGAAGAGCATGTGGTGCCAGAGCGCGACGCCGTGGACGACGGGCGCCGAAAAAGGCTCCGCGCGGCAGAGCGCGCCTGGGGTGCCGCTAGAGCGGGGAGAGGCTCGACCAGAACTCCGCCAGATCGGGGGGGAACGGAGCTTCGACCGTCAGGCGCTCCTGCGTGATCGGGTGCAGGAGAGAGAGGCGGGCGGCGTGCAGGGCGTGGCGCGGGAGCTCGAGGCGGACCGCGTCTTCCGCGGTCAGCTCGCCGTCGGCGCCGCGCGCGAAGCATGTCTCGTCCGGCCCCTAGAGCTTGTCGCCCACGATCGGCGCGCCCAGGCTCGCTAGGTGGATGCGGATCTGGTGCTGCCGCCCGGTCTCCAGCTCGCAGCTGACGCGGCAGTAGGATTTCCCGTCGCGCGTGCGCGTTCCCTCGACGCGGAAGCGCGTCGCGGCCGTGAGCGCGCTCTCCGAGGCGCCGAGGCGCATCTTCACGCGGTACGAGTTCGTGGGATCGAGCTCGATCGAGCGCTCGTAGCGGAAGGCGCCCGGGCCGTCGTTCGGCGCGGGCTGCACCGCGCCGCCCAGGCCCGGCGCGAGCTCGCGGTCCGGCGTGCCCCAGGTCACGGCGACGTACGCCTTCTCGATGCCGCGGCCCTCGATGACCTTCTTCAACGCGCGGCGGCGGCCGCCGACTTGGCGACGAACAGCACCCCGCTCGTCTCGCGATCGATGCGGTGCCCGAGCGACACGAACTGGCCGGGTCGCCGCGACTTCAGGAGGTTGATGAGCGTGTTCTTGTGGTACCGCGCGGTGGGGTGCACCGGCAGGAGCGCCGGTTTGTCGACCGCGAAGAGATGGTCGTCCTCGTAGAGGATGGGCACGTCGGTCGGGACCTCGACCTCGTCCCAGGGCGCGCGCCACAGCAGCACGTGCTCCTCGGCCTGGACGCGGTGGTTCGACCGCAGGCGCTTGCCGCGCACGTCGTAAGCGCTGGCGGCGACGATGAACTGGGTGCGGGTCCGGCTGGTGCGCTTCAGCTGGCTCTGGAGGAAGACGTCCAGCCGCTGACCCGCCACCTCGGGTGGCACCCGGAAGCAGCTCACGACCGAGCCGTCCGGCACGCCCTCCGGCTGACGGAAGCCCACCGTCACCGACGCTTCCGACACGCGCAGCCTCGTCGCGCTCCTTCCTTAGCGATACCGGGGCAGGGAGGGAAGGATGGCGAGCTCGGGGGGCCGCCGAGCATGACAGCGAGCGTGACAGCGTGACGACGGACGGGACCTGTCACGGACCGCGCGCGCTGACGTCATGGTTCCGCGCCCGCGACCCCGCACGAATCCCGCGCTCTCGGAGCTTCTCGATGCCCGCGGGGGAGGGCACACCGCTTGCTCGAAGGCCAACCATGGCTCGTCGATGTTCCCTTGGGCTCGTCGCCACCGTCGCCCTCGTGGCCGGTGTCTACGCATGTTCGGACCCGGCCTCGGAGCTGCTCGGGCAATCATCGCCGACGCCAGACGAGCCTCCCGCTGCGCCGCCGCCGCCGGTGGCGGGCCTCGACTGCGGGGACCCCGCGGCGGTGCGCGCGACCGATATCCGTCGGTTGAACCGCGGGGAGCTCGCGAGCACGTTGCGCGCGGCCCTCGGTTCGACCATCTACGCGTCTGTCGAGCCGGCTCTCACCGTCATGGGCACGGATGCCATCCGGAAGGACCCCAACGACCTGCCGGCAGCGTTCGACCCGAGCCAGCTCGAGGCCATCGACCGGCTCTCCCGCCGCGCCGGCGCGGCCGTGATCGAGTCCGATGCCAACCTGCAGGCGGTCGCCGGTGCGTGCAGCCTCGCCGACCCCATTGCCGCGACGTGCGCGAACGACTTCATCGCCCGCCTCGGAAAGCAGATGTTCCGCCGCCCGCTCACCGCCGCCGACGTCGCAGCGTTCACGACCGTCCTCCAGGCCGCGCCCACCGGGCGCGAGGGCGTGGGCGACGTGGTCGCAGCCATGGTGCTCGCGCCCGAGTTTCTCTACCACGTGGAGCTCGGCGAGGGCCGCGCGGGCGCCGACGGCAAGTTCGAGCTCACGACGTACGAGATCGCGTCACGCGTCTCCTACTTGTTGACCGACGGGCCGCCCGACGGGCTGCTGATGACCGCCGCGGACGACGGAACCCTCTCCGACCAGGCCGTCGTCGGCGCGCACGTCGATCGCCTGCTGGAGACCGAGGCGGGGCGCGCGAAGGTGCTGCGCTTCGTCAGGTACTGGCTCACGCTCGAGCGGTTCCAGGGCCTTCCGACGGCCCCCGCCTTCCTCGCGGGCGTCGACCCGAACGGCCTCACCGCCGAGATGCTGCGCGAGCTGGACGCGTACGTCGAGTTCATCACCTACGACAAGCGAGGATCGTTCACGGACCTCCTGACGTCGCGCCGGTCGTTCGCAAAGACGCCCGCGCTGGCCAAGATCTACGGCCACGCGCTGCCGGCGACGCCCGGCGCCGAGGTCACGACCGACGACGCGCACATGGGGCTGCTGCTGCGCGGCCCGACCCTGGCCGACAGCTCGACGGCGACGCATCCCATCCTGCGTGGCGCGTTCATGCTCCGGCGCATCGCGTGCGGTGACATCCCGAGTCCCAGCACCGCCGACCTCGCCGCGCGCGAGTCGCTTGCCTTCACGCCTGACCCCATCAAGTACTCCACCGCGGAGATGACGGCGCAGCGGACGTCGCCCGCCGCGTGCACGGGGTGCCACGCGCGCATCAACCCGTTCGGCCTGGCGCTCGAAGGCTTCGACAACCTGGGGCGGGCGCGCACCGAAGAGACGATGTTCGACGCGTCGGGCACGAAGATCGCAACGCACCCGGTGGTGACGTCGGCCACGCTCAAGGTCGGTGACGATCAACCGATGGCTGTCGGCTCCGGGCCCGAGCTCATGACCGCCCTGTCCAAGACGGTGACCGCGCCGCTCTGCTTCACGCGCCACGTCTTCCGCTACTACCGCATGGAGCACGAGGGCGCTGCAGACGCCTGCCAGCTCGCCGGCATGTACCACGCCATGCAGGACCCCCAGGGGAGCATCCTGCGAAACATCAAATCATCGATCCTGAACGTTTCGCTCACCCAGCGGCGAATCCAGTGATCACGGCCGCCCATTCAACGAGGATGCAATGAACAACGGAACGCTCTCCCGCCGCAGTCTGCTGGCCGCCCTGGGGGTCGGTGGTCTCAGCATGGCGCTGCCGATGCTGCCGTCGCTGATCCCCCGGGCGTCCGCCGATACCTTCAAGCCCCCCAAGCGCTTCATCGCCCTGGCGCACTACGTCGGCCACCACGTGCCGCACTTCTTTCCCACGGCCCAGGCGGACCTGAGGATCGACGACAATACCTTCTACAAGAAGCTCACCGATATCCCGGGCAACCTGTCGGTGGTGTTCGATGCGAAGTTCGATCCGTATCGCGCAAGGATGAACATCTTTCACGGGCTCGACTCCACCGGAGGAGGCGGCCACAACACGACGGTGCCGCTCTGCGCGAGCACGCCGGTGAGCGACGCGGATTTCACGCCCAAGTTCGGGCGCTCCATCGACGTCCTCATGGGCAACAGCCCCAGCGTGTACCCGACCACGACGCGCTTCAAGGCGCTACGGATCGGCAACGACTACGACGGCGGGAGCATGAGCTTCGACCGCGATGCCAACGGCAAGGGGATTCGCTTGCCCGGCCTCGCCGGGGACGCAAACGTCTTCAACGCCCTCTTTGACCCGACCAACACGAACCCCGCCGCGCAGGCTGCGGCGGCGCGGCACAAGCTGCTCGTCGATCGCTCCTACGACCGCTACAAGGCCCTCCAGAGCAGCTCGCGCCTCAGCGCTGCCGACCGGCAGCGGTTCGACGCCCACGTGGCGGGGATGACCGACCTGCAGAAGCGCCTGCTCAGCGCGGCCAGCTGCACGAAGCCGGGGTTCGTTCCCTACAGCCAGGTGGTACCGCGCGAGAACCTCTGGCACAACCACATCGACGCGGTGGTCGCCGCGATGTCGTGCGACCTCACGCGCGTCGCCTCGTTCTACATCCACGACTACAAGTTCGGCACCGATCCGCAGAACTACTCCGAGTCGCACGGCAACTCCCACGATCGTGAGGGGGGCGGCACCGCCGAGGCCCAGAGCGCCCAGTTCAGCCGCTTCAAGGCCGACCAAGTGCTCTATCTGCTCAACAAGCTCGCCCAGACCACCGAAGCCGACGGCTCGAGCATGCTCGACAACACCGTCGTGCTGTGGACCGCCGAGCTCGCGAATGGCAACTTCCACACCAACAGCGATCTGCCGGTGGCCACGTTCGGGGGCGCGGGCGGGGCGCTCCACACCGGATACCTGATGGACTTCCGGCTCAAGCCCCTGCAGTACATCGCCAACCGCAGCGACTTCGGGACGCCGCTGGGGCAAGCCTACAACCGCCTCCTGATCACGCTCATGCGTTCGATGGGAATGGCCGAGTCCGAATATCGCAACGAGGGAGACGGCGGCGGCTTCGGTGAGTTCGCGAAGTCGGTCCCCTACATCGATACTCAGTACAGCCAGTTCGTCGGTCAACGGAACACGCCGCTTCCCAAGGTCTTCGGCTAGTCATGCGGCGCCTACGCCTTCGCGTCGTGGCTGCTGTGGCGGTGCTCGGGGCTGGTGCAGCATGCTCCGCGGCGTCCGACGACGCCCCGCCGAGCCCGGCCGCCGCAGCCGCTCCGGACGACGGTACAGCGTCGGGCGCTACGGCGCCGGACGCTGCGACCTCCGCGAGCTCCGACGCGGCGCTGGCCCCCGATGGCGCGCCGAAATTCACTCCCGCTGCCATCAAGGTCTGTCCGCACGGATGTGACTTCGAGCTCCCCAGCGCGGCGGTGGCGTCGGCCAAGCCAGGGGCGCTGGTCGAGGTGCTGGCGGGCAGCTACCAGGACTGTGTCACCATTCATGCCGACGGGGTGACGCTCCGCGGCGTAGGGGGATATGCTCACCTGCACACCAAGGTTTGCGACGGAAAAGGGGTGATCGTCAACTATGCCAGCGGCACGCGTCTCGAGCGACTCGAGATCTCGGATTTTGCCAATGTCGAGTTCAACGGCGCCGGCATACGGCACGACGCAACGGCCAAGGACCTGACGGTATCCGACCTCTTCGTCCACGACGGGCAGCTGGGTCTTCTCTCGAGCAGCAGCGACGATACTCTCGTCATCGAGGGGACGCTGTTCGACAAGGTCGGCGTGTCGCGTCCCGACGGCGAGATCTCGGTGCCGCTCTTCGTCGGGTCTTCGCTGAAGCTGAAGGTGCGAGCTTCGCGCTTCATGCATGCCGTGGCGGGTGCGTCGATGATCAAGAGCAGCGCTCGGAGCACCGCCATCACCTGCAGCGTGATTGCCAATCTCGACGGTCCGGACAGCTACAGCATCGACCTGCAGCGCGGTAACGACTTCTCGCTGACCAACAGCGTGATCGAGCAGAGCACTCTCACGCAGAACAAGATCATGATCGGGTACGGGAGCTCGAGCTTCACGCCGGCCACCGGCACCACCCTGGAGATCCGGGGTAACACCTTCCTCAACGACGCGGACGGCGGGACGTTCATCGCGGTCTTCAAGGGAGCCCCGGCGAGCTTCGTGGTCGCCGACAACACCTTCATCGGCAGCGGAACGCTGCTCGCGGGCGCGGGCGGGCTGGGCGTGAACCAGCAACTGGCGGCTCGACCCCCGGCCATCGGAGCGTATCCGGCGCTGCCCTCGCCCGGACCGTGTCAGTGAGTCGAAGCCGGCGTTCAGCGATGACGGTCGGGATCGATCGCGAACATCTGCAACCAGCGATGGATCTGCGCGCGGTCCTTCCCCAGGACGCGGCCCACGGCGGCGACATTGCCGCCGTGCTCGCGGAGCAGCGCCTCGAGCTCGGCGGGGGTGGGCCGCTGGTAGCGCGGTTTCGCCGGCTCCAGCGCGCGCGCGCTGGGCCTCGGCTCGGTGACCGGGGGCGCGCCGCCGTACTCGTTCATGCAAGCGGTGACGGTCTCGGGTAGATCGGGCGCGTCGAGCGCCCCCCCCTCCGACACCGAGAGCGCGCGCTTCACGGCAGAAGCGAGCTCGCGGACGTTGTACGGCCAGTCGTGCTGGCAGACCGTGACCATGAAGCGGAACGTGATGGCGCGCGCCGCCTGTCCGTCGGCCGCGAGGAAGTGGCGGACCAGCAGGTAGAGGTCCTCCTTGCGGGCGCGAAGGGGGCGGAGCGACAACGTATAGCCATTGAGTCGCGCGTAGAGGTCGCCGCGAAAGAGCTCTTCGGCCACGCGCGCGCGCACGTCGCGATGGGTGGCGCTGAGGATGCGAACGTCGACCTTCTCGGGGATGACCCCGCCGACCGGTACTACCTCGCGGGTCTCGATCGTGCGGAGCAGCTTTGCCTGCGCCTCGAGCGGCATGTCGCCGATCTCGTCGAGCAAGAGCGTACCGCCGTGCGCTGCGCGAATGATGCCCGCGTGGTCCCGCGTGGCGCCGCTGAACGCGCCCTTCTTGAAGCCGAACAGCTCGCTCTCCACGAGGGTCGGAGGGATGGCTGCGCAGTTCAGGGCGCGGAAAGGGCCGCGGCGCCCGCTCGCGGCGTGGAGCGCGCGCGCCACCAGCTCCTTGCCCGTTCCCGTCTCGCCCAGCACCAGCACCGGCAGCTCGGTCGGCCCGATGTTCGCTATCTCCGCCGCGAGGCGAGCGAGCTGCCAGCCGCCCACCGCGCCGCCGATGCCCACCGCGCGCGCGCCGGGAGCCACCACGCCGTCGAGGCGGTAGGGCGCGTAACCGCTCGCGCCCCGCACCACGAACTTCAGCAGGACGTCGCCGATGCGGATCTCGTCACCATCGGAGAGGAACGTCTCCACGACGCGCCGGCCGCAAACCATCACTCCGTTGCGACCGCCGAGATCGCGCAGCACGAAGCCGTCGTCGGTACGAGCGATGCGCGCATGCATCCGGGAGATGGTGGGGTGGGGGATCACGACATGCGCGGGGGCCGCGCGCCCGATGATGCCGACGTCGTGCGGGAGGAAGAAGACAGGCGGGAGCGTCTCGAAGGCGTCCGCGTAGAGGACGACGAGCCCAGCGTCCCCGGGCTCGCGCGGGGTCCGCTCGCTGGTGGGCGAGCCGTTCGCGGTCTGCGTGATGTCGCCGTGGTCCTCGCTCACCGGGGGTGACCTTCCTTGATCCAACCGGTATGGTCAAGGCCGCCCGTCGCGGCCGTGGTTTCCTAGGAGGTACGGCGTCGTCGCCCGCGGACCGCGAGCACCGCCGAGAGCGCGAGCAGCGCCGCCCCCGCGGAGCGCGCGCCGCCCCCCGTCGCGGCGCTGCAGCCCGCAGCCGAGTCGCCGCTCGCCGCGCCGTCTTCAGGCGCGCCGGACGCTGCGGCCGCGTCGGGCGCGTTCGCGCCGCCGGGTTTCCCGCTCGGTCCGGCCGGCGCCGCGTCACCTCCGCCGTCGACCCCCGCATCCGCGGGAGACAGGTCGGTGCCGATCTCGAACGCGCCGAGGTCGAGCTTGCCGTCGTCCTTCCGCGGCACGCTCGTCACCGGCTGCAGGTACTCGCGCGTCGGGACGAGCGAGAACGCGTCAGCGCTCCCAGGCGCGACGCCCCGGTCGGCAGCGGGCGATCCACTCTTCAGGCGATAGTCGTAGGTCGAGGGACTCACGAAGAGCGGGTCGACGCCCGACAGGTTGTCGGCCGGGAGCTGCCCCGTGCTCGAGAGCGCGCCGCCTCCCACGAAGATGTTGTCGTGCGCGACGAGCGACGTCGCGCCTTGCAGGTTGAAGAACGTACCTCCCGGGCGGCCGCTGACGAAGGTGTTGCTGGCGGCGAAGACGCGGAGGTCGGGGTTCGAGAGACCCTCCTCGCCGTACGCGACCATCACCGGATTGCCGGATTTCGCGCTCTTCTGCACGACGTTGCCGACGAGCACGACCAGCCCGCCGTTCGGAAAATTGAGCTCGTAGCTGTTGATTCCGGTCTCGCCGGTGAAGCGGTTGTAGAGCAGGATGCTCTGCTTCGAGCGCGACTTGAAGAGGTGCCCCTTGTCGGCGGTGTCGTTCGCGACCTCGTGCGACCAGTTGTACTGGAAGAGGAGCTTCCCGAAGTTGACGTAGATGTTGTGCGTGCAGCCGCCCTGGTTGCAGCCGTCGCCCAGGGCGTTGCGGGCGAGCTCGGTGTTCTCGACGGTGAGCGTGCTTCCGGGCGTCTTGTTCTCGCCGAGGATCCCGTTCTGGCTGTCGTGGATGTAGCAGCCGTGCACCACGAGGTTGTTGCCGAACACCCGGATCCCGGCAGCGTTGCCGCCGTTGCCGTCGCTGATGTGGGCGCCGGTCAGCTCGAGGTTCTCGATGCGGACGTCGTCGGCGTCCACCACGTAGATGCCCTTGAGCTGCGCAGGTTGGTCGGTGCCGGAGAGGTCGATCTTGGGCCGCCCGCCCACACCTCGGAGCGTGAGCCCCTTCACGCCGATCGTGCAGCTGTCGGTGTACGTTCCGGCGGCGATCTCGATGACGTCGTCGGGCTGCGCTGCGGCGATGGCATCGCATGGCTTCGCGTATGGGGCGCCGGGCCCGACTTTTCGCGTGGTGGCAGCTTCCGCGCGCGACGCCGCGGCGAACGACGCAAGAGAGAGAGCAGCCGCGGCCACGGTCGAGGTGATCGTTCGCATGCGGTGCTCGGAGCAACGCCCGTGCCGGGGCGGCCCGTCGCGTCCCAGCGTCGCGGTCCAGCGCGACGCCACGGTCCGAGCCGCGAACGGCGCGCCGGTCCGGAGGCCCGGAGGCCGCGCGGGCGTGACAGCGGCGAGACGTGTCACGGCTGCTGTCACGCTCGGTGTCCACGCATGGCCCCGCGTTGACTGCACCCTGCTAGTCTCATCCCGATGACCGCGTCGAGGGGCGAGCCGCCGCCACGCATGATCGGTCGCTATGTCGTCGGCGGTCCCGTCGCGTCGGGCGGCATGGCCGCGGTCCATCTCGGCCAGATCCGCGGCGCCGTGGGGTTCGCGCGGACCGTCGCCATCAAGCGCATGCACCCACATTTAGCCGGTGACTCCGACTTCGCCACCATGTTCGCGGACGAGGCGCGACTTGCCGCCCGCATCCGGCACCCGAACGTCGTCTCCACGCTGGACGTCGTCCTCGAGGACGCCGACCTGTGCATCGTCATGGAATACATCCCGGGCGTCACGCTCGCGCAGCTCGCGAAGCTCGTCGCCGAGCAGGGCGCGCCGATGCCGCCGGCGATCGCCGCGGCGGTCGCGCGCGACGTCCTGAACGGTCTGCACGCCGCGCACGAGGCGGTGGACGAAGCCGGCAGCCCGCTCGGCATCGTTCATCGCGACGTCTCGCCCCAGAACGTCATCGTCGGCGTCGACGGCGTGGCGCGCGTGCTCGATTTCGGGATCGCGAAGGCCAATGTGCGGCTCCACGAGACGCGCGAGGGCGGCGGCCTCAAAGGCAAGCTCGGGTACATGGCGCCCGAGCAGCTGGAGGGCGCGCCGGTCGACCGCCGGTCGGACATCTTCGCGGCGTCGGTGGTGCTGTGGGAAGCGTTGACCGCGCAGCGCGCCTACCCCGGAGCGACCGAGGGAGAAGTGGTGGCGAGGCTCCTGCGCGGAACGCCGGCGGCGCCGAGCGCGGCCCGCCCTGCGCTGGGCGCCGCCTACGATGCCGTCGTGATGCGCGGGCTCGCCCGCAGCTGCCAGGAGCGTTACGCGAACGCCCGCGAGATGGCGCTGGCGCTCGCCGCGACCACGGCGATCGCCCCCGCCGAGGTCGTGGGCGCCTGGGTGGAGCGCGTGGCTGCGCAGCCGCTCGCGGAGCGCGCCGCCTGCGTTCGGGCACTGGAGACGGCGCTGCACGCCGACGACGGCGAGGCGCTGGCGGTCCGCGATCCCGACGAGACGCGGCCGGCGACCGTGGCCACGCTCGACGCGGTGCCCCCGCCACCCCCGAGCTCGGCGCGCGCCGTGGCGGTGGCAGCGCCGCCACCGCGGACGGCGCCAGGATCGACGGCGCTGCGCGTGGCGGCGCTCGTCGCCGTCGCGTGCGGGATCACCGCGCTCTCGGTCGGCGCCTGGTCGAGCCACGCGCGGCCGCCGGCGCCGGTCGCGACCGTCGCCGCGGCGCCGCCCGCGGACCCGTCCACCATGCCGGCGCTGGCGCCGGGCGCGTCCTCCAGCGCGGCGCCCCCCGCGGAGCTTCCGCTGCCCGCGGCGCCGCCCCTCGCGGCAAGCGGAAGGGCCAAGCGCAGCGCGCCGCGGCCCGCGAGCCGTTCGTTGCCACCCAGCATTCCCGATCACCTGTGATGCACGACGTGACCCGGCGCGTGCCTGCACGACGAACGACTGCGCGTGGAGCTGCGCTGATGGTGGTCTTGTCGCTTTCGGTCGCGTTCGCGCCCCGCCGTGCCCACGCGCAGACGTCGCTCGAGGGCCCGGAGGCGGCCCCGCGGTCGACCCGCGAGCGCGAGGCGCGCATCGCCGAGCTCAAGAAGCGGGGCGACGAGCTCCTCGACAAGAAACGCTACGCGGAGGCGCTCACGCTCTACGACGAGGCCTACGCGCTCGCGCCGAGCGCGCTGCTGCTCTACAACCGGGGCCGCGCCCTGGAGTTCCTGGGCCGCTTTCCGGAGGCGCTCGAGGCCATCGAGCGCTTCGCGACCGAGGCTCCGCTCTCGCTGCGGGACCGGGTGCGGGGGCTTCCGGAGCTGCTCGAGCGCCTCCGCGCGCGCGTCGGGGTGATGGTCGTCACGTCCCCGGTGCCCGGAGCCCGCGTGCTCATCGACGCGAAGCAGGTCGGGGTGACGCCGCTGGCCCAGCCGCTGCGGGTGACCGCGGGTCGTCTCTCCGTCGAGGTGTTCGCGGAGGGCTATTTCCCCATGCGCCGCGTCGTCGACGTGCCGGCGCGGGGTACGGAGCGCGTCGACTTCGCGCTCGTGTCACGGGATACGTCCGCCTTGCTGATGGTGCGTGGCCACGTGCCGGGCATGCGCGTGAGCATCGACGGCCAGGCCGCCGGCGTCGCGCCGGTGGAGGCGGGGCTCCTGGCGGGCAAGCACGTCGTGGTGGCGGAGCGCGAAGGCTTCGATCCCGCGTCGGCGAATGTGCTGCTCGGGGCAGGGGAGAAGCGGGAGATGTGGGTCGATCCGATCGCGCGCCCCGCGCTGTACACGCGCTGGTGGTTCTGGTCGGCGATCGGCGTGGTGGTGGTGGGCGGGGTGGTCACGTACATCGCCCTGACCACCGATCGCCCGACGCCCAGCGGCGACTACTCGCCCGGCCTCGTGCGCTTCTGAAGGCGCGGCTCAGGGACCGATGGCGTAGAGGAACGAGTCGATCGAGACGATGTAGAGCGTGCCGTCGCCGCCGAGCGCGGGCTGGGAGTTGATGCCGCCGCCGGTCATCACCTTCCAGAGCAACGTCCCGTCGACGGAGATCGCGTAGACGCCGCCGTCGCTGCCGCCGAGATAGGCGGTACCGTCGCTGCCGATCGCCGGCGCGCGTGTCCACGTCGTGCCCGACACGAACGACCATTTCAGCGAGCCGTCGGCGCGGACCGCGCTGAGCGCTCCGTCGCGCTGCGCGATGTAGATCACGTCCTCGGGGCCGAGCGCGACGCCCGACGACGATGCCGTGAGAGCGAATTGCCAGCGCTCGGCGCCCGTGGCAGGCGCAAAGGCGTGCAGGCCCCGCGTGTCGGTCACGTAGACCGTGCCGTCGCTCCCCACCGACGGCGAGACCGGGTTTCCGGCGGTAGCGCTCCGCCAAGCCTCGCTGCCGTCGGCGCGACGCAGCGCGTGGAGCGCAGAGTCCGCGCCGCCGACGTACAGCGCGCCGTCGAGACCGATCGCCGCGGCCGACACGCCGAACGGGCCGTCGTGCCGCCACTTCACGGCGCCGTCCGTTCCCAGCGCGAACATGGGCAACACCTTCGCTGCGTCGGAGCCGTCGATGTAGATGGTGCCGTCGCCCCCGGCGACCGGGGTCCAGGCGATGTCGCCCTCGACCGACGTGGCCCAGCGCTGCTGACCTGCGGGGGTGAACGCGTACATCTTGCCGTCCGCGCATCCGACGAGCACCGTTCCGTCCCGGGCGATGACGAAGCCCGAATCGTTGATGTTGCCGGGCACGGCCGCGCGCCAGACCTCCCTACCTGCCGGGTCCACGGCGTAGACGAGGTGATCGTTCGATCCGATGTAGATCGTGCCGTCGGCAGCGACCGCGGGGGCCATCGACGCGACGCCGCCGGTCTTGAATCGCCAGCGCACGTTCCCGGTGCGCGGTCCGCGCCGGCCGCTGCGCCCTGGGCGCGTCGGACAGTAGCCTGCCATCGGCCAGGGAGCCCCCGGCTGGAGGCCGGCGACGTCTCCGCAGGCTGGCGCGGTCGAGGTGCCGAGTGCTCCTTCGCCGCACGATCCGCAGGTCGTGGAGAGGAGAGCATCGACGCACTCGCCCTTGCGACATGTCTGGTCCGGGGGGCACATCACGCCGAGGCAGGAGAGACGCAGCTCGACGGGAACGGTCAGCTCGGCGTGGGGAGCGAAGCGCATCTGCCGCCGCGCGATGATGCAGCGGTTCGCCTGCGCAGCGTCGAGGCAGGTCTCGGGCGACTCGCCATCGGGGCGTGTCATGACGGCCAGTGCCATGGTGTCGTCGCTCGCGCCCGCCGGCGTGAGCACCACGCTTCCGGTGTCGAAGTCGCCGCGGTCGGCGGCGGCGACGCACGTCGTCGAGAACGCGGACGGCACCGCCCCGGCCAATCCGGGCACGTCGTGCGCGATGACCACCGCCACCCGCGCGCGCCGCGCGCAGTCGACCTCCGAGCGCGTCTCGACCCGCACGACGGTGGCCGTGCGGCAGCGGACGCTGGCAAGCGCGAGGGCGCTCACGGCAATCACGACGCGTCCTCGCATTCCGTCCCAGGTTCTGCTGGGCGGCACCGGGTGTCAACCGCGTCGGGGCCCTCGCACCACGCCGCAAGTAGATACGCGCTGACGCGCGAGCCCGCCCCGCTCACGGGCGGCGGCCTCGGGTGGGTGGCCGGTCGCCAGGAAGGACCGGAGATCGAGAGAAGGAGAATCGCGGATTGACGGAAGCGAAAATGGAAGGAGAGAGCTCGACGTGAGCTCTCCTGCGACTCCGCGATTCTCCTTCTCTCTCGTATGTCGCTTCGCCGGTCGCTAGTCGCCCGCCGCGACGCCTTCGATGTACGACATCTCGGGGGTCATGCCGCGGAGGCGGCCCGGGGCGATGGTCACGAGTGTCGGGAAGCCGGTATCGACCATGCCTGGCGGCATGTAGGGCATCGATCGCGTGAGCGTGAAGCCGCGCTGCTTCAGCGTGCACAGGATCGCCGGCGAGACACGCGGATCGATGCTGCTCCTCGTGAAATCCACCTTGTTTGCCGCGGGATCGAACGCGAAGTAGCCGAGGCGCGGCTCGAGCACGGCGTCCTCGGCGTCCTTGCCTCGGCCGATGACGGCGTCGAGGATCTGCACGTCGGCGGGATGGAGCCCGGTGCCGTAGACCGTGAGCGCGGCCACCGGCGCGCCGTCCTTCATCACGATGGTCGCGCTCAGCGGATCGATGCGGACGCGCAGCTTCGCCTGCCGAGGATCGTCGAAGCTGATCGGCGCCGCGGTGGCGAGCGGGATGCCGCCCACGAACAAGCCCTCGCCCCAGTTGATGGTCTCGATGGTGTGCGTGCCGACCACGACGTTGCCCTCGCTGTCGACCACGATGACCGCCGACGAATGGGTCCCCGGCTCGCCGCGCGGCGACGGCGCTGCGACGCGGCCTTCGGTCACCCGCGCGGCCACCTGCGCGGCCCCCTTCGTCACGTCGGTATCGGCTGCGGCGCCGCGCATCACCAGCTCGCGCTCCCGGAGCAGCGGGAGCTCGCGCGCCGCACGCTGCACGAGGAGGAGTGTCTCGAGCTCGGTCGCGGAGGTCGTCGGCGCCGGCGCGCTCTTGCCGCCCCGCAGGATCTCGAGCGCCCCGAGCGTCACGAGCATCTTCGCGCCGCCGTGGCCGCCGCCGTGGAGGTCGTGACTCATGAAGCGGCCGTGCAGCGGCGTCGCCACCTCCAGCGCGTACGTCTCGAAGTCCTTCGCCACGAGCGTGCCGCCGTTGTCGTTCGCGAGCTTCACCGCGGCGGCGGGCCACGCGCCCTTGTAGAACCAGTTCGGCTCGCGTCCCCAGCTACGGAGCGTCGCGCCGTACTCCGCCTGCACGATGGTCCCGCCCTCGGCGATCGGCTTGCCGTCGTGGAAGAACGCCCTCTGACCGTACGGCGAGCGTTCGAGTTTGACATGCTCACGCGCGATCGACCGCGCGTAGAGGCGATCGGCGGGGAAGCCGTCGCTGGCGAGCTTCGCCGCGGGCTCCACGAGCTGTGCGAGCGGCTTCGTGCCGAAGCGCTTCGCGATCTCCGCGTACGCTGCGGGCGCGCCCGGTACGAGCACCATCTTTCCGCTCGCGGTGTTCCCGTCCTGCCAGCGGCGCGCGGGCTCGATGGGATCGGCGAGGCCGCCGTGCACGTAGGTGACCTTCTTCGTCTTCGCCTCGTAGACGAGCACGCCGGTGAGGCCTGCGGTCGACGTCACGCCGGGCAGCACCACGTCCTCGACGAGCATGGCGGCCACGAAGGCATCGGCTGCATTGCCGCCCGCGCGCAGCACCGAGAGCCCAGCCTCGGTGGCGAGCCGATGCGACGACGCGACCATCTGCTTCGTCGCCTTGCCCATCGTGCCACGTCGCTTCGCGAAGCGCGCCGCGACCTCCGCCTCGAGCGCGCGCGGCAGCCCGAAGTCGTCGCCGCCGCACGGGCCCTGCGGTGGCGGCGTGACGCTCGCGTCGATCGCCAGCGCCGCCGGACGCTCGGCCGCGGGCTCGGGCGCCACGGGAGGAGGCGCGGGCGGAGAGCTGCACCCGAGCGCCGCTGCGGAGAGGACGAGGAGGCTGGTGCGCATCGCTGCCTTCTACCATTGCTTTCGGATGCGCTCGCCCCCCGATGCGATCACGAGCATCGACCAGGTGCTCTTCGGCGCCTACCACGAGGTGGTGATGCATCGCTGGTCGACGCGCTGCGTCGTCTATCTGGGCGATGCGGCGCACGCCACGCCTGCTCACGCCCTTCTTCCAGTCGACGGATTCCTCGGCCGCATGCTGCAGCTCGAGCTGCCACGCAGCGCCTGGCGACTGTTTGCAGGGATGTTGCACGCAATTCATCACCCCGTCGAGATAGGCCTCTAGCGTTGCGTCGTTGCCCATCGCCCATCTGTCGGACCTGCACATCCTCGGCTCACGGCCCGCGCAGGCGCGGTCCGTGCTCGAGCTCGGGATGCGCTTCGCCAGCTTCGGTCGGGCGCTCGATCCCAAGGCACGGGTCGAGAGGCTGATCGCGGGGCTCGGGGCAGCGCGGGACGCCGGCGCGGTGCACCTCGTGATCTCCGGGGACGTGACGGAGCTCGGCACCCCCGACCAGTTCGAAACGTTCGCCGAGGTATTGCATGATGCACGCATCGACCCGGACCGGGTGACGATCGTGCCCGGCAACCACGACGCCTACACCCATGCCGACGCCTGGAAGTGCGCGCTCGAGGGGCCGCTCGCCAGGTTCCGGCGGGCGTCGGCGTGCCACGAGGGCAGCGTCGTCGAGCGCGCCAAGGCCTTCGTTCTCCCGCTCGACGTGGCGTGTCACCAGCACGTCCGTGGGGCGTCGTGGCGCCCGTCGCTGGGGCTCCGAACGAGCGGCCGCCGCTCAGCGCGCGACCGAGCGGCTGCTCGCCGCGCGCCACCGCGGCGCGGTAGCGGTGCTCGAGCGGGCTCCCGCGGCGGACGGAGAAGTACCGGAGGTCGCTGCCGTCAGGCCTGAACGGGGCGAAGTCGAGCCGCTCGAACAGCTCGAACAGCTCGAAGGGGCGGCGGTCACGCAACGTTTCGATGAAGCCCGGCTTCACCCCGGGCGCTCCGAAGCTGGCCAGGTGAAGCGCTGCTTCAGCCACAGCGAGACGTAGACGAGCGCGAGGAGCGCGGGGACCTCGATGAGCGGCCCCACGACGCCCGCCAAGGCCTCGCCCGAGGAGATCCCGAAGAGGCCAACCGAGACCGCGATCGCGAGCTCGAAGTTGTTTCCGGCGGCGGTGAACGAGAGCGAGGCCGTGTCCTCGTACGAGAAGCCGAGCCTCTTCGCGATGATGAACGACGAGCCGAACATGATCGCGAAGTAGAGGACGAGCGGAGCGGCGATGCGGAGCACGTCGAGCGGGAGCCGGACGATCTTCTCGCCCTGCATCGCGAACATCAGGACGATCGTGTAGAGGAGACCGAGCAGCGCGGTCGGCCCGATCTTCGGCAGGAAGCGCTGCTCGTACCACGCCGCGCCGCGCTGGCGCACCAGCAGCCCGCGCGTCGCCGCGCCGGCCGCGAGCGGTAATCCGAGGAAGAGGAGCACGCTCTTCGCGATGTCCCACATCGAGACGTGGAACGCAGCGCCCTCCTCACCGAGCCAGCCCGGGACGACCGTGAGGTAGAACCAGCCGAGCACTGAATAGAAGAGGATCTGGAAGACCGAGTTGAGCGCCACGAGCAGCGCGGCCACCTCGTTGCTGCCCCGGGCCAGCATGTTCCAGATGAGGACCATGGCGATGCACCGCGCGAGGCCGATGAGGATGAGCCCGGCGCGGTAGTGGGGGAGGTCGGGGAGGAGCAACCAGGCCAGCACGAACATCAGGAGGGGCCCGAGGACCCAGTTGAAGACCAGCGAGGTCGTGAAGAGCTTGCCGCTCCCCGCCACCGCGCCGAGCTTCCCGTAGCGGACCTTGGCGAGCACCGGATACATCATCCAGAACAGGCCGAACGCGATCGGCAGCGAGACGCCGCCAATCTTCACGGTGTCGAGCAGCGGCCCGATCGCCGGGTAGAAGCGACCCAGCGCGATGCCGGCGCCCATCGCCGCGAAGA
>JAYTHX010000110.1:0-17276 GCA_043732195.1 Polyangiaceae bacterium
CGTCGGCGACAAGGGCTGGTGCTACGTGGAGAACGGCAACGGCTCGAACCCTGCCGGCAAGTGCCCCCAGGCGCTCATCTTCTCGAGCGCGACGAGCGCCCTTGCGGGCGCGCAGTTCAGCCTCCAGTGCATCCAGCAGTTCTCCGAGGCCGCCGGCAAGTAAGCCAGGCGACCAGACTCCGCCTCGAGCGGCTTGCTCGAGCCCCGCCCGGTTGACTCCGGCGCGGGGCTCGGTTCTTTTGTGGGTCCCGCGGTGCCGTCGCCCAAGAAGACCATCCTGATCATCGAGGACGAGCCCCACATCGTGATGGGCCTCCGGGACTCGCTCGAGTTCGAGGGCTTCGGCGTGATCTCGGCAGGCAGGGGCAAGGACGGCATCCAGCTCGCGCGCGCCGAGAACCCGGACGCGGTCATCCTCGATCTGATGCTGCCCGACGTGAACGGCTACGCGGTCTGCGAGGAGCTGCGGCGCATCTCGCCGTTCATGCCGATCATCATGCTGACGGCGCGCTCGCAGGAGACCGACAAGATCCGCGGCCTCGATGCGGGGGCCGACGACTACGTCACCAAGCCGTTCAGCGTGAACGAGCTCATCGCGCGCATGCGCGCCATCTTCCGGCGGGTGGCGCGCCCCAGCGCGGCGCCCGAGGTCATGGACATCGGGCTCGCGAAGGTGAGCTTCTCGGCGCACACGCTGAAGGTGGGCAACGTGGAGCACGCGCTCTCGTTCTACGAGGTCGAGCTCCTGCGCCTGCTCCTCGAGCGCATGGGACAGCCGGTGAGCCGCGACGAGATCCTCCAGAAGATCTGGGGCCTCGAGGCTTCCCCCACGAACCGCACCGTCGACAACTTCATCGTGAAGCTGCGGAAGAAGATCGAGGTGCACCCGGACAAGCCGGCGCACATCCTCACCGTCTACGGGTACGGCTACAAGCTGATCACGCCCGGCGCGCAAGAGGGCTGAGCGAGCTTTGCTAGAATGGGAAGACGTAGTGGAAGAGCTCGGGGCGGCTCGACACGCCGCACTTCTCGTAGATGCGCGAGAGGTGCTGGCGGACCGTCTTGTCGCTCGAGCCCAGCACGGTGGCGATCTCCGCGCTCGGTAGGCCCTTCAGCACGAGGCGCGCGATCTCGCCCTCGCGGTCGGTGAGCGCGGCGCGCGCGATCGCGTCGTTGACGAGGCCCACGAGGTTGCGCTGCTCGCCGAGCAGCTTGCGCACGGTCGCCACGAGATCCGCGCCGCGAAAGGGCTTTTCGAGCAGGTAAGATGCGCCCAGGTTCAGCGCGCGCTTCAGGCGATCGACGTCCGCGAACGCCGTGATGATCACCGCAGGGATCGTGCTGCCAGACGCGCGGAGCGCCGCCAGCACGCGAAGCCCGCCGTCGTCGTCGTCGCCCAAGACGAGATCGAGGATCGCGATCTGAGCGGTGAGTGTCGGGAGCAGCGCGAGCGCGGTCGCGGCGTCGGCTGCCTCGATCGTCTCGATGCCGGCGCGCTGCAGCGCGCGACCCAGCGCGTGGCGCGCGTCGACGTCGTCCTCGACCAGCAGCGCGATCGTCGCCTCCCCCGATGACGTCATCGCGCGGCCGCCGGCAGGACGAGCCGGAACGTGGTCGACCAGCCCGAGACGTCGGCCCGCACCAGATCGCCGTTCATGGCGCGCGCGAGGGCGCGGGCGATCGCGAGCCCGAGCCCGAGCCCGCCCTCCTTGCTCGTGTCGAGCGCGTCGAAGAGCGTCCGCTCCGATGCCGCCGGGATCCCCGGTCCGTCGTCGCTCACGGTGAGTGCGAGCTGCTCGTCGACCTCCGCCAGTGAGACACGGATGTGGCCTCCCGCGCGCCCGCGCAGCGTCTCGATGCTGTTGCCGATCAGGTTCTCGAGGATGATCCGCACGAAGCTCGGCTCGGCGACGATGGATTGCGGCGCGCTGCCGTCGAAGCTCAGCTCGACGCCGGCCTCGCGCGTGACGCTCGAGAGCTCACGCACCACACGCTCGGCGGTTTCGATCACCGGCGCCGTGGATCCGCTGCGCGTCCGGCCCCGCGCGAGGCCGCGCAGGCCGTCGAGCGGGATCAGCGCGCGATTCATTTGCGCACGGAGGCGGCCGCGCAGATTCTCGACGGCCGGCGCGTCGCTCGCGGGCGTTGCCTCGAGCTCGTCGAGCAGAAGGCCGATGGCGTGGAGTGGATTCTTCAGCTCGTGGAGCGTCGCGGCGGCGACCACCCAGACCGCCTGGTCACGCTCGACGTGCCTCACGCGCGCGCGGAGCTCTTCGGCGCGCGCGCGCTCCTCGCGCGCGATCCGCGCGCGGAGGCGCCAGTAGTGGATGGCCACGCCGAGCAGTGCGCCCACGATCACGGGGACGACGTCGTCGACCACGTCGTGCAGCGCGACGAAGAAGCGCGCCACGACGCCGCGGGCGTGGAGATAGTCCATCGACGAGTTGAGGACGGCGTACGCGACGCCCCCGAGCGTCCCGAGGAGCACGTAGCGGAGCGAACGGATGCCGCGATCGGGCTTCGCGAAGGTCACTCCCCGGATCTAGCGCTGCGGCACCGCGGTCGCCTCCGACAAATGCCCGATTCGCGAGGAGAGCGGGTCTTCCTAGGCTCCCGGTCGCGATGCGCTCCTCCTTTCCCCTCGTATGCGCGCTGGTCGTCGCCGCGGGCCTCACACTCGCGGCGCCCGCCGGCGCCGCGCCGATCTCGCGTGCCGAGGCTGCGCGGCTGGGCGCGGAGCGGGGCCCCGTGGTCCGCGAGGCGCTCGCGCCCGCCGCGGCCGCGGCGGGCGTGAACGACGCGGCGGGCAAGGTGCTCGCGTACGCCCCGCGCGTGAGCGTCTTCGGCGGCCGCCGGGACGGCGCCTTCGGCGGCCGCCGGGACGGCGCCTTCGGCGCCGGGCTCGAGCTCGGCGGAACCGTCTCGCAGGATCTCTCGCTGCACGGACTGGGCGCTGCGCGCGGCCGCGTCGCCGAGGCGTTCACGCGCTCGAGCCGCGGCGGCGTCGAGCGCGCGCGACTCGAAGGTGGGTCGGCAGCGCTGCTTGCCTGGCTCGGCGTCCTCGAGGCCCAGCAGCTGGTCGCGCTGCGGATCACGTCGCGGAGCGAGGCGCTCGAGCTTGCACGCGTGGCCGACGCGCGGGTGGCGCGCGGCGTGGCCATGCCGAGTGAGGCGGCGCTCGCCGCCTCCGAGGTGGGCGCCGCGCAGCTCGCGGAGCAGGACGCGGAGGGCCGCCTCGTCGAGGCGCGCGCCGCGCTTGCGTTCACGCTCGGGATCCCACCAGCGCCCGAACTCGTCGCGACCGGAGCGCTCGACGCCGACACGACCATCGAGCTGCCGCTGCGCCACGATCATCCCGCGGCGACGGAGGCGCGCGCGCAAATCGTCCGCGCCGAGGCCGAGGCGAAGCTCGCACGCGCTCAAGCGAGCCCGCCCCTCACGCTCGGCGTCAACTACGCGCGTGAGGGGAACGGCGAGCAGTTCCTCACCGGGACCATAGCGTTTCCCCTCCCGATCCTCGACCCTACGCGTTTCGAGGGCGCACTCCAGCGCGCGAACGTTCTCAGCGCGCAGGCGCGCGCCAACCGCGTCGCCGCGGAGATCGAGCGCGATCAGGCGCTCGCGACGCACGACCGCGAGCACACGCGCGAGGTGCGCGACACGCTGCGCACGCGGGTGACGGTGCCGCTACGCGAGGCCTTGCGCCTGGCCTGGGCCGGCTACCAGGCGGGCACCCAAGACGCGACCGGGCTGCTCGTGATGCGGCAGCGGCTGATCGGGGCCGAGGAGCAGCTCGTGCACGCGTTCGCCGAGGTGCAGCGCGCCGACGTCCGCAGCGCGCTCGCGCGCGGCACGCTCCTCGACGAGGCGGGCCGATGAGCCGCCTGCCGCCTTTCGCGCTCGCGCTCGCGATCACGATGGCCATGGCCCTGGTTGCGGCGGGCTGCTCCCGTACGGAGCCGAAGCGTGAGGCGCCCACGGACGCCGGCGCGGCGCACGGCGGCCCGCCGCTGGCGCGCGTCGACCCTGCGCTCCTCGTCTCCAAGCGGATCGTCATCGCGCCCGCCCTGCGGCGGGCGATGCGCGGCGACATCCGGCTCCCGGCGGAGGTGGTGCCGAGCGAGTCCGGCGCCGCGGAGATCGGGGCGCTGGTCGCCGGACGGATCGCGACGATCGACGTTCGCGAGGGGGACGCGGTCAAGCGCGGCCAGGTCCTCGCGACCGTCGACTCGCCCGAGGCAGCGCAGCGCGCTGCGGATTTCATTCGCGCGCGGGCGCACGTCTTCGCAGCGACGCGCAAGCTCGAACGGCAGCTCGGCCTCGAGCAGGATCGCGCGACGAGCGCCGCGGCCGTCGACGAGGCGCGCGTCGAGGTCGCGACCGCGACCGCCGATGCAGCAGCGGCGAGGACCATGCTCGCGAGCCTCGGGATGCCCGAGCCACCGCCGCCCACCGACGGCGCGCTCGCGGCGCGCGTGCCGGTGCGGAGCCCGATCGACGGCGTGCTGGCGGAGCGCATGGTCGCGCTCGGCGCGCCGGTGGCACCCGACAAGACACTGTTCCGGGTGGTCGCGCGCGACCACGTCGTGGTCGAGGCTCGCTGGACCGACGCGACGACCGCTCCGCCGGCGAAGGACACCGCGGTGCGCGTCCTGCCGCGCGGCGGCGACGGGAGCGTCGCCTGCGCAGGCAAGGTGATCTCGACGGTGGGCGTGATCGACGGGAAGACGCTGGCGCGGCGCGTGCGCATCGTGGCCTCGGGGCCGTGTCCGATGCTCATCGCGGGCGCGTACGTCGATGCGGCGTTCACGTCGGCCGACGCCGCGGCCCCGGCACCGCTGGTGCTCGCGGTGCCGCGCGAGGCGGTGGTCGAGGTGCGGGGCGCCCCGCTCGTGTTCGTGGCTGCGCGCGAGCCCGGTACGTTCGTGGGCCGCGCGGTGAAGGTCGGCCGGACGACCACCGAGGACATCGTGATCGAGGACGGGCTCGCGGACGGTGAGAGCGTGGTGGTGACCGGCGCGATCCTGCTGAAGGGCGAGCTGCTCCGCTCCGAGCTCGAGTCCCCATGATCCATCGCCTCGTCGCGCTGGTCGTGGCGCATCGCTGGATCGTGATCCTGGCGACGCTGGTGCTGGCTGCAGTGGGCGTGCGCTCGTACGCGGCGCTCCCCATCGACGCCGTGCCCGACATCACGAACGTCCAGGTGCAGGTGCTCACCGCCGCGCCGGGCCTGTCACCCCTCGAGGTGGAGTCGATGGTGACGAGGCCCGTCGAGCTCTCCCTCGCGGGCATCCCGCACACCCAGGAGGTGCGCTCGGCGTCGCGCGCGGGCGTCTCGGCGGTGACCGTGATCTTCGACGACGAGCTCCCGATCGAGGATGCACGCGCGCTCGTCGCCCAGCGCCTGCCCGCCGCGCGCAGCCGCGTGCTCGGGAGCGGCGCGCCCGAGCTCGGTCCGATGAGCACCGGCCTCGGCGAGATCTTGCACTTCACGATCGCCTGGCCGGGTCATACGCCTGCGGAGATCCGTACGCTGCTCGACTGGGAGATCGCGTTCGCGCTCCGGACCGTGCCGGGCGTGGTCGAGGTGAACGGCTGGGGCGGCGACACGCGGCAGGTCGACGTGCGCCTGCGCCCCTCGGACCTCGTGGCGTTCGGGATCACGTCGCGTCAGGTCGAGGAGGTGCTCCTCGCGGGCGGCCAGAGCGGCGGCGGCGGCGTCCTCGAGCGCGGCGGCGAGCAGTCGGTGGTGCGGCTCGACGGCCAGTACCGCACCGTCGACGCGGTGGCGCAGCAGGTAGTCGGCGCTGGCGCGAACGGCACGCCCATCCTCGTGCGCGATGTCGCGACCGTCCGCGAGGGCACCGCGTTCCGCCTCTCCGCGGCGACGCAGGACGGCCGCGGCGAGACCGTCTACGGCATGGTGCAGATGATCTGGGGCGGCAACGCGCACGATGTCGTGACGAGGGTGAGCGAACGTCTGCGCGAGATACAGACGCGCCTGCCGCCGGGTGTGCAGATTACACCCTTCTATGATCGCGCCCACCTCGTGGACCGCGTGCTCTCCACGGTGAAGCACTCGCTGCTCGAGGGCGGCGCGGTGGTGGTGATACTGCTCCTGGTCATGCTGGGCGACGTTGTGGCGGGGCTCCTGGTCGCGACCACCATCCCGCTCGCGATGCTGGGCGCGTTCGCGCTGATGCAGGTCTTCGGGATCACCGGCAACCTGATGAGCCTCGGCGCCATCGACTTCGGGCTCGTGGTCGACGGCTCGGTCGTGGTCGTGGAGGGCGTGCTCGCGGCCATGGCAGCCCGGCGCATGACCGCGAGCGAGGCGCTCGTCGACGAGGCGCGGCTCGTCGGCAAGCCGATCGCGTTTGGGGTCTTCATCGTGGGCCTCGTGTACGTCCCGATCCTCCTGCTCGAGGGGGTCGAGGGGAAGATGTTCCGGCCCATGGCGTTCACCGTGCTCTTCGCGCTCGGGACGGCGCTGGTGCTGACCTTCACGTGGGTGCCGGCGCTCGCGTCGCTGCTCCTCCGGAAGGTGCACGAGCGTGAGCCGTGGGTCGTGCGTCAGCTGCGGCGCGGGTACGAGCCGCTGCTCGTTCGCGGGCTCGCGCATCCCCGCATCGCGGGGGCCATCGCCGCGGGCCTCGTGCTGGTGGGCGTGCTCGCGGCGCGCACCCGCGGCGTGGAGTTCGTGCCGCGGCTCGAGGAGGGCGACCTCGTCGTCCAGGTCACACGGCCGCCGAGCGTCTCGCTCCCGGAGGCGCTGCGCGGGACACATGCCATCGAGGCGGCGCTGCGCGCGTTCCCCGAGGTGCGCACCGTTGTCTCGCGCACGGGCAGCCCGGACGTCGCCACCGACATCATGGGCGTGGAGCAGAGCGATGTCTTCGTCATGCTGACGCCGCGCCCCGAGTGGAAGACCGCGCCCGATCGCGAAGGCCTGGTGGCGCGCTTCGAGGAGGCGCTGCGGCGCGCGCTCCCCGGCACCGGCTTCAGCTTCACGCAGCCCATCGAGATGCGCACCCAGGAGCTCCTGGGCGGGATGAAGAGCGACGTCGGCGTGAAGGTGTACGGCGACGATCTTGCGGCGCTCCGGCGGACCGCGCAGCTCGTGGTGCGCGAACTCTCGGCGATGCAGGGCGCGGCCGACGTGCGCGTCGAGCAGACGTCGGGCCTGCCGCTCACGACGGTGCGCCCGGATCCGTGGAAGGTGGCGCGTGCCGGCGCGTCGCAGGCGGAGGTCCGCTCGGCGGTCGAGTCGCTGCGGGCCGGACGCAAGGTGGGCTCGCTGGTGGATGGCGAGCGCCGCTTCGACGTGCGGCTGCTGCTGGAGACGAATCCCACCGATCGACTCGCGACGCTCCCCGTGGTCCTCGCCGGCGGTCGCTCGCTGCCGCTCGGCGACATCGCGGACATCGTGGAGGAGGACGGGCCCGCGATCATCGGCCGCGAGAACGCGCGGCGGCGCGTGCTCGTGGAGGCGAACGTGCGCGGCCGTGATCTCGGCTCGTTCGTCGGCGAGCTCCAGGGGCGCCTCGCGCAGATCGAGCGCCCGGCGGGGACGTACTTCAAGGTCTCGGGGCAGTACGAGAACCTCGTGCATGCCGCGAAGCGGTTCGCGGTGATCGTGCCGCTCACCATCCTCGTGATCTTCGGGCTGCTCTATCTCTCGTTCGGCAGCGCGCGCCCCGCCGCCCTCATTCTCATCAACGTGCCCATCGCAACGAGCGGCGGCGTCCTCGCGCTCGCGGCGCGCGGCCTGCCGCTCTCGATCGCCGCCGCGGTGGGGATGATCGCGCTGTTCGGCGTCGCGACGCTCAACGGGACGGTGCTGCTCTCCGCCGCGAGCGCCCACGAGCGCGAGGGCCGCTCGCCGCGTGAGGCGATCGAGCGGGCCGCCCGCGAGCGCTTTCGGCCCGTGCTCACCACCGCGTTCGTGGCGTCGGTGGGGTTCCTGCCGATGGCGCTCGCCTCGGGCGCCGGCGCGGAGGTGCAGCGGCCGCTCGCGACGGTGGTCATCGGCGGTCTCTTCACGGCGACCATCCTGACGCTCGGCCTCTTGCCCTCGATCCACGCGAGCGGGTTCCTGCAGCGCCTCGCCGCTCGGCGACGTGAGGCACCTCCCGGCGACGTCACCGCCGCGGCGCCCGCTCCAGGATCGTGAAGGCCACGCGTCGGTTCTCGAGGCGCCCCTCGTCGACGCCGCGCTGGACGAGCCGACGCCACGGACGGGACGGCCGGCGGCTCACGATCGCGAACGCTGGTGGCAAGATGGGTGTCGCGCTGCTCAGCTCCAACGTGCCGCGCGCGGCCCCGAACGGCCAGAAATGCGGGCGGGTCGCTTACAGCGCGATGGACGTGGCGACCGCGGATGCGCGCGGTCCGGCGTGGCCCGAGGGGTGCACCTCACGGGGCATGACGCCCGCGGAAAAGCTCCTCGAGTTCATGCTCTTCGATCTGTCTTCGTGCATCCAGGACGACCGGGCCACGCCCGGTCCTCCTTCGTCCCGGTGAGCGCCGAGCTACTTCACCGCGGGGCCCGCTGGCGGCGGCGCGGGCGGCTTGTTGTCGTCCTGGATGCACGACGCGAGGTCCATCATCAGGAACAGCAGCGCCTTCTCCTGCGCCGTGTACCCCGAGGTCGTGCAGTTCGCGGGGAACGTGCCGCCCGGCATGTCGCCGCTCGAGACGTGGATGTCGGTGAAGACGCCGCGGCCGCACTGGTCGGCGGGCTTCGTGCCGATGGGCGTGTTGAACGAGTAGAACTTTGGCGCGCCCGGCGTGTAGAGCCAGCGGCGCGACGTGTCGACGGTGCCGCCGACGCCCGGGATCTGCGTCACGCTCGTCTTGAGCGCGGTCATCTTCACGATGCCTGACTTCGGCGCCGTCGTGGCCTTGACCTCGTCGAGCCACTCGCCGAACGCGACGCCCTTCGCAAACGTCGTGTCGACGCTCACGTCGGTGGAGTTGTCCGCGCTCGAGCCGTTGGTCCACATGGCGGTCGAGGGCAGGGGGGTCGAGCCGTTCTTGAACCACTCGTAGTGGTAGTGCGACGCGAAGAGGCGACCACCCTGATCGAGGTACTCCTTGATGTTGGCGCGCGCCGCCGCCGACTTCGTGTCCGGGTTCTCGGCCCCCTCGCACGACAGGATGACCATGTCGTAGGTCTTGAGCTTCGCGCCGTCGTCCCAGAGCGCGGTCCCGGCGGGCGTGTTGTTGTCGATCTTCGAGCCGTCGTTTCCGGCGCGCTTGCCCTGGTAGATGTGCACGCGCCCCGCGCCGTCGGGGTTCGTCATCTCGACGTCGACGCCGAGCTTCCGCACGAAGCACTCGAGCGAGTCGGCGCCGCCGGTGGTGATCGCAATCTTCGGGATCTCGCCCTCGGTCTTGTTGCGCGGCAGGCGGGTGATGCCCGCATCGAGCTTCACGTCCGCGCACTGCTGCACCTTGGCGGCGGGGATGATCACCTTGCGACGCCAGCGACCGATCTGCACGACGACCGGCACGTCGACGCCGACCGGCACGTTCTTCAGCACGAAGTCGCCGGTCGAGCCGGTGAGCGCCGTGGTGATCGGCTTGCCCGAAGGCGTGGTCCCGCACTTGTCGCAGGTGATCCCTTCCTTGAAGGGCTCGAGCTCCGCGTTCGGCACGTAGACGATGGCGTTGTAGAGTGGCACGGTGCCGGACGGATCGTAGACCTTGCCCGAGAGCGACGTGGTCCCGCCGCCAGCGCACGCGACCTGCTTGCACTCGAGGCCGACGCACGGGGCGCCGCTCGATCCGCTCGTGCCGCTGGTGCCGCCCGAGGTGCCGAAGCCGCTGCTGCCGCTGGAGGTGCCGTCACCGCTGCTGCTCGACGCGCCGTTGCCGCCAGGGAAGACGCTCTCGTCGCTGGATCCGCAGCCCGCCGCGATGGAGAGCCCGAGACCAAGGAGGAACGAGCCTCCGATGATCGACCTGAGATGCGAGCGCGACCGTTCCATGAGACCTCCTGGCGAACTTGCCATCCCCAGCCGAAGATTACCGCCCCATGGCCGGAATGGATCGCGCTCCATCACGCCGAGCGAAAATGAGTGCGCGTCCGTGCAAGGTGCACGCACATGGCAGCATCCTCGTCCTTGCGGGCAGTACCCCGCTACGATCCGGACGAGACGAAGACGACCTCGACGCGCGCGTTGCGATCGCGATGGCGCGCGTCCTTCGGGTCGACGACCGGTGCCCTCGCGCCCGCTTGCTCGACCTTCACCTTCGCCGCTGTGGCGCCGCTGCTCACGAGCGTCTGCACGATCGCCTCGCCGCGTTTCTGGTTGGTAACGATCTCCCCCGCTGCCGGGGCCGTCGCGTCGTGGAAGACGACCTGCACCGCGAACGTGGGATGCGCGGCCGCGACGCGTCCGAGATCCCTGAGGGAGGCCTCGGCCTCGAGCGTGAGCTTCTCGCCCTTGAAGGCGGAGCGCATCGTGACGACGACGCCGCGCTCGTCCCGCGCGGGCGCAAGATCGTGGCGCGGGGACTTCGGATCGCCGCTCTGCGAGAGCTCGGAGAGCAGCGTGTCGGACGGATCGAGATCGGCGCCGCCGGCAGCGCGGCGCGCCCTCGTGAGCGACCCGAGGCAGCCAGCGCGCGCGCGGGCCGCGGAATCGATGCCGAGCTTTCCCGTGTCGGCCTGCTTCTCGAGCGTGGTCACCGCGGCCTCGGCGTCGGTGAGCCCGGGCGCTTGCGGTGCGACGAGCCGGGCGGCGCCGCACAGCAGCCGCGCCTGCGTCACCAGCGACTGCGCCGCCACCACGCGCGCGCGTTCGCGATCGGGATCGGCGGGCCCGCTCGAGGGCGGGAGCTGCGCCTCGCGCGCGACCCGCAGCTTCTTCTCGAGATCGTCGGCCTCGTGGTCGACCGCCTTGCGCTGGTCGGCGTAGCGCTGCCCCTGCTCGTTCGCCTGCGCGAGCGCCTCGCTGGCGGCGGCGTCGTCGCGCGTGGCGCGCGCGAGCCGGGCGATGGCGATCGCCTGGTTGTAGAGCGCGAGCGCGCGGTCGCCATGCAGGTCAGCGCCCGTGTCGTCCCCCGCGGCCTGCGCCTGCTTAGCGAGCTCGATCTCCTGGCTCGCCGCGGCGAAGGCCTGGGGCGCGAGCGTCGCCGTGTCCTTGCCGGTCAACCCGGCGCGCATGCGCTCGGCGTCACCGACGCTGCGAGCACCGCCAGCGGCTGTGCCTGCGCAGGCGGCGGTCGAGAGGAGGAGGGCGATCCCGAGCGCGCGGAGGCGCATCATCGCGCACCTCCGTCGCGCGCGGGCACCAGTCCGGGCGAGGGCAACGGCGCAGGCATCGGTGTCGGCGAGGGCGCGTTCGGCGTCGTGGTCTTCGTGGCGCGCGGCTTCGCGGCGCCTCCGTCCGCGACGCCGACGTCGTTCTGCGCTGCGGAGCTGGTGCGCGCGGGCTGCTCCTTCGCGTCGCGCTCCACCGCGTCGAGCTGGGCGCGGACGCGTCCGCTCTGGGCGATGCCCTCCTCGAGCAGCGCGCGCTCGCGATCGGCGACCACGCCGGCATCGGTGGCGGCGCGGCGGGCGCCCTGCGCCTTCTCCTCGACCTCGACGGCGCGCACGACGTCGCGCGCCGCGTCGGCCCACGTCTTCGCGAGGCCGTCGGCCAGGCGAGCGTGCGCCTCGTCGCCCGAGGCGCGGAGCTTCGCAGCGCGATCGAGCGCGCTACGCGAGCGCGGGATCATCTCGGCGACGACGTCCTTCCGGGGCGAGGCCTCGACCTCGCGCAGGACGCCCTCGGTCGGGGCGCGGTCCGAGCGCTCGGACCCCGCCGCCGTCGCCACGGCCCCGATGGCCAGCGCCGTGACCACTGTGAGCGCGCCGAGGATCGACCGCGCCTGCCACCCGCGCATCTGCATCCGACCGAATTACTGCCCCCGCTCGGGCGCGGCAACCCTTGCCGCGCGGCGCGGCAGGTCAGCGGGCACGCCGACTTGTCGCAGGAGGTCGGCGACAGTGGCGACACGAACGCGTCTCTGTGACAGTTGGGGGGCGCCCAGCGCGGGAAGAAGTGAGAAACCCCCGCCACTTCGCCGATGTCGTCGGGAGAACGACACCGAAGGAATCCCCGGCCTGTGCGGGCAGCGGCCTCGGCTTCGCCGACGGCGCGCACGACGGCGCGGCGCTCAAGGTGGTGACAGCACCCTCTCCGGCACGGGCTTCGAGGGACACGCGGCCACCGGCTGGTTGACCACGACGGCGCCCGTCGACGATCCGGGACCAGGGCGACGGCATCCTCGACTCGACCGCGCTCGTCGACGACTTCCAGTGGTCGGTCGACGCCGCGGACGGCGCGCATACCCTCCCGACCGCGCCGAAGTGACCGCGGGCGCACATTGTGTGCGCCTTGACCGGTAAGACCCTGACGGATACTTCTTGAGAGGATGAACGGGGCCGCCACAGACCCCAGAGCAGGCGTCGAGGCGCATCTCGAAGGCACCCCCACGACCGCGTTCGGGAAGTATCAGCTGTTCGCTTCGCTCGGCCGAGGCGGGATGGCCGACGTGTTCCTCGCGGTCGCGCGCGGGCAGATGGGGTTCAACAAGCTCGCGGTGATCAAGCGCCTGCGTCAGGCGCTCGCCGAGGAGTCCGCGTTCCGCACCATGTTCCTCGACGAGGCGCGGCTCGCGGCGCGCCTCAGTCATCCGAACATCGTCCACACGTACGAGGTGGGCGAGCAGGGCGGCGTCTACTTCATCGCGATGGAGTACCTGGAGGGCCAGTCCCTCAACAAGGTGCTCAAGGAGGCGCTCCGTCGCAAGGAGGTCATCGAGCCCGAGGTCGGCGCGCGGATCATCGCCGATGCCCTCGGCGGCCTCGCGTACGCGCACGCGCTCGGCGACTACGACGGGCGACCACTCGGGATCATCCATCGCGACGTGAGCCCGCACAATATCTTCGTCACCTATGACGGGCACACGAAGCTCGTGGACTTCGGCATCGCGAAGGCCGCGCTCTCCTCGACCGAGACCGAGGTTGGCGTGCTCAAGGGCAAGGTCGCGTACATGTCGCCCGAGCAAGCGATGGGCGGGCGCATCGATCAGCGCGCCGATCTCTTTGCGATGGGCATCGTGCTCTGGGAGCTCATCGCGCGGCAGCGGCTCATGACCGGCGAGAGCGCCGCCAACACGCTGCACAAGCTGATGAACGAGCCGATCCCGCGGCTCTCCAGGGCGGTGCCCGGCATCGACCCCGCGCTCGAGGCGGTCGTCATGCGGTCGCTCGAGAAGGATCCGCACTACCGCTTCCAGAGCGCCGGCGAGATGCGCGACGCGCTGGACGACTGGCTGCGCAGCAGGCCGCGCCAGACCCGCCAGGAGGACGTGAGCCGCAAGATGCTCGGCCTGTTCGGGACCGTGCGCGAGGAGGTGCAGCGCCAGGTGCAGAAGCACATGGGCGCCATCACCGCGGCGACGAACACGCAGGAGCTCCAGGCGCTCACCGCCGAGTCGCTCCAGCGGATGGAGCAGTCGGGCGCGAACGTGAGCGGACAGCTCCTCCGCCTCAACGGTAGCGGCTCGGGCAGCGGCGTCATCCCGAACTACGGCATGGGCTCGCAGTCCGTGAACTATCCGCGCGGCGCGAGCGGCACGCACAGCCAGTCGATGGCTGGCCCGCCCGTCTCGCAGACCGCGAACGAGCACCGGCCCGGCAACAACACGCTGCTCATCGTGATCGCGATCGGATTCTTCCTGCTCGCGGGTCTGCTCATCATCGTGCTCGGCCTGCGCGACCGGCGGAAGGTCGATCCCTTGGCGCTCGAGGGGGCGGGTACCGCGGTCACCACGACCGCCCCCGCGCAGCCGAGCGTGACGCCCATCCCGGCGCCGGCGCCGAGCCCCTCCGACAGCACGCCGCTCGTCGTCGCCGACCCCACGCCGCCGCCGCCGACCACGGGCGCGGTCGCCACGGGCACGGCGACGAGCACGAAGCCGGTCAAGCCGATCACCGGCGGCGCCGCGAAGGGAGGCGCCGCAGGGGCGCGCCCGCAGAGCGCACCGCCTGCTCCCGTAGAGGAGAAGGAGAACGGCTTCCTCACCATCAACGTTTACCCGTGGGCGAAGGTCACCGAGGGCGGCCGCGTGCTGTGCGCCGCCACGCCCTGCAACAAGATCCCGCTCTCGCCCGGCGCACACACGCTCCAGCTCGAGAACCCCGAGCAAGGCATGAAGCAGTCGACGACGGTGACGATCAAGAGCGGCGAGACCACCGCGCGCGCGATCGGTTTCAAGTGATGCGGAGGCTCGCGGCACTCGGTCTGTTCCTGCTCTCCGGCGGCGTGCTCGCCGGGGCGTCCGCGCAGCCGGGCTGCGCGAACACCGCCCCCGTGCCGTCCGCGCAGCCGCCCGTGCTGATCGGCGTCTCGCTCGGCCTGACCAAGGGCCTGGCGGCGTTCGCCAAGCCGCTCCGCGAGGCGGTGCGCACCGCGGAAGGCGAGATCAACGCAGCGGGCGGCCTGCTCGGGCGCACGGTCGTATTCGAGGTGCAGGACGACGAGAGCGACGAGAACGCCGGGATCGTCGAGCGCATCGCGCACGACTTCGTGGCGCGCGGCGCGGTCGCGGTCATCGGCCCGATCGGCAGCCAGCAGGTGGTGAAGACTCAGGAGATCTACGCGCGCGGTCACGTCATCCAGATCTCGCCCTCCGCCACGTCGACCGATCTCACGACCATCCAGCCCTCGGGCGACCGCTGGCTGTACCGCACCACGCCCGCGGACGACTTCCAGGGCGCCGCGGTGCTCCGCTTCGCGAACCGCACGCCGCGCGGCCTCGGCGTCGACGGCGGCGTGCCCACGGGCGACGGCGGCGCGTCGTCGTCGTGCACAAAGCTCGCGATCGTCCAGGTCGACAACGCGTACGGCAACTCGATGGCCGACGTCATCGAGAAGAACTTCGCGAAGACCGCCGGGCAGGCGATCGTCATCCGGCAGAAGGTGTCCGTAGTCCTCAAGGATAGCTACGCCGACGTCGCGAGCAAGGTCATCGCGCTCGCGCCGCAGTGCCTCACGCTCATCTCGTACGACGACGTCGCGGTGCCGTTCGTGCGCGATTTCAAGGCCGACACGCGCTACGCCGCGCTCGAGAAGACGGGCTTCTTCTTCATCGGTACCGACGGCGTCTACACCGATGGCTTCCTCAGTGGCGGCCGCCAGAACCCCTCCGACCCGACGTCGCCGAACGTCGCCGAAGGCGTCTACGGCACGAACCCCGACACGCAGCCAGGTACCAAGGAGTACAACGAGTTCCGCACGCTCTACGCGTCGTACGCGCCGCTCGGCAGGAAGCCCGACGGCACGCCGCAGGACGCGCCCGCGTTCAGCGCGAACACGTTCGACGCTGCAGTGCTCATCGCGCTCGCCATCCAGCGCGCCGGCACGTCGGTCGATCGCGAGGCGATCCGCGCCGCGCTCCTCGAGGTCGCGACCCCGCCCGGTCGTCCGTATACCCCCGCCCAGCTCGGTGAGGCCTTCCTCGCGGTGCGGCAGGGCGAGGACATCGACTACAAGGGCGCATCGGGCGCGGTGGACCTCGAGCCCAACGGGAACGTGAAGAGCGGCTTCATCGTCTGGGAGGCCTACCGCGACCAGAACAGCAAGAAGCTCGACTACCGCACCGTGGGGCGGTTCACCCTCGAAGAGCTGACGGACCAGCTGAAGTGAGCCGCGGAATGTCGAAGCTCCTGGGAACTCTGTTGGTGGGCTCGATCTTGCTCGCATGCAGCGCGAGCGAGGAGGCGCCCTCGCCGGGCACGTACACGCTCCAGTTCCCGTCGACCGCCGCCGCGGTAGCGACCGACACGGTGCAGCTCCTCTTCTTCGACGTGCTGCCGACGCAGGCGGAGCGGAGTGTTCAGTGCGCGACGATCATCCAGGCGCGCAAGCGCAAGGACCCGCAGAAGCCGGCGTTCCAGAACACGAGCGTGAACATCTGCGAGCTCTCGCAGGGCAAGAAGCCCGTCACCATCCCGTACGGCGAGCACGTGGTGTTCGCGATCGCGGTGCGGAGCAACACGGACTTCATGGTGGGCTGCAACATCCAGACGTTCGGCAAGGGCGACGCGCCGCTCCCGATCGCGATGTCCCTGGTGGACGTGGGCAACCCCGTCCCCGACACGACGTGCGGCTCGGTGACGGACTTCTGCCAATCGAAGTGCCCCGCCAACTAGCCCTCGCTCCGACCGCTTCCTCAAGAGCGAAGAAACCGCCAAGCCGTCAAGTCCGCCAATTCCATTGAGCGAGGCGAGAGCTTGTTGCGCTCACGCGCGAGATGGTGAGCCGATGTTGCGCGGCTCGTCTTTGCGGGAAGCGCGCTCTCGCTTGGCGGCTTGGCGGTCTCTCCCTCTCGTACTCGTACCGCGCGCGCGGATCAGTTGCAGCGATCCGTGCCGCACAGGATCACCGGCGACAGCGTCGCCCGCGTCGGGGGCTCCTGAGGGCGCACCGCGAAGTACGTCGCCGCGGCGCCTCCGATCACCAAGGCGCCAGCGGCGACCCAGAAGAATGGGCTCGACAGGATCGATCCGCCGCTCTCTGCCTTCGCGCCGCCCGTCCCGCCGGGGCCGCCCCTTGTGCCGCCGGCGCTGCCGCCGCTGCCCGCCTCCGCGAACGCGCTCTTCGGTACCGCAGGATTGCCCGCCTCGAGCACCGCGTTGTCGCGCTCGTCGAGCGCCTGCACGTAGAAGTCGAGCCGTGAGCGTCCGGCGGGCGGCGCCGCAATCTCCACCGCCGCCACCTGCTCACCCGCGCTCAGCTGCGAGACGCTGTACTCGCCGGACGACGTCCACCGGTAGCCGACGTTCACGCGCTTCACCATGCGCGTGGGATCGCGCGTCGTCACACGGAGCGTTCCTCCGCTCGTCGACAGGCTGGCGGAGACCTCGATCCCGGGCTTCGACGACAGCGAGCGGAAGCTCCCACGGGCCTCCATGAACGGCGTGTTCACCTTCGGCCCGAGGTTCGGATCGGCCTGGTAGTCCGGGTCGTAGGTGAGCAGCTGGAGGAACGCGTCACGCGCCTGCTCCTCCTTGTCGAGCACAGCGTTCGTGACCGCCAAGACGCGGTAGGCGCGCACGAGCTGGTCGTGCGTGAGGCTGCTCTTCTTCGCCACCCGCTCCGCGACCGCATTCGCGCCCTCGTAATCGAGCTTCGCGTAGAGCTGCTCGGCGGTCTCGACGTCGGACGGCGCCGCTTGCAGCGTGCTCGCCCCACCGGCCGGCTTGCCGCCGCGCT
>JAYTHX010000111.1:0-5937 GCA_043732195.1 Polyangiaceae bacterium
GCCGAGGCAGCGGGTGAAGAGGAGAAGGATGCGGCGACCGCCGCCAGCTTCGCGAGCACGACGCGCTCCAGGTAGGGCGCGGCAGCCTCGCCCGCCAGCGTCGATTCATCGGCCGGCGCGACGTGGACGACGAAGGGAACCCGCAGATTGCCGAGGATCTCGCGCCGCCGCGGAGAGCCACTTCCGAGCAGAATCGGCCGAACCGTCATGCAGCGTTCTTTTCCCAATGAAGCCAAAGAGTCAACTCTGGTATGGTGCGCCCCTATGCGACGCACGGGCAGTGCCTTCTGCACGCTCGCTCTCTTGTCTGTCGCTTCGCTGTTCTCAGCAGGTGAAGCCCACGCCAAGGAGTGTACGAACCCGCTCGTCAACACGTGCATCAACAGCGACACGTTCTGGCCGAACCCGGGCCCCACGCGCTTCGCGACGGTGAACGGTGCCGAGACGGTCGGGCGCGGGCTCGTGGCCTTCGGGCTGGTGGCGAGCTACCAGTCGCGGCCGGTCCTGTTGCGCGTCGCATCACCCGGCCCCGGCGGCAGCGACCAGTACGTGGTCGACAACCAGGTCACCGGCAACTTCCTCTTCGCGTACGGCGTGACGGAGAAGCTGCAGCTCGACTTCGCGCTGCCGGTCACGTTCATCCAGACCGGCGCCGGCATCAGCCCGCTCAGCGGCGGCGCCGACCTGAAGAACACTGCGGTCCGCGATCTACGCTTCGGGTTCGCCTATGCGCTCGTCCCGCGCGAGCGCGTCTCGCCGACCGAGGCCGCGTCCAAGGGCGGCGCCGGCAACCTCTGGGCGCTCGCCGCCCGCATGACGGTCTCGGCGCCCACGGGCGACAGCGGCGAGTTCGCCGGTGAGCGCAGCGCCGTGTTTGCCCCGAACCTCGCAGGCGACGTGCGCGTCGATCGCTTCTTCGGCGGCGTCGACCTGGGCGCGCGGCTGCGGCCGGTCACCGAGTTCGCGGGCGCGCGCGTCGGCACGCAGCTAACGATGGGCCTCGGCGCCGGCGTCGACGTGCTGAAGAACGAGCTCCTCTCCTTCACGGCGGAGGCGCGCGGGTACCTGAATTTCGCCGAGCAGCACGACACCGCGCAGTCGGCGTTCGGCATCACGAGCACCCCCAACGGCAAGACGATCTTCCCCGCCGAATGGATGGTGGCGGCGCGCAGCGCTCCCCTCCTCGCGGGAGACATCACGTTCTTCGCGGGCGGCGGCGGTCCCATCCCCATCGGGGAGGCGGCCATCACCGTCCCCCGCTTTCGGTTCCTCCTCGGCGCGACCTACGCGCCGACCGCGAGGGACACCGATCACGACGGTATTCCAGACAAGAACGACATCTGCCCGACGGAAGCCGGCGTGCGCGGTGGTGAACGATCGGGATGTCCCGCATCGACACCGCCGCCACTCTCTGCGACGCCAGGGATCACCGAGGAGAAGAACGAATGACCGTCTCGACGTCAGGGGCGCGCCACCTCCTCCTTCGGCTCGGAGAGGCTGCGCGCCTGCCCGGGTCCCTGCTCAGCGTCCTGCGCGACGAGGTGGTGCTCGCCGGATGGATGCGCGCCAGCGGCGTCCTCTCCGACGTTCAGCTGCGCGTCGGCACCGCGCCGCCACGCACCATCGCCGGCCCGGTGCAGGTGGTGATGCTCGAGGGCAGCGTGGGGCTCGCGAACGGCGACGTCTCGTGCGGCATGCGCGTCGTGATCGCGCACGAGACCGACGCCGGCGTGATCGAGACGGTCGCCGGTGACCTCGTCGAGGCGCGCGTGAATGCGCTCGAGGTCCACGTGATCGCCTTCGACGAGGTGGTCGCGACGCGGCAGCTCGATGCCTCCGGCGTCTGGCTGCTCGATGCCACGTCGGCCAGCGTTCCCGCCGCGCCCACCGCGCCCGCGCCGCGGCTCGTCGCGCCTCCGCCTCCGCCTCCGCCCGCGCCCGCACCGCAGCCGAGCTTCGCCGCCGTGGTCCGCGCCGAGCCGGCCCCCGCGCTCCCGGCAGCGCCGCCCCCGGCAGCGCCGCCCGTCGCGCGTCCCTCGCCGACGTTCAGCATGGGCTCGAACAACGCGATGCCGACCCGCATCGCGAAGCCCATCCTGCCCGAGGAGGAGGATCAGGCGGTCCCCGAGCCCGGCGACATCGTCGAGCACTTCGCGTTCGGCCGCTGCGAGGTCGTCAAGACCGACGGCGACCGGCTCCACCTGCGCCTCCCCAAGGACCAGCGCATCAAGGAGATCGCCCTCGAGATGCTGCGGGTCGAGCTGATCCCGCCGGTCGATGGCGAGACGTCCAATCACTACCGGCTCGCGCGAAAGCTCTGACCCTTTCGACGACTCCCCGCTCAGCGGACGCGCGCGTTGTGCTCCGCGACGCGCACCTCGGTGCCGGTCTTCGCGAACGCCCACTTCACCATCGCGATCGCCGCGGGCCTGCCGCTCGCGGTGCCGTTCACCGCGCTGCGGATGTCGCCGATCGCTTCGCCCGTGGGCGACGTGACCGGCGTGCCGGCCGCGGGGACGTCACCCGGGTCGTCGAGATCGATGGCCACGAGCTTGCGCTTCACGTGCCCGCGCTCCTGGAGCATGTAGACGACCTCCTGCCCGAGGTAGCAGCCCTTCGAGAACGAGACCGCGAGCTTCTCGAGCGAGGCCTCCTGCGGGTAGAGCGTCGCGTCGACCTCGGCGCCGAAGCGCGGCAGGCCGTGCTCGATGCGGACCTGGTCCCACGCGGCGTCGTCGGCGATCGTACCGCCGAGCCGCGTGACCGCCTCGGCGAGCCGGCTGTTGAAGGCCGCCTTCTCGGACGACGGCACGCCGAGGACGACGCCCCCGGTGCCGAGGAGATCGACCTCGCCGCCGAACGGCGCGAGCCCGAGCAGCTCGGCGGCCTGCGGTCCGTGGGCGACCACGAACGCGACGTCGGAGAGCGTGAGCTCGGCGTCCTCCATGATCAGGTAGTGATCGAGCGTCACCATCAGCTCGTCGCGCAGCGCCGCGGGCACGGCGAGGGCGAGCGTGGCGGCCTCGGGCGCGGACTGGAGCACGAAGAGATCGGTCTGGATCCGGCCCTTCTTCTCGACGAGCAGCCCGTACGCCGCGTCCTTCGGGGTGAGCTTCGCGAGCTCGCACGTCACGAGGCCGTTCAGCCAGGTGACGCGATCCTTGCCGGTGACCAGGATCGCCGAGCGATCGGCCGCCGGAACCACGAGGACGGTCTCGCGGGCAGCGCGGGCAGCGCGGGCAGCGCGGGCAGCAGTGATGGCGGTGACGCTCATCCTGTCGTCTTCGCACGGCAGCGGCCGGAAATCGACGTCAGCCGCTTGACCTACCCCGGCCTCGCGCGTCAGGGTGCCCACGACAATGGCCGGGATCGGGGTCATATTCAACCCGCATAGCGGTCGGAATCTCCGCGATCCGAGCGCCGCGCGCCGCCTGAGCGAGGCGCTCGGAGACCACGGCGTGGTCCGCGAGGCCGGCTCGATCGACCAGCTCTACCGCGTGGCCGAGGACTTCCGTTCGCTCGGGATCGACGTCCTCGGCATCAGCGGCGGCGACGGCACGAACGGCGTGACCATCACGGGCTTCCTCGACGTCTACGACGGCACCGCGCTCCCGCAGATCGCGTTCCTCCGGGGCGGGACGATGAACACGGTCGCGAACTCGGTCGGCGTCCGGCACGGGCGGCCCGAGGGCCTGCTCGGGCGCCTGATCCAGGCCTACACCGAGCGCTCCGCGCGTCCCCTCCAAGACGTCGAGCGCCACGTCCTCCGCCTGCGCGGCGAGCGCTCCGTCCGCAGCGCCGTGCAGAGCGCGCGCGACAGCGGGCCGGCGAGCGTCGTCGCGCCGCCGCTCGCCGAGAAGTACGGCTTCATCTTCGGTACGGGCGTGGTCTGCGGGTACCTGTCGGAGTACTACGCGTTCGGCCCGCCGAACCCGGTGGTTGCGGCCAAGACCCTCCTCCGCGGCGTCGGCAGCGCCATGGTGCGCGGCGAGATGATTCGCCGCATGGCGGCGCCCTTCCGGGGCACCATCGAGCTGGACGACGGCACGGTCTGGCCCGAGCGTGACTACCTGGCGGTGGCGGGCGGCACGATCGATCAGATTGGCCTGAACTTCCGTCCTTTCCATCGCTACGGTGAGCGCCCGGGGGCCTTCCACGTGCTGGGGATCCACACCTCGCCCATGGGCTTCGTGAGCCAGCTGCCCCGCATCTGGCGCGCGCAACCGATGAAGCCGGGCCACACGTACTCCGCGACCACCTCGAGCGTGACGGTGCGGTCACCCTACCGCCCCATCCGTTACATGGTCGACGGCGACCTCCACGAGTGCGACGGCCCGCTGCATGTCTCGATCGGACCGCGGGTGAGAATCGTCGTCGGCACCTGAGCGTTCTGTTCCGGCTGCCTTGCGCGACCCTCCTCCCCTCTCTAGCCTCGCCCCATGAGGCCGCTCTCACGACTGCTCGCCGTGCTCGGCGTGCTGGCGGTGGTCTCGCTGGCGCCGGCCGCGCGGGCCGACGCGCTGAGCGAGCAGGAATCGATCCGCCTCGCGCGCGGCGAGACGGTGATCCGCGAGCACACGTGGGAGCCGGGTCGGTCTGCGCGGTTCGTGGGCGGGGTCACGTACACCGTGGTCGATGCCGCCCCCGCGGAGATCGGCGCGATGTTCGACGATGTGGACGCCTACCGCCGCGTGCTCCCGCGCACGAAGCGCGCGCGCTTCGTCGGCGTGGAGGCGAACGGGGATCGCCTCGTCGAGCTGGTGCAGGGCACCTCCCTGGTGGAGGCGACCTACACGCTGCGCGTCCGTCAGGACTCTCGCACCGGCGCCCGACGCGAGGTCCGCTTCTGGCTGGAGCCGAACCGCCCGCACGAGATCGACGACGCCTGGGGCTTTTTCCGCATGGAGCCGTTCACCGGCCCGTCGGGCGAGCAGCAGGTGCTCCTCACCTACGCGATCCTCGTCGACATCGGCCAAGGGCTGGTGCGGGAGCTCTTCGAGGAGCGCGTCCGGGCGGCGCTCCTGTCCGTCCCGCAGCTGGTCCGCCGTTACGTGGCGGAGGGGCGGCATCCAGGATACTAAGGCGTCTCGATGTTCGGCCGCGTCTCTGCCATCGCCATGAACACGTACCGCGAGGCGGTGCGTGGTCTCGTCCTCCTCGTCCTCCTCGTGCTCGCGCTCGCGACGTCGCTGTACTCGCTGGTGATCGCGGCGATGTCCGTCCGTCAGGAGACGCGCATCGTGGCGGACATCGGCGCCGCATCGATGTCGCTGTTCGCGGTGCTGGTCTCGGTGGTGCTCGGCGCCACGTCGCTGCACCGCGAGCTGGAGCTGAAGACCATCTTCCCGATTCTCACGCGGCGCCTGCGCCGCCACGAGTACCTCCTCGGGAAGTACCTCGGCATCTTCTGCACGTTGCTCGCGTTCCTCGCCATCGACGGCGCGTTCGTGCTCGGGATCATGGCGGTGCAGTCGAAGCTGCACGTCGGCCTCACGCTCGGCGTGGCGGCGGGCATGGTGATCGCGCTGGTGTTTCTCCTGGTGCGCGCGAAGTACGCGCGCGTGTTCGTGGTGCTGCCGTGGGCGATCGCGCTGTTCCTGGCGATGGCGCTCCTCTGCGACGGCGCGGGGGGTGAGCGGCAACTGGTCATCGCCTCGTCCCTGCTCACGCTCGCCGAGGTGGCGATCGTGGGCGCGATCGCCATGCTCTTCTCCTCGTTCTCGTCGCCCTGGCTGACCGCAGCGTTCACGGCGATGCTGTTCCTGATCGGCCGTTCGTCGGAGACCATCGGCAACATCCCGGAGCGCATCTTCGGGGCGCCGGTGCGCACCGCGGGCATCGTCATCGCGAAGATCGTCCCGAACCTCAACCTCTACGTCCCGGCGCGGCCGCTGCTGCTGGGCCAGCTCGCCGCGGTGCCGCTCTGGCCGTACGTGG
>JAYTHX010000112.1:0-5924 GCA_043732195.1 Polyangiaceae bacterium
TTACCCTGTCTTTCTCCGTCAAATGCGTGACATCCCGTTGCCGCTTTTCGCGCCACGTCGCGGCCCCGGGTTTGCACCAGCATCAGACACGACCCGCCCCGCGCAGCCCGCGCGAGAGCTGAGAGGACCCACGTACATGCGCCTCGGAACCCTTCGTCCCAACAATGCTGCCGCCGCGATGAACAGCATCTCCCCGCTGACGATCCCCGAGAAGGTGCTCGATCAAGATGAGATCACGGGCATCCGTCGCAACGGCATGACGCTCCGCCCGACCAGCCGCGGAAAGATCATCGGTCAGCACCCGACGATCAAGAGGGTCCTCGACACGATCGACCGCGTTGCCGGCTCGATGTGCACCGTGCTCGTGACCGGCGAGTCCGGCACCGGCAAGGAGCTCGTCGTCGCGGCGCTTCACGACGCCAGCAAGCGTCGTACGGGCCCGATGATCACCATCAACTGCGGCGCCATCCCCGTGGACCTCGTCGAGAGCGAGCTCTTCGGCCACGTGAAGGGCGCATTCACCGGCGCGCAGGCGACGCGGCGCGGCCACATCGCCAGCGCCGAGGGCGGCACGCTGTTCCTCGACGAGATCGGGGAGCTCCCGATGTCGGCGCAGGTCAAGCTGCTCCGCGTCCTCCAGCAGCGCGAGTACACGCCGGTCGGCGATTCGAAGTCCGTGAAGTGCGACGTCCGCATCGTCGCCGCGACGAACCGCGATCTCAAGGCCGAGGTCGCGGCCGGCCGCTTCCGCGAGGACCTCTTCTACCGCCTCAACGTCATCCAGCTGAAGCTCCCGGCGCTGCGCGAGCGCGGCACCGACGTCCGCGTCCTCGCGAGCCACTTCTACCGTCAGTTCGTGACCGCGAGCGGCCGTGACGACCTCCGCGGCTTCTCCGGCGCCGCCCTCGTCGCCATCGAGGCGCACGCGTGGCCGGGCAACGTCCGCGCGCTCGAGAACGCGGTCGAGCGCAGCGTGCTCCTCGCGCGCGGCCCCTTCATCGAGGTCGAGGACATCCTCGGCAACGGCGCGGGCATCTCGATCACCATGGCCGCCGTCTCCGCGCCCAGTATACAGCCCTCGATCCGCCTCGACCCGCGGCGCGAGAGCGTCCACCAGGCGGCGACCCGCGTGCCGCCGACCCGCGAGGCCGGCATCCCGACGCCGCGCGAGATCCTCGCGATGAGCCCGTCCCGCGAGATGGGCGCCGTCACCCCTCGCCCGGCCGTCATGACGCCGCGCCCCGTGATCGTCGATCCGCGCCGCGAGTCGGAGGCGACCGCGCTCCCGCCGCCGCCCAAGCTCGCGCGCTTCGAATCGTCGTCGCGCCATGAAGCGTTCGTTCGTCCCGCCGTTCTCTCCCTGCAAGCCGAGTCCACCGCGAAGTCCTCGAATCCCCTGTTTCCCCGGGTGCTGCCGGATCAGGGCTTCGATCTCTTCACGGCGGTCGAGAGCTACCAGAACAATCTGATCCGGCAGGCGCTCGCGCGCACCGGTGGGAACAAGAACAAGGCCGCGCAGCTGCTCGGCCTGAATCGAACCACCCTCGTGGAGATGATCCGGAGGCGCGGTTTGTAACGACGGAGCTCGATGAGGTCACGCATACCTGCAGCCGTGGTGCTAGCAGCGTCGCTCGTCGTCACGACGAGCGCACACGCGTTCGAGGTCAAGCACGCAGAAGGCGGCGAGCTCGTTCGGTGGCGGAGACCTGCCGTGGCCTGGACCGTGGACCCTTCGGTGAAGGAGCTGCCCGGTGCGTATGCGGCCGTGACCTCGGCGATCGCCGCGTGGACGCAGCAGGCCGGCGCGCCGAAGCTGGCGCTCGGCAAGCAGGGCGCGATCCTGAAGCCCGGCCTCGATGGCGCGAACGCTATTTTCTACGTGAAGGGAGGCTACGGGCCGGCGGGCGGGGCGCTCGCCATCACCGTGCTCTCGTTCGACGATCGGACCGGCGAGGTCCTCGACGCGGACATCATCCTGAACGGCAAGTACGACCTGGGGACGATCGACGCGGCGCTGCCGGCGCCGGCCCGCGCGGACGATCCGGGGGCCACGACGTACGACATCGGTCGGGTGCTCGCGCACGAGATGGGGCATGCGCTCGCGCTCAGCGACGAGCCGGAGCACCCGGAAGCCTTGATGTACCCGTACGTCGCGCGCGCGAAGGCGCTACGGGCGGCGCCGGGAAGCGACGACCTCGCGGGCCTCGAGACGCTGTACGCGGACGCGGTGAGCGCGGAGCCCGCGGCGGGCGCGGGGTGCTCTGGCGCAGGTACGCGGCCGACCTCCAGCGGCACGTGGTGCGCGCTGGCGCTCGGGGGCGCCGCGCTGCTGCTTGCGAGGAAGCGCAGGGCGGCGGCAGGCTTCACGACGCTCGCCGCGGTGGTCATGCTCGCGCCCGCCAGCGCGAGCGCTTCGACGAAGGAGAGCGGGAGCATCGTGACGAGCGTGAGCACCACCGACAGCGACGGGATCTTCCGGTCGGAGATCACCGTGACCGACGGCGTCGTGGTTTCCCGCCATGTGGCGTGGGGCGGCACCGTCGGCGGTGTCCGCCAGGTCATCGGAGGCGCGCTGGTTCCTCGAGCCGGGGACAGGGTGCGTATCGTGGTAGCGTCGCGCGCGCTCGGCGAGCCCCGAGCCGTGCGCCTCGTCCTCCGGAACGCTGAATAGATGCCGACCGCCCATCGCCCCGACGATTCCGCTCCGCCGTCGCCCCACCGCGCCTCGGGTTTCGTGCGGCCGCTGCACGACGGGCGCGTCGAGGTCCTCGAGCGCGCGGTGCACGATCTCAAGAACCCGCTCGCGGTCGTGCGCGCGAGCCTGGAGTGGCTCGAGGTCGAGCTCGTGGGGCAAGAGGACGTGCTCGACGCGGTGGCCGACGCCACCGCGGCGTCCAACCGGCTCGCGACCATCATCGACGACCTCGATACCCTTGCGCGGCTCGGCAAGGAGGGCATCGCGGCGTCCGATCCGATCGCCGTGACGTCGCTCGTCGCATCGGTGGCGTCCGCGGCGTCGGAGCGGCTGGCGCGCCGCGGGATGACGGTCGTCGCCGTCGCGTCGCGCAGCGTGTTCACGCGCGGGGACGTCGGTCTCCTCGATCGCTCGCTCTCTGCCCTCATCGATGCCACCACGCGCGGCGCGCCCTCGGGCGCTTGCGTCGAGGTCACGGTCCGCGAGCGGTCGCCCGCCGAAAGCCTGCCGCTCGAGATCGGCATCGCGCTCCAGGGCGTGGTGACCGACGACGACGCGACCGCAGGCTCGCTCGACGCGCTGGAGAGCGCGGGCCTCGGCGTCTACGTGGCGCTTCGCGCCGTGGAGGCGCACGGCGGGACGCTCGAGGTCATCCCGACGTCCTCGCTGCCGCGCATCGTGGTCCGTCTACCGACCTGACGGCGGAGGCTCACAGGAGCGCGGCGACGAGGCCTTCTTCGCCGAGGGAGGCGAGCGCGCCCACCGCGCGCGGATCGTGCTGGCTGCCCGCCTGCCGCTCGAGCTCGGCGATCGCCGCTCGGTGCGAGCGCGGCTTCGCGTAGGGACGCCCGCGCGTCATCGCGTCGTAAGCGTCCACCACCTGGAAGACGCGCGCCGCCGCGGGGATCTCGGCGCCCGCGAGGCCATCGGGGTAGCCCGTGCCATCCTGGCGTTCGTGATGCGATTCGATCACGCCGAGCGCTCCACGGAGCGCGGGCATGGCGTCGATGATGCGCGAGCCGGCCTTCGGGTGCTCGGTGATCACCGCGCGGTCGCCGGGCGCGAGCGACCCCGCGCGGGAGAACGCGTGCGGTGGAAGCGTGCACTGACCGATGTCGTGGAGGATCGCCCCGAGCCGCGCCGCTTCGATCTCCTCGGGCCCCAGGTTCATCGCGGTCGCGACGCTCGCGGACCAGCGCGCCGTGCGATAGCGATGCTCGTCGTCCTCGTGCGCCGGCCGCGCCAGGCCCTGCGCGACGCGCTTCGCGAGCGCCTCGCGCTCCTCCGGGGTGGCGGCGGTCGCGAGCCGTCCGCGCAGCTGCGCAGCGATGAGACCCGCGAGCGTGGAGAGCTCGGACTTCGCGACGATCGTGTGCACGCGCGCCTCGACGAGCGAGCCGAGCCGCGGTCGGAAGTCGGGGTCGGCGCTCATGAGCACGCGCATCGCGTCGGGCGCGATGGCCGCGATCGACGTGAGGAACTCCGCGCCGCACGAGCGCGGCATGTGCAGATCGCTCACCACGACGTCCGGCGCCTCGCGCTGCGCCGCGGCCAGCGCCGTGGCAGGGTCGGTGGTGGCCTCGACGACGAGGCCGTGCGAGCGCAGCGTGCGCGAGACCGAACGAACGATGAGATCGTCGTCGTCGAGCACGAGGACGCGGCACGACGGGCCGGTCCAGAGCGCCGTCGCGAGGGGGCGGGGAGTGTTGTTGCTCAAGCCGTCAGCTGTCGTCGTCGGTCGACGGGTTGCGTGTTGAGGCCACGCCGACCTCGACCGCTGTGGTGCGGACGAGACGACGGAAGTTCGACCGGTCGAGCCCGGAGCGGCGCGCCGCTTCGGACATGTTTCCGGTCGTCGACTTCAGGAGAGCCCCCACATACGCATCGTTGAACTCGGCGAGGATGCGCTTCTTCGCCTCCGGATAGGCGAGCTGGGCGAGGCCGAGGCCGTTCACCAGGTCGTCCATCGTCTTCGCGCCCGCCGCTGCCGCGTCATGACCTTCGGCGGTCGCGCCGCCGGTCGCGAAGCTCGCGCCGAACGCCCCGCTGATCGGCGAGGATGACGCGTGGCTGATCGCCACCGACGTGCTGGACGGCGGCGAAGCTGGGTCAGGCTGGCGCTGGAGCAGCTCCGCCGGCAGCGCGCTCGGCTGGATGATCTCGCCCTGCGAGAGCACCACCGCGTGCTCGATCGCGTGCTCGAGCTCGCGCACGTTGCCGGGCCAGTCGTAGCTCTGGATGAGCAGCGCGGCCTCGTTGCTCAACCGCGTTGCCGGACGGCCCGCAAGCTGCGCGTGCTTCTGGATGAAGTGGTGCGCGAGGAGCAGCAGGTCGTCACCGCGCTCACGGAGCGCGGGCAGCCGCACCGCGATCACGTTGAGGCGATAGAAGAGATCCTGACGGAACGTACCGGCGGCGATGGCGGCCTTCAAGTCGACGTTCGTGGCTGCGACCACGCGCACGTCGACGATCTTCGACGTGTCGCTGCCGACGGGCTTCACCTCGCCGGACTGGAGCACGCGCAGGAGCTTCACCTGCGCGCTGGTGGGGAGGTCGCCGATCTCGTCGAGGAAGAGCGTTCCGCCGTTCGCCGCCTCGAAGAGGCCGGCGCGTGCGCTCATCGCGGTGGTGAACGCGCCGCGCGTGTGACCGAAGAGCTCGCTCTCGACGAGCTCCTTGGGGATCGCCGCGCAGTTGACGGTGACCATCGCCTTGCCGGCGCGGCGCGAGCGCTCGTGCACCGCGCGCGCCACGAGCTCCTTGCCCGTGCCGCTCTCTCCGAGGATCAGGATCGTGGAGTTGGTGGTCGCGACGCCCTCGATGCGCCGGTACACCTCGCGCATCGAGGCGCAGCTGCCGACCATCTCGCCGGCGCGCGGCCGGGTGAGGAGCTCGCGCTGGAGGCTCTCGGTCTTCTCGCGCAGGCGCCGGAACTGCGCCGCATTGAGGACCTCGAGGACCACCGACTCATTGGACACGAACGGCTTGGTGAGGAAGCCGTGGGCGCCCGCCTTCACCGCGCTGACGGTGGTGGCGATGTCGGCGAAGGCCGTCATCATCAGCACCTCGACCGGGTAGTTCGCCGCCTTGACCCGCTGGAGGAACTGCGGGCCCGTCATGCCCGGCATCCGCACGTCGACGAGGACGACGTCGAACGAGGACTTCTCGAGCATGTCGAGCGCGGCGAAGCCGTTCTCTGCGGTCTCCGCGACGATGCCCCGCTGGCGCA
>JAYTHX010000113.1:0-17131 GCA_043732195.1 Polyangiaceae bacterium
CTCGCGCTCGCCGTCGCGCTCTCCACGAAGCGCCTCCGCCGGTGGTTCTCGACGGACGAGCGCGCCCTCGGCCGCTTCGCCATCGTCTTCGGCGTCGCCGCGTTCCTCGTGGCGCTCTCTCCGCAGGGGATCCGCGTCTACGATACGGATCTCGGACCGGTGCAGCTCGTCGCCAAGGTGCTGCCGCGCTTCCGCGTGCCGAACCGCGTCGGCATCGTCGTGCACTTTGCGGCGCTGCTCGGGGCCGGGGTGCTGCTGGATCGCGTCCTGCGCCGCCGCCTCGCGGCGCCCGGCCCGGCCGCGGCGCTGATCGGCGTGGCGATCGTGGCGGTGAGCGTCCTCGACTACCTGCCGCGCTACGGCGTCGACGTGGCCCCGGTCGTACCGCAGCGCGCCGAGCTCGAGGCCGCCGCCCCCGGCGTGTGCGGCGGCGGCATCACCGTGCCGTACGTCACGTGGGGGTTCCACGACGAGGACTACTACAGGACCTACGCGAGCCTCCGCGGCACCTCGTGCAAGGTCCTCCACACCGCCTACCTCACGCACGAGGACGAGGTGCTGCGCATCGCGCTCGGCAAGGACACGTACACGGGCGACGACCGCCGGCGCGCCGAGCGCCTTGCGCGATGCAGCGGCGCCTCGTGGATCATGTTCCGCCTCGACGCGCGCCCCGAGCTGCGCCACGCGCTCTGCGACGATCTCGGCTGGTCGTTCGTCACGCCCGACGTATGCCGCGCGCCCGCGGGCCGCCCGCTTCCCCCGCTTCGCTCGCTGCGCGAGTGCGCGCAGCCCGACCAGCTCCGCTAGATCTGGACGGTCTTCGCGGCGTCGTACCGGACGTCGCGCGCCTTTTTCAGGTGGAACACCACCTCGGCCGAGAAGCGCGGGAAGCGCCGGCTCGCGCTCAGCAGGACGTGGCGCTTGAGGCCCGGGACGAAGAGCCCGGTGCCCTGCGCCTGCCGCACGTCGAACCCGAACGCCGCGAAGCACTCCTTCATGGTGCGGAACGTGAAGTCGCGCACGTGCGGCGCGCGGAAGCGCGCGGAGTAGCGCGGCGGCCGGTCGAGCAGGAGCATCATCGGGATGCTGATCGCCTGGTTGATGTTCGGGATGGAGAACACCGCCGCGCCGCCCACCTTGGTGACGCGGTTGATCTCCGCCATGAACCAGTCGGTGTTCACGACGTGCTCGATGGTCTCGCCGCAGACCACGAGATCGATGCTTTGGTCGGCATGCGGGAAGCGGTCGCGCTCGAAGTCGATGCTCTGCGCCTTCATCCCGTTCGCCTCGGCGGCCTTCAGGAACTCGTCGTTCACGTCGAGCCCGTGGAGCTCGGCGCGGCCCACGAAGGGCGCGCAGATCCCCCCGTCCGCGCAGCCCACATCGAGGATCGTGGGGCGCCCGCGCGCCTCGTCGAGGCAGGTGGTGACGAGCTCGCGCATCATCCGCACGCGCGTGACGGTGGGCGCGTTCTCGAGCTGCTCGGTGTAGTCGGCGCCGCCCATCGCGCCGTGCGCCTGGAAGTGAGTCATCGCTGCTTCTCCTGCGCCATGATCCGCGCCAAGATCTCGCTTACGTCGGCCGCGGTGCGGTCCCACGAATACTGCGTCGCCGCGGCGAGGCAAGCGCCACATAATGCCCCGTAGCGCGCGGCGTCCATCGTGAGGAGGTCATTCATCCTCCGCGCCATCGCGGCGACGTCGGGGAAGGGGACCATGAAGCCGTTCACGCCGCTCTCGATGAGGTCGCGGTAGCCGTTCACCTCGAACGTGAGCGAGGGCGTGCCCTGGGAGGCGGCCTCGACGACGATGAGACCGAAGCCCTCGCGCATCGAGCCGCTCACGAGCGCGAGCGACGTCGCCAGCAGCTCCGCCTTCGCCTCCTGCGAGACCCGGCCCTTGAGATCCACCGAGCCCTCGATGCCGAGCTCCCGCAGCTGGCGCTCGAGCGCGGGACGGAACGCCTCGTCCATGGTGCCCACCAGCGCGAGCCGCGAGGCGGGGTGCCGGCGGACGTGCAGCGCGAATGCCTCGAGCACGAGATCGACGCGCTTCATCTTGCAGATGCGCCCGACGAACACGAACCGGCTCGCGCGACCCTCGCGTGCGATCGCCGCGCTCCGCGCCGGAATGTCCGAGCCCTCGCTGATCGCGGACACGTTCTCGGGCGGGATCCCGTGCGCCACGAGGTCGGCCTTCGTGCTCGGTGACACCGCGATGAAGTGCGCGTGCCGGAGGAAGCGCAGCGCGACCTTCTCGAGGCCGAAGCCCACGTACGAGGCGGGGAACTTCCACATCTCGAGCCAGATCGGCCCCGCCACCTCGTGGACGAGCACGACGTGCGGCTTCTTCAGGAACCAGCGGAGACCGAGCGTCACGCCGTGGTAATCCTCGAGATAGAGGTCGGCGGGCTGCCGCCGCTTGCCGATGAAGCGCCGCAGCGCCTCCAGGTGCACGGCCGTGCCGCGGCGCTCGATGTGGATGCCATCGAGGTGCTCGCTCGGCGTGCTGCCCTCGAAGCGCGGCGCGAACCACGCGACCTCGTGCCCGAACTGACCGATGAGGCGGCGCGAGATCTCGCGCAGGCACACCTCGGCGCCGCCCGCCTTCGGGCTCTGCGGATCGCGCCAGGAGACAATCTGGATCTTCATCGCGGGCGCTCCGCGACGTTGCCCGTCGCGATCCGGTCGTCGGACGTACAGTGCTGGCGCATGTCGGGCGGGCAGCGTAGTCGACTACTGGCAGGACGTGCGGCCCCGGATCCAGCTCTCGATGACCGAGAGGCCGAGCAGGTCGACCTGGTGTGAGCCGACCGGCGGCATCGTGGGGCCGACCCGCGAGGACATCCGCAGGAAAAGCGCCGAGGCCTCGGGAGCGCCGGGCTTTATGATGAACGTGTCGGGCACGGGCAGCCCGCCGGATGGCGTGCAGCTGTGGATGGCCGCGAGCGGGAGCCCGTAGCGGAGATCCATCAGCTTGCCGGTGGGCCCGTTCTCGCGGTGGCAGATGGAGCAGTTGGCGTGCAGGTACGCGCGCGCGCGATCCTCGACCGGCTCGCTGCTCTGCAGGCGGGGCAGGCGCGGCGAGGTCGCGGGGTCGACGGCGTGGTCGAGGTATCCGATGGCCGAGAGCTTCGCGAGCTGGTTCTCGCTCTGGCTCGGGCCGTACACATGGTCGCCGTTGAGCTGCAAGGTCTCGAGTCCGAGGGTCGTGCCGGCCACGTTGGTGTGGCAGCCGAAGCACTGGATCTGGCTGGGCAGGAGCCAGGTCTGCCCGTTCGGCAGGACCTTCTCCTTCGCGTGCTCGACCAGCAGCGCGTCGGTCCCGGCGTCGTTCCATTCGTAGGTGGTGCCGGTCCACACGCCGCCGGCATGGCGCCGGAGCAGGCGCGTCTCGACGGGCCGTCCGTTGGAGGAGAGCTCCTTCACCACGACCGTCCCCTCGGGCAGGTCGAAGTGGCCGCTCTTCGGGTCGACCTTCACGGTGGTGCCGTCGGGGATCGCGACCGCGCGCCGCTTGTCGAGCCCGTCCGCCCAGAGCTCGACGTTCACGCCGTACGAGACGAGCCCGGCGGCGAAGGTCTTCGGGTCCTGCGGATCGACGCACCCCGTCTGCGAGAGGCGCTCGGGGAAGTCATCGGTGGCGCCCGCGGCCACGTCACCCGGCGTCAGCTTGTAGAGGATTCCGCTGTCGTAGCCGACGACGTAGAGCTCACCGTCGGCGTCCTCGCCGAGCGCGGCGATGAGCGGCTTCGGTCCGCCAGAGTTCAGCAGGACCGCCTTCGCGGCGGTGCCCTCGCCCTCGAGCACGCGAACGTGACCGACCGTGAAGTCCGCGAAGACGTACTTGCCGGCGAGATCGGGCAGCGCGGCGCCGCGGTAGACGAAGCCGCCCGTGATCGAGCGCCCGTCGGAGTGCGGATATACGAACACCGGTGGCGTGAGCCCGGTGCGATCGCACGTGGCGGAGCCGTCGCGGCAGCTGTTGCCCTCCAGCGTGGGGTAGCCGTAGTTCTTCCCCTTCTCGACCTTGTTGATCTCCTCCCAGGCGTCGTCGCCGACGTCGCCCTCCCAGATCTCTCCGGTGAGGCGATCGAACGAGAACTGCCACGGGTTGCGGAAGCCGCCCGCCCACACCTCGGGGCGGCCGCCGCCCTTCGCGTACGGGTTGTCTGCGGGGATCGCGTACGGCGTGCCGCCGTCGACGTCGAGGCGCAGGATCGAGCCGTAGAGCGCGTCCTTGGAGTAGGGGAGGCCGACCTCGCCCACCGCGATGTAGAGGAAGCCGTCCTTGCCGAACCGCAGCGTGCCGGGCGGGTGGAGCACGCCCGGGCGATCGATGCGCAGGATGAGCGTCTCGCTCGCGGGATCGTAGGTGCGCCCGCCGTCGTTCGAGGTGAACCGGATGACCTCGCCGCGGTTCAGGTTCTTGCCGGCGGTCGCCGGATCGAGATCGCGCTCGACGGTGAGGTACGCGTACGGCTTCGTCGGATGCGTGACGAAGCCGAACATTCCCTCGTGCTGATGCGAGACCGTCGCGGAGAGGTCGAGCGCGGTCGTGATGGCCTTCGTCGCGAGGTCGTAGTTCTTGATGCGCCCCGCGACCTCCCCGACGTAGAGCAGCCCGCGGTCGGCGCGGAGCTGCATGGCCATCGGGTTGACGAACCCCTCGTAGGTCGGCTGGAGCCGCACCCTGCCCACCGCGAGCGGCGGCGCGAGGCACGTCAGGTTCGACGGGCGCGTCTCGAAGCGCGGGCCGGCATCGGGCGGCAGCAACGCGGCGGGCAGCTTCTCCGAGCACGCCGAAGGCGTGACGAGAGCGAGGGTGATGACGAGCGGGAGCAACACCGCGGCCGGCGAGGATCTTTTGAAAAGCAAAGCCTCATCATTCGACCGCGACGGACCTGCTTTTGCAAGCGGGTTATCGGCCGGAAGAGCTTGCAGCCAGGTAACGCGACCGTGCTGCGTGGTATACCGTGTGCCGTGGTCTCGAAGCGACCGATCATCTCCGTGCTCATGCCCACGCTCGATTCGGAGCGCACCATCGAGCTGTGCCTCGCGTCGATCCGTCGACAGACGCTCGGCGCTGATGCCGTGGAGATCCTCGTCGCGGATGGGGGCTCGAAGGATCAAACGCGCGCCATCGCGCGCCGATTCGACGCGACCATTCTGGAAAATGAGCGCGTGCTCCCCGAATACGGGATCAGCGTGGCCATGGGAGCAGCCAAAGGGGCTTACGCGACCACGATGGGGTCGGACGAGGTCATCAGGAACGAGCGCGCTTTTGCGATCAAGGTCCGGATGCTCGAGGAGAATCCACGTGTCCACAACGTGATTCCAGGTGGGCTCAGGAATCCCGACAATTACCCTGCAATCGGCAACTATGTGAACTACTGCGGCGACCCCTTTTCTTACTTCATGCATCGCATCGACGCCGATGATCATTGGCGATCCCTGTCGCAGCGCTTCGAGGTCGTCCGTGAAGATCCTGACTATCGAGTCGTCGTGATACGAAAAGATCAGCCATTGCCTATCTGCGATGGTCAATTCTTCCGCCTTGAATATTTACGAACCGTCGCTGACCCCAACGACTACCGGATCATTCCACGGCTGTTCGAGATGTTGGCTTCGCGCCACAGGCTGCTCGGGGTGGTACGGAACGACTTCATCGACCACTACTCGACGGCGGGCTATCGGACCGCCAAGGCGAAGATCGAGTGGCGGGTCATCAGCAACATGCACTATGGGCACGAAGGCTCCGCCGGGTTCGCCAGCCGAGAGGATGCTCAGCCACTCAGCTTCCGCATGAAGAAGTATTCGTTTCTTCCATACTCGCTTTCGGTGGTTGCGCCGGTTCTCGACGCTATCGCGTTGGCAGTCCGCACCGGAAAGCCCGCGATGCTGTATCACGCTCCGCTCGCCGTTCAGACTGGGCTATCGATCGTCAAGCATGGTGTGTTGAAGGCAATGGGCATCAAACCTCTCCGAACCGCGTACGGGAAAGAGAAACAGTCGCCACCGTAGCGTCATCCGCCCTTGGTCAACTGCCGTTCGTCGAGCTCCGGCACGTTGATGCTGGCGCGCACCACGTAGAGCGGCCTCCCGAGCACCTCGTCGTGGATGCGCGCGATGTAGAGCCCGAGCACGCCGATCGCCGTCAGGAGGATCCCGATGAGCAGCGTATTGAACACCGTCGCCTTCGCGAGCGGCGTGTAGAACCACCGCGGATCGACGAAGCGGATGGCGAGGAACATCCACACCAGCGAGCCGCTCGAGGCGAGCGAGATGAGGAAGCCCACGTAGAGGAGAAGACGCAGCGGCACCGAGGAGCGCGAGACGATCATGTCGATCGCGAGGCTCCACAGCTTGGGCAGCGTGTAGGTCGAGGTCCCTTCGTGGCGATGCGCGGCGTCGAAGAGCACGGTGGCGCGCGTGAAGCCGAGCCAGTCGACGATCTGGCGGTAGGCGCGGCGCCGCTCGCGGACCAGCACGAACGCGGATCGAACCTTCGCGTCGATGAGGCGGTAGTCGGTGCCGCCGTCGTCGATGCGCTCACGGCTCGAGAGCAGGCGCTCGAGCAGCGTGAAGAGGCTCGACGAGGCGCGCCGGAGGAGGGTCTTGCGCGCGGTCGCGCGCCGGACCGCCACCACCACGTCCGCGCCGTCTCGCCACTTCGCGAGGAGCTCGGGGAGGAGGCTCGGTGGATGCTGGAGATCGGCGTCCATCGTGACGATCGCGTCGCCGCGCGCGTAGGTGACGCCCGCGCTCAGCGCCACCTCCTTGCCGAAGTTGCGCGACAGCGAGACCACCTTGAGCTTCGGGTGCTTGCCGGCGAGCTGCGCGAGGACGAGCAGCGAGTCGTCACGGCTGCCGTCGTCGACGAAGACGTACTCCCACGTGACATCGCTTCGCGTCGCCGTGACCGTCTCGAGCGCGGCGAACAGCGGCGCCACGTTCCTGGCCTCGTTGTAGAGAGGCACGACGACGCTCACGAGGCGAGCGGCCATGCGATCGGCATCCGTCACGGGGGCAGGTTACCTTGCGCGCCCGCGGGACGGGAGCGCATCTGCACCACGCGCGCGCAGGCGAGGACCACGGCGTCGCCGGCGAGCACCGCCACCACGTACGTCGAGACGGGCTGCGCGCCGCGTAGCAAGGCGACGAGCGCGCCCGCCGCGGTCGTGACGATCACGCCGGCCACGGTGGCACCGGCCGCCCCCAGCCGCTCCTCGGCCGCGAAGGCGTTCACGTGGCCGAGGATCGCGACGAGCAGCGCCGTCGACAGGCACGACGCATAGAGCCAGGCCCGCGCCTCGCCGTGCGGGTGCAGGACGAAGAGATCGAGCGCGGCGGCGAGCCCGAGGGCCAGCGCGATCATCCCCGGCGCGAGGCCACGCTGGAGGCGCGCGGCGAAGATCGGCAGGGCGGTGCGGTGCTTCGCGGCGTGCAGCTCGTGCGGCAGGAGCAGCTGGAGCGCCGCCGCGCCCGCGAAGAAGACCACGCGCGAGGCGAGCTGGATCCGCGAGAACGCGCCGGTGGTGGCCGCGTCCTGCGTCGACGAGATCACGAGCACGTCGAGCAGCGGGAAGAGCACGGTCGCGATGGCCAGGAGCAGCGGCCGGCCGAGGCGCAGGCGGCGGTCGGCCTCGACGGGCGCCGCCATGTCCGCGTCCACCTCGGCCCGCGCGGCGCCCGCGCGGCGCGCGACGGCGAAGAGGACCGCGGCGGCCGCGAGCCCGGCGAAGCCTGCGGCCGCCTGCGCCACGTAGAACCCCTGCGCGCGCGCCGCGGCCGGCCACACGAAGGGGAGCGCAAAGCGCAGGGCGGTGACGACGAACAGCGAGGCCGCCACCAGCCCGAGACGAAGGCGGGCTTGGAGCTGCCCGACCACCGCGTAGAGCACGACGCCCGCCGTCACGGTCGACACCCCGAGCAGCACCTTCGACAAGCCGTTGCCGAACGCGAGATGCGCGACCAGCACGGTGAACGCGAGCCCGCCCGCGAAGCGGAGGAGCGCCGTGAAGCGCCGATCGCCCATCGCGAAGTCGAGCGAGAGGAACTGCACCACGGTCGCCACCGCGCCCACCACGCCGACCTGCGCGAGCCAGGCGCTCAGGAGGCCGAATGCCGCCTCGTCGAGCGCGGTCGCGGCGTGGACCTGGAATGCATAGTTCAGCAGGCCCGCGGCGATGCTGGCGGCAGTGATGGCAAGTGCCGCGCGGCCGGTCACGGGCTCACACTAGACCAGGCGTTCGCCTCTGGGCGAGCGGCGTGGGACCCCGCGTGGTATCTGGCGTCCGGTGAGCCGCGGCACGAAGGCGACCTTGCTCCTCCAGCGGATCGTGATGATCGGCGTCGTGGCAATGCTGACCTACCACGTATCTCGTCGCGGCTCGGCGCCACCGGAGCAGGGATTCAGCTTCTACACGGACCATTACCGCCACATGCGCTTCGCCTGGGAGTCGCTGTCCATCGGCCCGCGCGTCTACGTCACGCCGATGCGGGACTTCGCATTCATCGGCGAGCCCCTCGCGTACAACTGGGTGAACACCGAGTACCTCTACCCGCCAGGCGCGCTCCTGGCGTTCCTGCCGTTCGCGCTCCTGACGTACGGCGGCGTGCTCCCCTTCACGCCCGTGGCGACGGGCCTCGTCTGCCTGTTCGCGCTCGCGGCGGCTTACGCGAGCGTGCGCCTCTGGCGTGAAGGGCTGGCACGCTCCGCATCGTTCGAGAGCCGCGCGCTCTGGACGGCGCTGGCGGCGTGCCTCTTCGTGCACGGCATCGCGTGGGGGCTGTTTGGTCAGTACGACGCGGTCGTCGTTCTCGTCCTGATGCTGTCCGTCCTCGCCAAGAGCCCCTCACGACGCATCCTCGGCCTCGGCCTCGCGTTCTTCCTCAAATTCCAGGCGCTGCTCGTCTTTCCCTTCTTCGTGCACGAGGTCTGGCTGCTCGCGCAGCGGCCGCGCGGCAGCCTGCGCCGCGACGTGCCGGCGCTACTCGGCCTCGCGCTCACCGCCCTCACGCTGGCGCTCGTGCTCTACCTCGGCCAGCGCGGCGCACTCTCGCCGGTCAAGATGAGTCCCCTCCACCTCCGCGAGGTCTTGCACCATCGCGTCACGCTCGGCTGCGTGCTCTTCACGCTGACGTTCGCTGCGACCGCCTTCGCGAAGCGGCAGGTGGAAGCCGCTCTGATCGGCCTGTGGACCTTCGCGGCGTTCGCCTCGCTGTCACTCGTCCAGGGCTGGTACCTGCTGTACCTCTTCCCGCTGGCGGCCTTCGCGAGCCGGCGCGCGGGCGGCTGGGTCGCCGTTTACACGCTCGGCCTCCTCTACTTCATCGGCTGGGTCCCGGACGTCTACCGCGTGGCGGCCCAGGTGCTGGTCCTCCCGTACTGAGCGACCGCGCGGCCCGCGCTACTTCCCCTTGCGCGACAGCTGCTGCTTTGCCGCGGTCTGCACCGCGCCCGGGACCTCCTTGCTCTTCGCGATGGTCTTCAGGTCGTTGTCGCGCAGGTGCATCACGAACTTCGACGACTGGCCGAACGGCGTCCGCGGGTTGCCGACCAGGTTGAACTTCACCTGGTAGATGCGCGTCCAGTCGCCCTTTGCGGCGATCTCGCGCAGCACGTCCTCGGAGACGTTGCGCATGCTCGAGATGCGAACGATCTCGCTCTCGCTCATGCCCGGCGCCTTGAGCGCGGCGACCGATACCTGCGGGTTGGGATCTCGCACGCCGAGCATGCGGATCGCCTTCATGTCGAAGCTCTGCTCCTCGTGGCCGCCCTCGCCGTCGTAGGTCTTGATCGAGCCGAGGGTGAGGAGGCGGATCTTCGCGGGCGGACGCAGATCGGCCCAGACCGCGTGCAGCGGCTTCGCCTTGTCGACGACGACCTCCTTGCCGGTCTCGGGGTCGAGCGCGTGCGTGTCCTCGCCCTCGGCGAGCACGACGTCCTTTGCGATCTTCTGCGCGTCCTTGAACTGCGCGTCGTCGAAGTTCGGCTCGTCGCTCGGCTCGGCGATGAGCTCGCCCTCGATCGCCCTCTTCGCCTGCTCGAACGCGGGAATGCCGGGGCAGTCGACGTTGTTCCGGACAGCGAGCTCGAGGATCCGGTCCGCGGTCGACATCCGCGTGTTCTTGTTGAGATAGAGCTTCTCGATGATCGCGGGGTGCTTGAGGAGGAGCTCCTCGTTCGTCGCGATGAGCTCGCAGACGCCCTCGCTCGCCACCGCGGCCATCGCCGCCACCGTCTCGGGGAGGATCGACGGGTGATGGAGGATCTTCTCGGAGAGGTTCGCGTCCTTCGCGTAGACGGGACCGATGACGTCGAGGACGCCCGGCTGCACCTCGCCGCCGAGCGCGCCGTTGAGGAGCGGGAGGGGGAGCGCCGCGAGCGTCTTCCGCGCCACCTCGGAGTGCACGTCGGTTCCGAGAGACAGCGAGCAGATGACCGCGAGTGTCTCGCCGGGCTTGAGGCCGGGCGCCAGGCCCTTCGCCGCCATCCCCTTGAGCGGGGCCGGCCCGTTCGGATCGAGGATCTTCTGCGCGTTGGGCGGCAGAATCGAGATGTCGATGGTGTGCGGGGCTGCCAAGAGGCCCAAACGATACCGCGACCCTGGCGAAGGTGCGATCGTCGATTTACCTTCGGTGCCGCGGCTCTTACGCTGTCGTACTTCCGGATGATGACCAGAGGAGCAAACTGATGGGCGTGTTCGATTTCGTGAAGAACGGCGTGCGCGAGATGATGATCGCGCGTCCCGACAATCTGAAGCACCTCATCGTCTACAAGCACCCCGACCAGAACTTCCCGTTCTGGTCGCAGCTCACCGTCGACAGCGACGAGTGCGCGGCGTTCTTCAAGGACGGCAAGGTCGTCGGCGTGCTGCCTCCGGGCCGTCACACGCTGTCGACGCAGAACATCCCGTTCCTCAACAACATCATCGGCAAGTTCACCGGTGGTGACGTGTTCATCAGCGAGATCTTCTTCGTGAAGACCTCGCCGGTCCGCAGCATCCCGTTCGGCGGGCCCATCGGCGACATGATCGACCCGCTCACCGGCGAGCAGGTCATCCCGCGCATCTTCGGCGAGTTCTCGCTCGTCGTGACCGACCCGGTGCGCTTCATCATCGGGTACACCGGCCAGGCCGCGCAGGGCGACAACGACACGATCCTTCACTGGGTGAAGGGTCTCTTCATGAACGGGGTCAAGACGACCCTCGGCGAGCTCTGCGAGATCGAGCAGAAGAGCGTCCTCCAGGCGGTCTCGCTCACCACGAAGCTCGGGAATGCGTTCGTCGCGAACGCCCCGGACCTCAACGAGATCGGCATACGCATCCTCCAGATGGGGCAGTTCAACCTGAACTTCTCCGAGGAGGACCGCATGCGCCTCGTCGAGGCGAACGCGGAGATCGCGAAGGCGAACCGCGGCGTCAAGGTCGCCGAGGCGGCGGCCAAGGCGAAGCAGTTCGAGCTCGATCAGAAGTTCGGGCAGGACGCGAAGTACGTCCAGCAGCTCGCCGGCAACTACCAGAACTACGCGGCCGGTCAGGCCATGATGGGCGCGGGTCAGGGCATGGCCACCCACGGCGTCGGTGACGGCGGCATGGCCGGCGCAGGCATGCAGATGGCGGTCGGCGTCAACATGGCGAACCAGATGAGCGGCGCGATGGCTGGCGGCGGCGGTGGCGGTGGCCAGCACGCGCAGCAGCCGAGCTTCACGCCCGGCGGCGCGATGGTGTCGTGCGGCAAGTGCCAGACGAAGCAGCCCGGCGGGAAGTTCTGCAACGAGTGTGGCACCACGCTCGCGCAGCCGAAGAAGTTCTGCAGCAACTGCGGCCTCGAGGTCGCGGCCGCCGCGAAGTTCTGCGCGAACTGCGGCACCTCTGCGCTGCCCGCGGGCTGACGCGAAGCGAGAGGAGACTCAGACCGCGACGCCGCCGGCGGCGAGAAAGCGCTGCATGACTGCCGTGGCCTCGTCGGCGGCGCCGGCGTCGCGGAAGCACTGGCTCACGATGAAGAGCGTCGTGAGATCCGCGGGCGAGCTCGCGTCCTCGAGGCGCAGGAGCTCGCGCGCGTGCGGGAGCGCTTCGGGACCGCGCTGCGCGTCGAGCAGCGCGCCCACCAGCGGCCCGAGGTAGCCGTGCGGGTCGCCGCCTGCGCTGCGAACGACGTCGAGCGCGCGCACGAGCAGGACCACGGCGCCCGGCGCGTCCCCGCTGGCCCACACGCTCACGCCGTGCGCGTGTAGCACCTCCGCGAGCAGCGGATCGTTCGCGGCGAGCGCCGGTTCGGCGATGGCGAGCGCGCGCCGCTGCACGGCGAGCTCGCGGTCCATCGGCTCGGAGGCCGAAGCGTCGTTCTCGCCGGAGGCACGCGCGAGGCCCATCAGCGGGACGATCAGCTCCTTCGCTTTGTCGCCATGCGTCAGCTCGGCCTGGGCCACCGCCTCCTCGAAGACCCGGCGTGCCGCCGCGTAATCGCCTGCCTTGAGCTGTACTTCGCCGTCCTCGACCAGGGCCGAGATCGCGTCATCGTGGTCTCTCGTCGCGCTCACGCCCGCACCGTAGCTGCTGCGCTGGCATCAAGCGAGGTGCGCGAGGTGCGCGAGATGCGCGAGGTGCACGCCGAGGTCGGCAAGCGGGCCGGCGCCAGTTACACTCCTCGACGTGGTGCGGACCGGCCTGGTGATCATCTCCCTGACCGGGATCCTCGCGCTCGCTCGTGATCCGGGCTGCGGAGGCGCGGATTCACCGGAGAGCGCGCTGAATGCACCTTGCACGCGTTCCAAGAACTGCAGCGCCGGCCTCGTTTGCGCCGAAGGGGTATGCGCCGAGCCCGATGGCGGCGTGGTCCGCCTCGACGGCGGGGGTGACGCCACCTCGACCTTGGACGCGTCGAATGACGGCGGCTAGCGGCGCGCGCGACACCATCGTCGATGTGAAGCGATGCCCGGAGTGCGGCACCGGCTTCGGGCTCGACGCCGCCTTCTGCCCCTTCGACGGCATCGCGCTCAAGAATGGCACGTGGAGCCCCAACCGCGACCCGCGGGCGAGCACCGTCGTCGATCGCCGCTACGAGATCATCGCGCCGCTCGGCGAGGGCGGAATGGGCACCGTGTACAAGGTGCGCCACGTCACGCTCGACCGCCTCTTCGCGATGAAGGTGCTGCGCTGCGAGCTCGCGAAGGACGTCGGCCTCGCCGCGCGTTTCATGCAGGAGGCGAAGGCCACCGCCGCGATCCGGCACCCCTCGATCGTCGCCATCAACGACTTCGGCGAGCTCGAGGACGGCGCGCCGTACTTCGTCATGGAGCTGCTCGCCGGAGAGACCCTCTCGATATACCTGCGGGCGCGCGGGCTCCTCGAGCCGCGCGTCGCGGCGTCGATTGCGCGGCAGATCGCCGACGGGCTGGCGGCGGCGCATGGCGCGGGCGTCGTCCATCGCGACCTCAAGCCCGAGAACGTGTTCCTGGTGGGCGGAGCGACGGGCAAATCCGCGGCCGCTGACCTGCGCATCGTCGACTTCGGCGCCGCGAAGATCGTGGGCGCGAGCCAGCTCACGCGTCCCGGCGTGGTGTTCGGCACGCCCCATTACATGTCGCCGGAGCAGGCGAGCGGCGAGCCGGTCGATCAGCGCTCCGACATCTACTCGCTGGGCGTGCTGATCTACGAGATGACCACCGGCACGGTCCCTTTCGAGGCCGCCACGTACATGGGCGTGCTCACGAAGCACATGTTCGAGAAGCCCACGCGACCCAGCCAGCGCAAGACGGGCGTGCAGCTCGACGCGCTCGAGGAGATCGTGCTGCGCGCGCTCGAGAAGGATCCGCAGGCGCGGTTCGCGTCGATGACCGAGCTGAGCAACGCGCTGCGCGCGTTCCTCGCGAATCGCGCGCCGTCGCCGTCGTCGCGTCCGCCGCGGTCGACGGAGCGCATGGTGGCATTCCCCGAGCAGAGCACCGCCGATCGGATCCAGAGCTCGGTCACGCGGCAGGTCGCGGTCGAGGAGGGACGGCGCAAGCGCCGGCTCGCAGCGATCGCCACGGTCGGGGTGGTGGGATTGATCGGGCTCACCGCGGTCGCGATGTCCATCGCGGCGGACGACCCGCGAAAGATCGCGCGTCCCACCAGCAGCAACGCTGGCGTCGGCGGTCCGCCGGCACTCCCTGCGGCGTCGGCCGTCCCCGCGCTGGCGAGCGGCGCAGGCGTGGCAAGCGTGGATGTGGCGAGCGGCGCGGAGGCGGTCGAGGCCCCGGTCGTCGTCGCGTCGCCGCCGACGGTGCGCCCGAGGTCCGCGGTCGCGGCCCCACCGCCTCCGCCGCCGACGCCGAAGGTCGCACCTCGACCCGGGCCCGCCGCGGCTCGGCCGAGCCCGGCGCCGGCCGTCTCGCTGCCCAGCCGCCCCACCGACGAGTTCGGCGACCCCTGGAAGAAGAACTGAGCAAATTCTCGGGCTCTCCGGGGGAGGCCTTCCTTGGACTCCGGTGGACCGGTGGCCGGCCATTTCGCCTCCGCCGCGCGGAAACGTTGACCCCGAAGCGCGCGAGGCCGATCCTTTTCGCGAGCGCTCTTGGCGAAAAAAAAGGTCCTCCTGGTCGATGCGGACCCGCGCAGCTTGCGGGTCCTCGAGGTCAGCCTGCGCAAGGCTGGCTACAACGTCACATGTGCGCACGACGGCGTGGAGGCGCTCGAGGTCATCGAGCACCAGCTCCCGGACCTCGTCATCGCCGACACGAAGCTCCCGAAGCTCGACGGCTACGGCCTCGTCACGCGCCTCCGTGAGAAGGCGGACTGGGCGACGATGCCGGTCATCTTCCTCGCTGCGCAGCGCTCGGTGGAGGACAAGATCCGCGGCCTCGAGCTCGGGGTGGAGGACTACCTCACGAAGCCCATCTTCGTGCGCGAGTTGCTGGCGCGCGTGAACGTGGTGCTCGCGCGGCGCACGCAGGAGACGCTCTCCGACCAGCGCGGCTCGGCCACCCTGAAGACGCGCTTCGCCGGCTCGATCCAGGACATGACGGTCGTGGATCTGCTCCAGACATTCGAGATCTCGCGCAAGAGCGGGATGATCACGTTCAAGAGCGGCAGCCGCATGGGCTACGTCTGGTTCCGCGACGGCCGCATGGTCGACGCGGAGGCAGGCTCGTTGCGGGGCGAAGAGGCGGTCTACCGCATGCTCGTGTGGAGCGAGGCTGACTTCGAGGTCGACTTCGGGCCCGTCGATCGCGAAGAGGTGGTCGAGTCCGCCACCGCCGTCCTCGTGATGGAAGGCATGCGCCGGGCCGACGAATGGGGCCGCCTGATCGAACAGCTGCCGCCGCTCACCGCGTACTTCGAGGTCGATCACGAGCGCCTCATCGATCGCCTCAGCGAGATCCCCGACGAGCTGAACGGGATTCTCCGCCTCCTCGACGGCCATCACACGCTGATGGAGGTCGTCGACGAGTCGCCGTTCGAGGACCTCTCGACGGTCACGACGCTCTCCAAGCTCTACTTCGAGGGCCTGCTCATCCCCGCGACGTCGCAGTCGGTCGCGCCGCCGCCGCAGCGCATCGCGCCGGTGAGCGCGCATCCGGGCGTCGTTGTCGACCCCACAGCGACGCCGCCGCCGTCGTTCGAGCCCACGCCGATGACGTCGGACCCGCCGATGACGCGCGCGGTGGACACGCGCCCCCTGCCGCTGCCCAACGACGACGGACGGCCCCAGACCGCGCGTCCGCCGCGCCTCTCGCATGGCGGCCGCGCGCGCTCGAAGCCCTACAATCCCGCGGCGATCCACGGGCCGAGCGGGGAGAGCCGCACGCTGCGGTTGCCCTCGATCGCGCAGGTCGCGCAGCCGCTCGGCAGCAAGACCCAGCCGATGGCGGTCATGACGATGGACGAGGCGCGGGCCAGTGACCCCGGCGCTCCGCCGAGCGAGGAGCCGCCTGCGGCGACCGCGGCCGACCCGGAGGACAGCGGCCCGCTGCACGGCGACTCGATCGTGATGCTCGGAAAGATCGACCCCACGAGCGGTCCGCCGAGCGGCCTCGCGCCGATCCCTGCCGCCGAGCCGATCTCGGGCGCGGTCCTGGCCGTGCCGACGTCGAGCGAGATGGTCTTGCCGAAATCGAGCCCCGCGATCGACTGGGACGCAGGGAAAGCGAACGCGCGCCCGGCGCCGGCGAGCGCCTCGGGCGGGGAGATCGCGGATCCGGCGGCGAGCTCGGTCGAGGACATCCTCGCGGCTCAGCCGGACGACAGCGAGCCCGCGCGCAGCGGTCGCCACGCCCGCAGCGACGAAGACGAGCGCGTGGGCCCGGCGTGGCTGGAGGCGGCCACGGAAGAGGAGCCGCGGCCATCGGTGAAGCGCATGAGCGGCAAGAGCGTCGCGCTCGCGCTGATCGCAGTGACCATCACGTTCGCGGCCCTCGCTTTGTATGTGCGATACACCTATCGCGGCGATCACGACACCGCGAAGGACCTCGGCCTGCCGCTCCGCGACGCGGCGGTCGCGGCGGCTTCCGCGGACCCGGGCCTCCCCTCGACGGCGGTGACGGCGCCCACGGGCACGACCACCACGACCGCGGTGGACACCGCAGCGTCGGCGACGCAGACGTCGCCAACGTCGTCCGTCGCTCCGACCTCGGGCTCCGCGCTCGCGGCGACGGCGACGGCGTCGGCGTCGGCGGTCGCCGGCGCGGCCGCGGGCGTAGCGGTCGGGCCTGCGCACGCGAGCGGCCCGCAGCCGGCGGCGTCCGGCGCGTCACCGATCGTGGATGCCGGACCGGCGGCGCCGGATGCGTCGGCGGTGGCGGCCGCGGAGAGCTTCACGCAAGCCGCGCAGAAGGCGCTCGAGAAGGAAGGCAACGCGGGCGCCGCGAGCCGCGCCGCGGAGCTCGCCTGGAAGGCGACGAAGCGTGATCCCTCGAACGCGGAGGCGTGGCTGACGCTCGGCGCCGCGTACCACAGCCTTGGCAACAAGGCGCAGGCGCAGCAGGCATACCGCTCGTGCGCGAAGCAGGCGATGGGGCCGAAGGTCGCCGAGTGCCGCTCGCTCGCAGGCCTCCCGCCCGAGTAGCCGCGAACGCCTCGGCTTGCCCGCGCGCCTCCTCCCGAGGCGATCCCCTCCATACCGTGAGGATCGTTAGCGGTGCAA
>JAYTHX010000114.1:0-5916 GCA_043732195.1 Polyangiaceae bacterium
CTGCCCGAGAGCGTCGACGCCCGCGCCGCTCGCGATGCGCTGTGGATGGCCCTCACCGACATGGCGCTCCGCGTCTCGCAGGAGGCGCCGCTCGTCATCGCCGTCGAGGACGCGCAGTGGTCCGACCTCGAGAGCCTCGCGTGGATCGACCACCTGCTCGGTCGCGCGGCGGGGCACTCCGTCTTCGTGCTCGCCACCGCCCGGCCCACGCTCTGGCGCGACGACCCGCAGCGCTTCTCGGGCCGCGATCACGTGCGCATCGAGCTGCGACCGCTCGCGCGGCGTACCGTGCGAGCCATCGCGCAGGCCATCCTCGGCGACAAGGCGAGGAGCGCGGAAGGCGAGGCGCTCGTCGAGTCGATCGCCACGCAGGCCGGCGGCTCGCCGCTGTTCGCGGAGGAGCTCGCGCGCCTCGCGCATCAAGGACGCGACGCCGCGAACGCCCCGACCATCGAGGCCGCCATCCAGGTCTCGCTCGACGCGCTGGACGAGGACGTCCGCGAGGCCTCGACGAAGCTCAGCGTGTTCGGCATGCAGGTGTGGGACGCAGGCCTCGCGGCGCTTGGCGTGCGCAACGCGATGGATGTGATGCGCGCGCTCACGTCGGCCGAGGTGATCGTCGAGCAGGCGAGCTCGCGCTTCAAGGACTCGCGCGAGTGGGCGTTCAAGCACGCGCTCACGCGCGAGGTCGCGTACGCGTCACTCGGCGACGATCAGCTGAAGGATCTCCACGCCCGCGCCGGCCAGTGGCTCGCGCGCATGGGCGAGGACGACGCGATCGTCGCGCGCCATCTCGAGCTGGGCGGCGAGGCGGTGCTGGCCGCGAATTACCTGGAAAAAGCGGCTCGCCGTGCGCTCGCCGCCAACGCCCTGGGGGACGCGGTGCGCCTCGCCGAGAAGTCCCTCGCGTTTGCCGAGGACAAGCCGACGCAGTTCGCCCGCGCGCAGGTGCTCGACGAGGCCTGGAATCGCCTCGATGCCCGCGCCGGGGAGCGCGACACCGCGGTGCGCGCGATGCAGGACTCCATCCACGACGAGGCGAGCGAGGTCCGCGCTCTCGGCGCGCGCGTGCGTTACGAGGACGCGTGCGGCGGCGGCCCCGACACGAGCGCTGGCCTCCAGGACGTGATCCGCCGCGCGAAGGTGGCCGGGCTCTTCGACGAGGAGGCGCGCAGCGCCGCCGCGCTCGCGTCGCGTCTCGCGTTCGCGGGCGAGCTCGACAAGGCGGCGGACGTCGCCGACTCGCTCCTCGAGCTCTCGCGCACCCACGGCATTCCGGCGGCCGCGGTCGACGCCTGGCAGACGCTCGCGGTGGTGCGTCAGGCACGCGGTGACGTCGGCGCGGCGCTCGAAGCGCGACGGAGCGCAGCGCGCGCGGCCGCCGAGGCCGGCCTGAAGACCCGCGAGGCCACGCTCACCATCAACGTCGGCTTCGCGCTGACCACGATGGGCGCGAAAGCCGAGGCGCGTGTCGCCATCGAGGGCGGCATCGCGCTCGCGCAGGCGGTCGGTTCGCCGGGCACCGTGCGTCACGGTCAGATGAACCTGCTTTGCTGGGTCTCGACGTTCGGGCCCGAGGCGGCGCTCGACCCGTTGCTCGCCGAGCCGCGCGGCATCGCGGACAACGCAGTCTCTGGCGCATGGGTCCCCCACGATCGGGCGACCCTCGGCGTCCTCTATTACCGCGGCGCGGAGCTGCTGCGGAGCGATCCGCGCGGCGGCTCGGTGGCGACGCGCAGCGCGGGAAACCCTGCGGAACAGGCGCGCACGCTCCTCAAGACCGCCGCCGGCGGCTACCGCGCAACGAAGATGCTCGACGTCGTTCCGGTGGCGCTCGGTCTGTGGGCGGAGGCGGAGCGCCGGTGCGGGGCCCCGGAGCGCGCGTTCGAGATCGCGACCGAGGCGGCAGGCCTCCTGGAGCATGGGTCGCCGAGCCTCCTGAACGAGGCGCCGATCTACCTTGCGCTGCACGATGCGTGCGTCGACCTCGGTCGCGCCGCCGACGCGAAGGAGGCGATCGCGCGCGGCCTGCCGCGTCTGGTTACGCGCGTCCACGGCCTCTCGGGCACGCCGTACGCGCGTGACTTCCTGCGCCACCTGGCGCCGAACGCGGGGTTGATCTCGGCGGCGGAGACGTACGCGCTCCTGCCGCCAGAGCTGGCCGCGCTCGTCACGGACTGACAACGGTTCTCCGAGACGGTGAGCACACATTGTCGCCTGCGCTGCACCCCTGGATCGGCGAGCCATCGGACCGAGGTTCGGGGGCGACACCACGCAGGCGGAACTGTCCTCGGCGGGCCCGATCGAGTGGGTAGACGTGCCGAAACAGCGGTGATCCCGCGGACGATTCCGCTGTAGGTCCGCGTATCGCGGACGGGTCTCGCTTGGCCCAACCGTTGCGACAGGTCCCGACATGAGGAAGCTCGGATTCGTAGCGCTCGCGATCGTCGCCGCCGGTTGCAGCGCGGAGACCGCAGGGTCGACGGCTCCGACCGCTACTGCCCCCAGCCTCGGCGATCCCGGCGTGACCTCGGCGCAGCTCCGCGCCTACGAATCGCTGCAGCTCGAGACCGCGCAGGCGTGGACGTGGATGCAGCACGAATCGCTGCGCACGCCGATGCATCTCTCGGCGGCCCGCACCGGCAAGCCGCTCCTCGTCGGCGGTGTCTCCGCCGAGAAGGCGACCGTCGCGTTCGTCGGCCAGTACAAGGCGCTCTTCAAGATGCGCGACGCGCAGGCCGAGCTGAGCCTCGCGAAGAGCGAAGTCGACCAGCTCGCCATGACCCACCTGCGCTTCCAGCAGGTGCACCGCGGCATCCCGGTCACCGGCGCCGAGCTCGCCGCCCACTACGACGCCGCGGGCCGCATCACCTCGATCGACGCGAACTACGTCTCCGGCATCGACATCGACGTCGACCCGACCATCACCGCGACCGTCGGTCAGGCGGCTGCGAAGGCCGACATCCTTGCCGCCATGAGCGCGGTCGACGAGAGCAAGCTCGAGATGAGCGAGGGCAAGCTCGTCGTCTACGCGCAGGACCACGCGCCGACGCTCGCGTACGAGTACCGCACGCGCGCCATCTTCGGCGATCACCCGGCGATCTGGGTCACCACCGTCGACGCGAAGACCGGCGAGATCGTCGACCGCTACAACAACCTCCAGACCGTCGAGGGCACCGGCACGGGCGTCCTCGGCGACGCCAAGAAGTTCCAGGTCTCGACCGCCGGCGCCGGCTACGTCATGACCGACGGCTCGCGCGGCGTCGCGATCAACACGTACAGCGCGAAGGGCCAGGAGGTCGGACCGGGGCAGGGCGCGATCGTCGTGACCTCCACCACGCTCACGAGCTGGGACACCGGCACCGGCGCCGGCGCCGCCGTCGACGCGCACGCGTACGCGGGCGTCGTGTTCGACTACTACAAGAAGGTCCACGCCCGGAACGCCATCGACGGCGCCGGCGGCGCGATGCTCTCCACCGCGCACTTCGGTCAGGCCTACGACAACGCGTTCTGGGACGGCAACGGCATGAGCTACGGCGACGGCGGGCAGCTGTTCAAGCCGCTCTCGGCGGGCCTCGACGTCGTCGCGCACGAGTTCACGCACGGCGTGACCGAGAAGACCTCGGCGCTCGTCTACAAGGCGCAGTCCGGCGCGCTCAACGAGTCGGTGAGCGACATCTTCGGCGTCTTCATCGAGCACTCGTTCCGCCCCGATGCCGTGAAGAACTGGACGATGGGCGAGAACATCGCGCTCCAGGCGGGCAGCCTCCGCGACTTGAAGACCCCCGCGAACGGCCAGCAGCCCGCGGCCATGTCCCAGTACGTGAACACGCAGCAGGACGAAGGCGGCGTGCACACGAACAGCGGCATCCCCAACAACGCCGCCTACCTCATGACGATGGGCGGCACGAACCCGGCCACCAAGACGGTCGTGAATTTCGGCATCGGCTGGGAGAAGGCCGAGAAGCTCTGGTACCGCGCGAACACGAAGTACTTCCTCGCGACCACGAACTTCGCGCAGGCCGCGCAGGCCACGATGTCCGCCGCGAAGGACGTCGGCCTCACCGCGAACGAGCAGAACATCGTCGACTGCGCGTGGAAGGCCACCGGCGTCGTGCAGGGCGCGTGCTCTCCGCTCACCGATCCCGCCGTCCCGACCCTTCCCGGCGCGCCCACCGGCGAGGAGCCGAGCAAGACGCCGACCCCCGATCCCGCGACGGGCGAGAATGGCGCCGACCCGTCGACCGACCAGACGGAGACCCCCGCGCCGGCCAAGACGAAGAAGACGCTCGCGCCGCAGCCGTCCGCCGGTTGCAACGTCGGCAGCACGAGCAGCACCGACGTCGGGCCGCTCGCCGGTCTCCTCTCGGTCGTGCTGGGCCTCGCGCTGAGCCGCCGCAAGCGTTGCTGAGGCCGCGGAACCCACGCCTTGGGAGGCGTTCGAGCATCTCGTAGCGCCCGCGTAGCGCCTCGGCGACAGCGCGGTCGAGGCGCGTAGGGCGCGCGCCCATGAATCGATGTCGTTCCCGAAGCCCACGGGCGGCCATCGCGACCGTGGTCTACCCGGTGTTCAGCCGTACATCGCCTTGAAGGCGGCGAACGTGCGCGCAATGCCGTCGCGAACGTTCACCTTCGGCTCGTAGCCGATCAGCTCGCGCGCCTTGTCGATCGAGGCGAGCGAATCGCGCACGTCCCCCGCGCGTGTGGGCAGGTGGATGGTCTCGAGCGCGACGCCCGACTCCTCGCGGATGATGCCGAGCAGCTGGTTCAGCGAGATGCGCTCGCCGCAGGCGATGTTGACGCTCTCGCCGGAGAGCTTCTTCGACGTCGAGGCCGCGAGGAGGTTCGCGGAGACGGTGTTGTCGATGAAACAGAAATCGCGCGTCTGCTCGCCGTCACCGTAGACGGTGGGGCGCGTCTTCTCGAGGGCGGCGGTGATGAAATTCGGGATGACCGCGGCGTACTGGCTCGTCGGATCCTGCCGCGGGCCGAAGACATTGAAGTAGCGCAGGCTGAGGGTCTCGATTCCGTAGAGGCTCGCGAACACCCTGAGGAGCTGCTCGCCAGTGTGCTTCGCGACGGCGTAGGGCGAGAGCGGGACGGCGGGCATGGTCTCGATCTTCGGGAGCGTCGGCGTGTCGCCGTAGGCCGACGAGCTCGCGGCGTACACGAGGCGGCGCACCTTCGCGTGCCGCGCGGCATCGAGCACGACGGTGGTGCCCATCACGTTCGCGAGCATCGACGCCTGCGGGTTCTCGACCGAGCGCGAGACGGAGGGGATGGCGGCCTCGTGGAAGACGACCTCGACGCCCTTCATGGCGCCGGTCACCACCTCGGGGTCGACGATCGAGCCCTCGACCACCTCGACGTTGCCCTTCAGCGCCTCGAGGTTCGAGCGCCGGCCGGTGGAGAAGTCGTCGAGGATGCGGACCCGCTCGCCCTGCGCGAGGAGCGCCTCGGCGATCGACGACCCGATGAAGCCTGCGCCGCCAGTCACCAGGAAAATCGCCATTTCGGTTCGTATACACCGAGGCGGCCCCGACGGAAACTTGGCCCGCGCACCGCGGGTCGGCCAACTTCGACCGCATGATGCGGAAGCAGCGTGGGCGCGTGGGCACGAGGAGCGAGACGCCGGCCGTCGCAGGCAGCCCCTGCGCGATTTGCGGCCTGAGCGACGCGCGCGCCCTGGTGGCGGTCGATCTTGCGGACGGCGCCAAGGCCACCCTCTGCGGGTCCCACGACCTGATGCATCGGCGGGCCGGCGGGTCGGCGGCATCGATCGCGGAGCTGCGCGGGATGTTCGGCGACAAGCGGAGCACCGAGCGTCGCGGCGGCAAGGGCGAGGTCGACGAGCTCGCCGAGGCGCTGAGCGCCGCGTTCTGCCGGGACCGCCGCTCGAGCGCGCGCCGCGCCTCC
>JAYTHX010000115.1:0-17121 GCA_043732195.1 Polyangiaceae bacterium
GGATGCGGGAGCGAGCGAGCAGGCACGCGCTGGATCCGTGCAGCGCGCTGCACAGCGCCCGCCTTCACGCCGCGAGGAAGGTCTCGGTCAGCGCGTCGAGCATCTCGATCGCGCTCGCCGCGCCCGGCATGCCGGCCACCTGACGGAGGGCGGGCGCCGGCTCGCTCGCGAGGTTTGCACGGAGCTCGGCGATGGCCAGTACGCGCGCGGCCTCGACCTCGCGTCGTGCCTCCGGGGCGAGCTGCGGCTCCAGCCAGGCGGCGACGTCCCAGGCCAGGCCGGCGTGCCTCGTCTCGTCTTCGGCGATCGCGTGCATGATGCATGCGATCGAGCTGTCGCTGGCGGCCGCGGCCTGATGATGGGCGACGAGGGCGCCGTACGTCTCGCGCACGCAGCCCTCGACGGCATTCTCGAGCGCGATCGCGACCGCCGAGCGCGTTGTGGCGCGCTCCACACGGGGAGCCTGGGGTAGGCCGCCGAAGCGCTTCGCCACCTTCGCCGTCATCCGCGCGTGACGGATCTCGTCGTCGCGGCTCGCGAGCGCGCTGTCGATGAGCTCCTGCGGAGCGCCGAGCGCCGCCAGGTCCTCGGCGAGACGCTCGAACGCCACGACGCTCGCCGCCTCGAGATGCGCGACCTCTGCGAAGAAGCAGCCGACCGCATCGCCTTCGGTATTCTCACGCGCATCACGAGGCGCGTGCAGCCCCTTGGGCCTGCGTCCGACAGCGCAGTTCGGGTCGCCTTCCTTCACGAGGTTCGTCTGCTTGACGTCGAGATCACCGGCGGTGGTGACCTCGAGAACGTGTTCGTCGATGTGGGTACCCGCGCCACAGCTGTCTCCCGAGAGCACGTGGAGCTCCCAACCCGCCACCGTCTTCTTCGCGTTCTTCGTGCCGTCGCAGATGATTCGATATTTGCCTGACACGGTGGCAAGAAGCGCGGCGTCCTTGGCATTCTCCGCGGGAGCGATGAACGCGCGAAGGTCGGCGATGGACGTGATGCCCTGAACGGAGTCGCCCGTCGTGTAGACAATGTAGCGGTGGCCGGCGAGGCCCTTGCCGATGGAGAGCAGCTGCCAGCCCGCTTCCGAGCGGAATGCCGCGAGCTCCTGCTCGCACGTGGGACGATCGAGGGCGTTCGCGCACGCGCTGCCGGTCTCCGCGATCATGAACGGCTTGCCGTCGGCGGGCGAGGCGTACTGCTCGCGGAGCGCCATGTAATCGAAGCCCCCGTGCGGCCCGGCGCTGCCGTCCGACCGGGTCACGCCGTCGAGGGGGCGGTACTCGGTGCCCGTGCACACGTCGACATCGAACCCGCTGAGGACGACGCCGCTCGAGCCGCTGGTCCCGCTCGAGCTCCCCGTTCCACTCGAGCCGCTCGACGAGCCGCTGCTCCCGCTGGACCCGCTGCTCGACCCGCTGCTGCCTCCGGGGACGCCGACGGTTCCACCACACGCGGCGATTGCAGCGCTCGCGAGTGCGGGGAGGAGCACGCTGAGACGGTGATGATGGCGCATGGGGGTCGAATTCTGCACCAGGCATGCCTCGCCGCGTGCCTGCTTTCTCCCCTGTTCCTGGAAGATGGTGCAGGGCGGCATGTGCCACCCCTGACAGCGGGATCGCGGAGCGTCACGACGTTCGTAGCTCTGGACGTGGGGCGCCGCGCGGATCGCCTGTAGGATGCATGCGAAGGATCCGAAGAGGGCCTGATCCTCCAGGAGCGGCACGGTCACCTTCTGCGCGGCGTGCGGGGCGGGCAAGCCGTCGACGGCGGGTGCGACTAACTCCGCGGTGGCGGCTCAGGACACGGCGGCCTCGCGGAGGTCCGCGGTCGGGAGCACGCACAGGAGATCGTCGGAGGCCGAGAGCACCCGTGCCCCGTGGTCGAGCATCCTGCGCGGCCACTCGAGCCCGGACTCGACGAGCGACTTCGGCAGGAAGAGCGGCCGCCCCAGGCGGAGCGCCTCCCATCCCTGCGAGCGGGTCCCGGTGTCCTCGCCGGCCTCGACGATCACCGAGGCGTCGGCGATCAGCGCCATCGTCCGGTTGCGCCGGGGGAAGTTCTCGCGAGCGACCGCGCTACCCGGAGCGAACTCCGTGACGACGAGGTGCTGCTCCGCGATCCGCCTCTGGAGCGCGGCGTTCGCGCGCGGATAGGCGACGTCCAGCGGCGTCCCGATCACGGCGATGGTCCGCTGACCGCGCGCCATGGCTTCGGTGTGGGCGACCGTGTCGATCCCCTGCGCAAGACCGCTGACCACGACGGCGCCTCGCGCCACTAGCACCTTCACGAGCCGACGCGCGCGGCGCTCGCCGTCCGCCGAAGGGTGGCGGGTGCCGACGATGGCGACGCGCGGATGCCGCTGGAGCAACGAGGCATCGCCTGCCGCCCAGAGCGCCGGCGGCGCGTACCTCTGCTCGACCGCGCTGAGCGGCCCGAGAAGGTCCACGGTGCTCGCTAATTCCATGAGGTGATTCTATCTGGCCGCGAGCTGCTCGTCAGCGTCGGTGACGGTCCAGTGCGGATCGAAGGATGCAACGATGACCTACGCGCTGCAGCTCGCGTTCTCCGACGTCACCGGGCCCGGCACCTTCACGAAGGGACTCTCCCAGTACTCGGAGCAGCTCACGAACGGCGGCTCACCGACCAGCTACAAGAGCACGAAGGCCGCGCTCCGCTCGTCATCACGACGCTGACCGCCTCGTCACTCGCCGCCACCATCGCCTTCGAGGGCAGCAGCACGGGCGGAACGAAGTCTATCAAGGCGTCGTTCAACGTCTCGGTTCGCAAGTAGGAGCGGGGACGCTCTCTCCTCGCGCGTCAGCCGTACGTCCCGTGAGCCAGCGCTCAACGAACACCGCGGGTCCCCATGGATCCGTTTCATCAGGGCCGATGGAGCGCTGCGTTCATCAGGCAAGTGGGTCGAGCTGGAGGGCGAGAACGCCAGCTGCGGCGCATGCGGCAAGGAATGCCCAGGCGAGGCCGCTTGCCGTGCGCCGAAGTGCCTGCAGGCGGGCCAGTCGCCGACGCGCCAGTCGTGCAACGCGATCTGCGGCTCGCTCCAGGGGAGAGCCTACGCATGCCAGCCTGGCGCTCCTTCGGTAGCGCGCTCTACGTCGACGGCGCCGGAAGCCGGAGCGTTCCGGCACCTGCCGGACAGTGAACGGCGGCAGCTGCTGCGGCGACTCGACCCAGAGCGCGACGGCGGCTTGCTCCGCCGTTCCTCCCGCGATGAACGGCAGCAAGTTTTTTACTTCGCGAGCTGCTGCGCGCTCGAGTGTTCAGCGCACGGTCCGCGCCGCGCGCTCCACCTTGGTCTCGACCCGACGGACCTCGTAAACGCTGAACATGACTCCGGCCGCCAGCATGACAAACATCATCAAACCCAGGATGAAGAGCGTCGAGTCCGTCACGTCGGCCTCTTGACGGCGAGCTTGAAGAAGATGCCGGTACTGATGATCGAAGGCACCCAGATGCCGACGAATATTCCCGTGTCTCTGCTTGGCGGACCCCAGACCCCGAACCAGAGCGAGACCGAGAGCAGAAACGACAAAAACGCGGCCACCATTACCAGGATGTCACCCTTGCCGAGCATGTTCGAGCCCCTCCGCGGGCAGAGCGCAGAAGCAAGCTATGCCCCGCGCTCGTGAGCGAGGGACGTTTGACGTCCTCCACGCAGCGATGGCTGTAGGGACGGTCCGCCGCGCGGACCAGTCCCCTCACCGAAGGGGTCCTTTCCAGACGATCGACGGCGCATGGCGAAGCGCTGCGGCAGATCAGGGGGTCTTGCGGCGCGCGCGGGCTCGGCGCCGACCCGCCCGCGCGGAGCTTGCACGACTGCCGCACCGAACGAGATCCTCCGCGGCGGCCGGACGCTCCGCGTGACCGAAGGCACGCGGCCCGGGGCGGCGGCGGGTCCGCGCACGCCGGTTCCGCGAGCGAGGTGCTCACGCCGAAGTCCGGCGACGGGCGCCTCGTGCCGATCGCGCCGCCTCTTCCAGACATTCTCGTCGAAGCGGCACGAGACAAGCGCCCGCACACGCGCCTCGCCGACCGGACGGCGCGACGACCAGATCTGCATCTCCTTCGTCTTCGCGATCCGTCTCTCGCTTCCACCAGCACCGCCACTCCTTCTGCAGCGCGCTCGTTCGGAACGGCGTCAGCGTCGAAGCGGTGCCCGTCCTCGCGGGGCACGAGGATCTCGAGACGACGCAGCGCTACGTCCACCCGAGCGCTGCCGACCTCAAAGCCGCCGTGCTAGCGCTCGCACGCCAAAGGCGGGAATTGCGTGCACCTTGCATGCATCATCTCCTCGTTGCCCAAAAGGGGCCCCTCTCCGATGCCTCCAGTGGCGCTTCGCCGGACGCAAAGGGCAACAGATGGGCAACGGCGCGAGGGTAGATCGCTTCTACGCTTGAACTTACGTGACTTCGTGAACCATGGTCGGGAAGGCGGGACCGCCGCAGCCGCGCTCGACGCGCTGGCGCCGGCGGGGCTCCGCGGCGCCGCCGCCGCCTTCGCGGGCGGCGCTCTTCATCGTCCTCCGTGATCTCGATCTCCGGCGGCGGTGACGTGACAGAATGGATTCTGCGCCCGCAGGAAGCTGCGACGGGACCGGGAAGGTGACGGGTTGCCCATCGACGAGGAAGTCGTCCTCGACGAGCACGAGGCCTGCCTCGGTGCCTACCCAACCCGCGCAGGGCAGCTGACAGAGAATGCCGCCTTGGGCGCTGCGCAAGGTCCACCGCTCCTTGGTGCGCGCTTAGAACGACATGTGCACCGCGTCCTCGGCGCGGGTGGCGAGGCTGGCGGCGGGAGGGGCTGCAAGGCCGTGGCGCGCTGCCGCCACAACCCGCGAGGCCCAGGCCCAGGCCCAACGCCACGCTCGTTCCAAGGCGCGAGCCCATCAGCGCGCGACCGGCGAGGTCGCGCCCCTGGGCGACCGAGCGTGGTGCGTCGCTCTCAACGGTCGTCCTCAGGGCTGGTGTGGCCAGGACCGCCGCGGCCGCTACGGCGTGCCCTTTCCTGTCCTCCCGAACGACCTCGTCGAAGGCGTCCGCCCGCCTGATTCGTCCGAGCAATCGTCTGCCGGAACGCGAAGAGCCCGCAAAGCAGGCTGTTCTTGGTCGGGGAGGCGGGATTGGCGACAGCTCATTTCAACGAGCGGTCATTCACGCGCGATCCGCGGTTTTCCGCGGGTTTCTGGTCTCGTCCCCCGACGAGAGGTGACGGGAGGGAACGTGAAATCACGTGGCGTTGGGTAACTGGGGGGAAACGGCCGCTCGGGGATCACACGTCGTCCGAGCCAACCCTTTCGATGCTGACGGACCACGGGATGCTCGACGCGTCGTAGTTGATCGCGCGGCGCTTCGGCGTGTAGCAGTCCTTCAGCTCCGGATCGTCGTTCGTGAACGCGACGCACAGGGCGCCGACAGGGCCCGGCCAGTTCAGTTTGTAATGGCTCGCTGCCATCCGATTGCCCCAGGTGATCACGTCGTCGACGAACACTACGTGCGAGCCCAGCGGCGGACGCGCGATGATGACGGTGTTCGCCGCGATCTCGTGTGCAGGGGTCCTTTGGCTCCGATTGCTCGCTTGCTCGGACCGGGCCTCACGATTCACGACGCCCGGACAAAGCGTCCCGAGCCCCCGCTTCACGAGCTGGGCGGCGAGCGCCCGTGCGGGCCAGCGAGCGGCCAGACCACTCGTCGGCGTGATGTTGGAGGCCGGAAGCGGCACGAAGACAGCCTTCCTCGGATCGACGCCCATCCACGATGAGTAACACTTCGACCAATTGTGTTCGATCGCTTCTGCGGCGTACGCGTAGGCGTCCGCCGGCGTGGTGAGCAGCCGGTTCTCGTCGCGGGGGTAATACGCGTGATTGATGCGACCCGTCTTGCGCGAGGCGGCGGGTCGGTTGTCCTTCGCGAGCCACGCGAGCGTCTGCATCTGCGAGACGTGCTGGGCGCTCGTGACCTTCCCGCCTTGGACCGTGAACATGGTCCCCAAGCCCGCCGCGATGATCTGCGCCACGGCGCTTACCGCAGCAAGATGTCGAGCACGTCGGATGGATCGTTCATCTCGTGGACGTGGGGCTTGCCGACGAACCGCGCAGGCCACGTCAACGATCGGTCCCTGATGACCGAGCCGGAGATGAATACGAGATGTCCGACCTCGAGGCTCGCGACCGCTTGGTGGAGGCTGCCACTCGTGTCGCCCGCCTCGATGATGACGGTCGCTCGCGCGAGACGTGCCATCACGCGATTCCGCTCCGGGAAGTACGACGGGAAAAAGCGACCCCCAGGAGCGAACGGCGAAAGTAGGAGATGCTCCCTGTAGATCCGCTCCTGGAGCGCGCTGTTCTCGGCCGGGTACACCTTATCTGGCGGCGTTCCAACGACGGCTATCGTGCGGCCTCCCGCGTCGATCGCGGCACGGTGAGCGACTTCGTCAACGCCCGCCGCGAGTCCCGACATGACAACGACGTCGTCGCGGACCAGCGCGCGCGCGAGCTCCGCCGCGCGCTCACGTCCGGCGGTGCTTGCCTTCCTCGCGCCGACGATTGCGACGGCCGGAGCGTCGAGCAGGGAGAGATCGCCGACCGCGTAGAGCGTGGGGAACTTGAGGAAGAACCCGTTTGTGAAACCGAACCGTGCGGTGTCAATCTCGCGGATGTCTTCGCGCGCCGGCGGCGTGTAGGCGATGCCGCCCGGGCGCTCTCTGCTTCGCGTCACGGCCATCGACCTCACCGGAGCGAAGATAGCGTACTGCTAGGAGCGGCTGTAGCGTTTTCCCTGGGGCAGGGCATCCCGTGAGCTCTCCGTGATCGAGGCCGCTCGCCTCCGCCGCACACGCCGTCCATCTACGACTATGCGGCTGAGTGGTGGGCAGGACTGGCAGCAGGAGCTCAGCGAGCCGGGCGACGCGAGGACGAGCGCGCGCCGCGCGGGCTGGAAGAGCCGACGCTGAGCTTCCCGCTACGGCCAGTCGGGCGGGAGCGGGCGCCACTCGGCGACAGGCACCTTCCGAATTTTCACGCTGCTCACTCCGGCATGGAATGCACGGAGCGAACCGATCGGAATGGTTACGAATACGACATCGTCAACGTCTCGCTGTATCAACCTGCAGAGTTCCCGCTCCCATCGCGCACTGCGCGGCGCCCACGCACGACAGTCCGAGAAGTGGCCGTTGTTGGCCACGGCGACGACCGCGTGCAGTTGCAGAGCGACCGACTGAATCAGATGGTCGTAGGATGACGTGTCCGTGTTCCAAGACGGCACCAGGATCAGCTCGGAACGACCGAGGAGATCCGCAGTGCGTCGTGTCTCGATGAGCTCACTGCAGATGAGTACCGAGAAGCGGCCGTACAGGCTGTGAACGACCGTGCGGGCGCCCTTGCCTGCGACTACCGGGAAGCGGAGCGGCGGTTTGAGGCCGCGAAGTTCGAGCTCCTCTCCGTGGGCGGGAAGGCGCTTCGTCCAAGGCCACGTCGCCGCCGAACCAAACGGACCGGGAAGCACGGCGAAGACCTGGTTGTAGACGTGCTGCCCGACCGGGTCGAGCCGGTACTCGAGCCCCGTCACGAGCCCAAAGCCGCCGAACCTAACAACGTGATTGGCGACGGTCCGAAACCATGCCCTCGGGAGAGACAGTTCGGGCAGCAACAGCAGAGTCGGCGTCGAGCTCTTCGAAGCGCCACGCCTGCGTGCAATACCGGCCGTCTTGGCCAAGATCTGTGAGAGCCCGACAAGTCGCTGGAGCGTGAGATGGGGGTGTCCCCTCGCTGCCGCTCGGAACGCGACCGGAGGCACGACGAAGTTACCGAGGACAAGCCTCGGATCGGGTCGACCTTCATCACTGTCGACCGCGGCGGCGCTCGGCGGAATCGCCACCGTGGACTTGTCGATGAACGCGCCGACCGGATCCGTATATTCGGTCCCGCGAATGGCGTTCACAGTCTGCAACAGCGCGTCGAAGATCAGCGGCTCAAAACCTTCAGACTCCGCTCGATACAGCCATCGGCGCGCGATATCAAAATACGAAGGAGGCCGAGTGCACAAAAATAGCCGTGCAGCCGGGATGCGCCACGGCTGATCTTGCAGATCAGAGCACCTCTCGACAAACCCGCCGATTCGCTCAAGCCGTTGCCCGAGGTCCGGGTCCGTCGACAGCTCCGCCGCCATCCAATTTGGCCCTTGCTCGTCTCGAGGATTGGGGGCGAAGTGATCATCCTCGCGATCGCGGGCGCGCAAGTCCGACGCCGCGAGAAGCCGTGCCCGCCCGAGAAGCGCTCGTGCTGTCAGCTTGGACGTTCGATAACCGAGACCACCTCCTAGCCAGCCATTCGCACCGGAAGCGCCCGCTGTTGAAGGCAGCGCGCCAGATACAGTCTCGAGCCGGCGCTCGTGGAGATAGTTCCGGAGCGATACCCATGCTGCGCCCGAGTTGATCTGCCGTTCACGGTGGTAGAGCGCGTGAATTGTACCCCGCAGGTTCTCGACCGTGCCCCACATGGCCTCGGTGCGTTCGTTCAACTGTGCGCACGACTTCCAGTCCCGGGTTCCGATGGCGAGCCGAAGCAGTCGAAATACGAGATCAATATTCTCCACCCAATTGTCTTCCCCATCGAGCACACGACCGACGCGATCCAACGTGTTTCGGACACACTCCAAGGCCCACTTCGCGTCGACAAGCGACGAGACCCGCTCCAAAGACTGGAGGCTCGTCGACAGCGCGAAGCGTTCAAGCCGAGTACGGTCGGCATCTCGAAGCACTCTAAGCGGCGAGCCCTCTGCCTTCCCTGCTCGTATCAGGTGCCGCACTGTCTCGTCGTCAAGAACCGAGGCGTCGAGAAAGGCTCGACTCTCGCTCACCAGCCGCTGAAAGTCGCCCGCGACTGCTTCGACAAAATCCTTTCCGGGTATTCCGCTCAGATGATGCATGCGCACTTTTCGACGCTGCAACTGAAACTCTGAGGTTGGGCGCGCCAGCTTCACGGCATCGAGAGGAAAGACCTCGCTCGAGCCATCCTTGATTGGCACATACCGTTTCAATGTTTCATCGAGACTCGGTTTTTGACCCTCAGCGGCGCGCGCTACGATCACCAGATCGTCCACATAACGTCGATAACATAGAACGTCGGAGTGGGCCGCGATTGCCCGGTCCAGAGTGATCAGAGCCGCGTTGGCGACGACACGGCTCGTAAGAGCCCCAATGGGGATGCCAATCGGCCAGGAGAACCCGGTCAGCCGCGCGGCCTTCTCGCGGAATCTGGCGTAGGACGCAAGCAGCGAGCGGGCAGCGATCCGGTACCTAGCTTGAACAACATCGGCCGGCTCCGAAGCACCGCCGAAGCGCAGGTCCGCGACGAACGAGTCATGCGTCATGAACGAGGGGTCGACTGTGTCGTAGTAGCTTGCGAGATCGGCACTTACAATGACGACAGAGCCACCCGAAAGCCGGAGTTGGGCTTGTGCGGCCTTCAATGGGGCACTCCTAAATTGCTCGTAGCGACGTGGCCAAAACTCGAATAGCCATCGCCGATTCGTAGCAATCTTCCCGCCGCGAAGGTCAAGACGGTAGCCGAGCACGCTCGGGGAGAGCAGAGCGTCGAGTAGAGGGCCGAATTGCCACAAGAAGAGAACTTCGACGATGGCAAATGCTGGTGTAGGTGATAGCCGAATTTGGACATCGAGTCCTTGGCTTGACTCGGTGCTGCGCGGTCCAATTCGAATAACGTTCTCGTCCTCTTCGACGTTCTTTCGCAGGCGCTTCGGGACCATCCAAATTTCGCCGACCGAGAGGTCATCGAACCAGCCGCCATTGCAGCGTAAGGTCGATCGCAGTTGAGTCAGGTTTCTTGGCAAGTCGTCTTCGAACTTTGCTAGCTGAATAAGACCGACACCGCGGCGTTCGAAGTAGAGCGCCGATTTGGCCTGGCGGTAGGCGAGATACAACTGACTGATCGAGGGCAACGGCATGGTTGGACGGCTGACGGGGAGCAGAGCCTCGCCTACCCAACCGCCCAATCGTTCCGCGGCGCCTCTCGTAGAGCTCCCTGCGCCACGAGCGCGTTGAAGTGCCCTTCGAGGCGCCCAGCGAAGCGCACGTCGTCGATCAAGACTCCCACTTCGATGTGGCGGGTCTGCCCAGGACCGGTGAAGTTCGCAGAGGTCACGAGCGCGTAGCGGCCGTCGACCACGGCACACTTCGCGTGGATGTAGACCTCGGGGCCGGGTCGGAGCGTCCGCGGGTCGTAGAAGAAATCCGGGTACGGCGCGCCGAACTTCCAGTGCTTGTGTACGAAGTCCGCGACTCGGCTCGCGGCGAAGGCTGGAAGCGCGTCCTCGCTCGGGGCGGATCCCTCGAGGTGAAGAAAGAACCGCGCCTCGACTCCACGCTGGAGCGCGGCATGCAGTGGTCGCAGGATCGTCGCGGCTTGCGAGAACACGTACCCTGCAACCATCACGGTTCGTGTTGAGCGGCCGAACAAATCGGCGAGGACGACGCTTGTATCGCGGGTCTGTGGCGCGTGGCTCTCCGGGCCGGTCCAGACGAGCTCGAGAGGTGGACGCTCGGCGGTGACACGCTCATCAACGAGGAGGTCGAGCGCGCGCAGGAGGCTTGCGCGCGTGTCGAACGCGAGCGACGCCAGGCACGCGCCGGCGATGGCACCGAAGCCGTTCGCGCGGAGCGAAGCCTCATTCAGCGGAGAAGCGATCGCGTGCGCCGCGATGAGATCGCGCAGCTTCTTCAGGTCGGCCGTCGATACCTCGACGAGGCTCACGGGCGGGTCGCGAAGAAGGCGAGCTCGCCGTCGTAGCTGAGGGTTGGTACGACGAGCGCGCGATCGAGATAGCGATTGAACCACTCGCACGAGCACTCCGCGACGTAGAGGCAACCGTGGCATGCGGCGCCTTCGAGGTTCCGCTCAGCTGGATCGTTGGCCGGCGAGTGAAGCGCGCACACTGGATCGCTCGAGCAGAGCGTGCCGAGCTCCCACGCGCGGCCGAGGTGCTGGCGGAGGCAACGCCCCTGCTCAACGAGGCCTCCCAGCGTTCCCTCGGTTCCGCTCGACCCCGTCGAGAGCAGCAACGCCGCCATGGGAAACTGATCTTCACCCGCTGCGTCCTTCGGCAGCGCGCTGTAGATGCGCTCACGGATGGCGCTCGCGGCGTAGCCACACTCCAGCGAGATCGCCGAGATGAGCAGGTGCGCCAGCGAGTGGAGCAGATAGAACCGCGCGCCTGGGAACGGAGGGATGTGCTCCCCTTCGCCCGCCTGCTCGACGAGCGCGCGCTTCCACGTCTCGTAGCCTTCTCGGAGCGCCTTCTCGCGCTCGATGACCGCGGGGCGCTTCTCCCACGCCCTCACCGCGACCTCGTCGAGATCGACGAAGACACCTTCGCCGAGCACCTCGGTCGCGGGGAGCCAGTCCTGTGCAACAGAGAGGCGAGCCGTGCGCACGCCGCTCTCGAAGGTGCCCTGCATGTCCGGCATGACCGGCGCGATCCGCGTGAAGCCGACCTGCGCGCGGACCTCCCGGAGCTTCGCCGCGAGCACCACCGATTTCACGCCAGCCGGGAGGCCGCCCTGCGGCTCGATGCGACGCGCCCAGAAGGGCTCGCCCTTCGGAGGACGCTCGCCAGCCTTCTCCTTCGGCGACGCGACGAACTGCTTCAGCTCCGCGGTGCGCAGCGGCTCGCGCGCCGCGCTCTGGCCTTTTCGGATGGCGTCGACGACCGCGAGCACCGCGTCGTCGGAGTAGTCGCCAATCGCCGCGCGCATCTCGGGGATGGTCCGGAAGGCGGGGAGCGTTGCGGCGCTCGCGGCCTGGAGCGTTCCCCATTGTTCCCTGACGGTCTTCTCGAGCTCGCGTCCGACGTCCGGGATCGAGAGCGCGCTCGTGACCTGCGAGAAATACGAATTGCTCGCTGTGCGGATGATGAGACGCAGGTTCTCGTCGCAGGACTCCTCGGCAGCGGCGCGGCCGAGCCACGGGCGACTTCCGAAGCACGTGAGGCCCGAGTCCTTCCGCATCGCCGCAACCAAGAAATTACGCGCCTCGCAGCCGCGGCACTTGACCATGATCTCGGAGAAGTCGCCGGTCTTGCCCTCGACCAGGGTGAGCTCGGGCATCGCGCACCGCTCCTTGCCCATGTGAGCGAACGCGACCCACGGGAAGTCGTCGAGGTGACCGCGCCGGCAGGCTCCGACGAAACGCACGGGAATTGCGCCCTCGCTGCGCGAGCTGCTGCAACGGTGTTCGTAGCGTTGCGTATCGGTGCCCTTTACCCGCTTGCGCTCGAGCGACTTGCTCGCGACAACGAGCGCACGGCAGTTCGGGTTCTGACAGACGAACCACTGCGGGAACTCGAGCGCCTGAACGCCCACGCTCCGGGAAGGCGCGCGATCATCGGGGAGCGGGGGCTCGCGAAAAGCGTTCTCGAAGCTGAGCATGACGCCGAGCTTCTTCAGCCGTTCGGCGAGGTGGTCGCGGAGCCGAGGCTCCTGGATGATCGTCTTCTTGTCGAAGAGCCAGTAGTCGAGGCCTCCGATGAGGACGGCGTCGTCGAGGAGGTCGACCATTGCGCCCGGCCCGAATGTCGTGACCATCTGGCTTCGGCGGATCTGTCCGTCGGGCTGATAGATGACCTCCTTCTTTCCCCAGGGCTTCTGCGCCATCGTCAGCGTCCTCCCAGCGTTCGGCGTTCGACCCACAAGTGGACGGTGGGCTCGACATCGCGCATCGACGTCGACGCCACGAAGAGGCGCTCCTCAGCCGGCTTCTGCTTCTCTTCGCCGTCGAGCGAGACGAACAGCACTGGCTTTCCTGCAGTCTTGTCCTTGTCGTAGGGCGAGTACGACCGCCGACCTTCGCCCGCGCGGGCGTCGTTCGCGATCGACTGCCACGCGTCGAGGATCGCCTTGCCGCGGCTTCGCAGCGTGTCGATGATGAGCTCCTGCTCGGTCTTGGGTATGCCGTCACGGAAGGCGCCCGCACGCTGGGCGATCGCCTCGACGCACGACTCGGCGAACGCGCGGTGCGCGGCGAGATCCATGAGCGCGTCCGGGGCGGTGAGCGAGGGATCACCGAGGCGCGTCATCGCGACGAGCATCCCGGCGAGGCCGCGATCGAGCGCCGGGCCGGAGAACGGCGTGAGGCTCTGCGCCTCGACGAAGCGATAGAAGCTCTCGTGATAGGTGCGAAATCGCTCGTAATGCGAACGATCGCGCGGCTTGCTCATGTTGAAGCAGGTGACGACGAGGCCGGGCCAATCGAGCTTTCGGCCAACCCGGCTCGAGGCCTGGATGTACTCGCTCGTGGTCTTCGGCTGACCGGCGACGACCATCACGCCGAGGCGATCGATGTCGACACCGACCGAGATCATGTTGCTCGCGAGGAGGACGTCGACGCGGCTATCTCCCGACCACGACGCCTCGAGCCGCGCCTTCGACTGAGCGATACGCGCGGTCGGCTCGCGGCTCGTGAGCTCCACCGGCTCGCGGAGCTCGGGGCGGTTCGCGAACCACGGATGCGGGCCCGTGTGATTTTCGGGCACACGACCGGCGATGCGGTCGAGGCGCTGGCGCACGTCGTCGTCGACGAGGCGGCGCATGCCGCCGAGCTCGCGGAGGCTGTTGAAGTAGCCGGCGATCGTCATGTAGCCGTCGGCGGCCTGCTTGGGGTCGCCCTTCTCGTCGTACTCGTGCATCGCGGCGGCGAGCAGCGCGATGTAGGTGCGGATCAAGATCTGCTTGAGCGGTCGTCCGGTCGCCGCGACGCCGACGTAGAGGCGTCCGGGCGAGTCCGGATCCACGCGGGCGAAGAACGTCTCGCCCTCGTTCATGCCGGGCGGCGGAAAGAGCGCCATGGGTCGTCCGAAGAGCGCGCGCACCTGCTCGCGCGCCCGGCGCACCGTGGCCGTGGACGCGAGGATCTTCGGCCGCCGCGGACGCGCGCCCTTCGGGCCCCCCCGCGGCGGAGCGCGCATGGCGAGCGCCTCGATGGCGGTCTCGTAGAGGCCGCACATCGTCCCGAGGGGCCCGGAGATCAGGTGCAGCTCGTCCTGAACGATCAGGTCGGGCGGCTGGAGGCCGTCGGGCAGCAGGGTGGCGCCCTTCGGCGCTGAGCCCATCGGTCCATAGAAGCGCCGCTCCTTCCGCGCGGCCGCGCGGCCGAAGAGGAGGCCCGTCTCACCGCGCCAGGGAAGCATGGCGAACTTGTCGACCGTGGCGAGCACGAAGCACGGGAGCTCGCTGTAGATCTGCTCATCGACGAACAGAACCGGGATCCCCTCCGGCGACCGCGCCTCGCCAAACGGGCACTCCTTGCGATCGAGGCACGCGACGATGACGTCGGACGGCTTGTCCTTCGGAACGAGTCGGAAGCTCTCCTTGTCGATCGGTCGATCGCACCACGGGCACTTCGTGAGCGGGTACGGCGAGCGCGGGTTCTTGGCGACCGACGCCCGGTACTCCTCGATCTTCCTCTTCACCTCGGCAAACGTGTTGGCCGTGGCGCTGCGCCCTACCCACAGGCCGATCGCGATGCGCACCTCGCCGAGGCGCTTCGGATCTTCGCGACGGAGCAGCTCGAGCGCGCAGATGAGCCGCGCGGCGCGTGCGAGCTGGTCGAGCGTGAGGAGGCGCAGGGTGTAGCGGAGGAGAACGGCGACGCCGAGGCCTGCGTCGGGCTTGCCATGGCCGCGAAGCCGGCGGAGCAGCAGCGTGAAGGCGATGACGCCGAGGTACGCCTCGGTCTTGCCTCCGCCCGTGGGGAAGAAGATGAGATCGACGGTGTCGCGATCGAGGTGTTGATCATCGACGACCCCTTCGATGCACTGCAGCACGAAGGCCAGCTGGAAGAGGCGCCACTTCGGCTCGTCCTGCGGGCGGGCCTTGCGCGCCTGCATCGCCATCGCCTTGTTGGTGAGGGCAAAGGCGAGGCGAGCGTCGACATCGTGCTCGAGGCGCGCGATCCCTTCGAGCATGCGACGCCGCGCGCGCTCGGCCTGGTCCATCAGCGCGTCGCGGGTCTCGCCGCGCTTCTTCTCGTCCTCGTGGCCGACTGGATTCTTCCGCTGCTCGGCGATCCACACGCCGTACGCATCGGCGATCGGGCGGAGCTTCGCGCCGAGCGTAGCGCCGGCCTCCAGCTCGGCGAGCGCTTCCATGCGGACCTCGATCGGCGCGCCGGCATCCTCGCGGGTCACGACGCGGCGGATCTCGGCGGTCGGGATCCATACGATTCGCACGGCCCCGACGCGGCCGTCCTTCTCCTCGGTGGCCGCCTCGACGGAGACGCCATGGCCGACGCCGTGCTCGCACCGCGCGCGGAAATGGAGATCGGCGACGCGGTCGTCGAAGTCGGTCGCGCGCTCGCCCGTTCGGTTCGGTCGCGCGAGGATCCCTTGCGCCGATCGGACGGTCATCGCGACCTGGAAGGCGGTCTTCTCCTCGCGCTCGGGCTTGTGCTTCGGATCGTCGATGCTCCGGTCGTTGACGAGGAAGAGCGAGAGGGCGCGCGTCCCTTCCGCGAGCGGCCCCGACGCCTTCATCGTCTCGAGCTTTCCGGTGAGGCGGAAGCCCGCCGAGCCGGGCACATCGAGGCCCTTCCGGATCTTCTTCGCGTCGAGCGGAACCGGGACGATCGCCGGCGCACGCGGGACCCGCTTGTAGCCGGCCTTGGGCTTCTTCCTCCCTTCCGCCCTGCCGAGCTCGATCGCCACGTACTCCGCCCAGGAGACCTCGACCTCGATGGTGTCGGCCGGCGATCCCGGCGGGAGCAAGACCGAGAGGCCGACCGACGACGGCAGCAGCGCACGCTGCTTGGGCGGAGGCTCCTCGCCGCTGGTCTCGACGTCGTCCTCGTCCGAGCCGGCGGCCATCTCGTCGTCCTCGGGCTCTTCTTCGGCCTGACGCGCGGCGGGCGGGACGAGAAAGCCCGTGAGGTACCAGCGCGAGGGCGCGATCGAGAGGATCTCGTCCGGACGCGCAGGGTCGAAGGGGCCAACGAGATCGGCCGCGAGCGCGCGAACGAGGTGCGTGCGGACAGCGTTCGTCATGCAGGCTTCTTTTTCTTTGAGGCGCCGAAGGTCTTCATCTTGGCCGTTCGGCCGCTTTCGGCGGGCGCGTCAGTGTCGCGCGCTGCAGCTTCGTCGTCATCAGTATTTGATGCTCGGCCGCCCGCGCCGCCTTCCGCTTTGTCACGCCCGGCATTTAGGGCGAAGAGACGGTCGATAACGGTGTCCTCGAAAAGGGACAGCCCGCGCTTCGCGTCGTCGGTGGTGGGGCTCGTGAACGCCGGAGATTCGAGATCGCTCCAGCCATAAGCAGCGAGAACTTCGCGGTCCATGGCGACGGTGAGCGCGCGAAGTTCCTCGATCGGCGCGTCCTTCGCCACCGGGTCCTTCATGCGGTTGTAGGCGATAGTCAGGCCGACGTTCTCGTCGACCATGTAGCGTGCACGCGTCTCGTATAAGGCGCGACCACTGCCTTCGAGACTCGCGACGGTCCCGTTGGGGGGAAATGGAAATGTTTCGAATGCGTCGGAGGGTGAGTAGTTCAAGTCACTCTTCATAGTTGACGAAAGCAACCACACCCATGCTGCGTGCACCCGCGACTGCATGACCGCGAAGCGCGCGTAGTCATCGAACGGAAAAACTATGAGCTTCTGGGAGAAAACGCGGTCCGTCGGTTGAAACGAAAAAACGAGATGTTTTGAGACCTGTGAGGTCACTAAGCACCGTGGCAAGTTGCGAATCGCACCGTAGAGGTTTGGGTTATCGCTCCGGAATTTCCACCAGTACGCCTTCTGACGGCGCGCTATCGCGTTGTGATCCCGGCTCTCACGCTCGGGCCTGACTCTTTCTTCCACGATTCGCAGCAGGTCAGGCCATCGAGCCGCCTCCTCCAGCGTGAACTCGCTCAGGTGGATGACAAAGCGCTCAAACTCCTGTGTGGGGCTCGTATTAACCTCCTCACCGCCAACGTAAGGAAACAGTCGCTCGCCGTTGGACTTGTTCTTTGCGCAGAGAGCGCGATGCTCGTCAGGCCCGACAAGGAATCCTTGTCCGTAGATCTTGACCCCGCCAAACGCGAGGCCGACGTTTTCAGCTA
>JAYTHX010000116.1:0-17111 GCA_043732195.1 Polyangiaceae bacterium
CGGGCTCGGATCCGGATCGGGCCTGGGCGTCGGCGCCTCGAGCAGGTACGAGACGGTCGGCGACGTGACGATGAAGGACGCGGCATCGGTACCGCCCATGCGCCAGAGCACGGCGTGCGAGCCGGCGCGCCAGACGGTAGAGGGTCCAGCGATCGGCCACGTCGTCCTCGTGGAGGTCGTGGCCGGCGGCGTCGACCAGGGTGACCGTCATCACCTCGCTCCGGCCGTCGATGCCGACCGTCCCGAAGTACTGCTCGCCGCTCGCCGGGGAGGAGCGTCGGCCAGTGCTCGATCATCGCGCGCCGGGCGTGCGTCGCCAGCACGTCGAGGCGCGGCTCGCGGCGAGGGACGCCCGCCTCGGCCGAGCGCTCGAGGACCTGCGCGCTCAGCGTCTCGCCCGGGAACCAGTTGTTGCGGACCTCGTGGTCGTCCCAGATCCAGAACGTCGCCACGCTCGCCACGCTCGCCGCGAACGCGCGCACCTCGCGCGAGTGCCGGGAGTAGAGGTGCGCGCCCCGGAAGTCGTCGAGCGGTCGTCGGCGTAGATCGCGTCGCCGCACGAGATGAAGAAGTCGGGGCGTCGCGCGAGCAGCGCGGTGAACGCCGGCATGCCGCCGCGCGAGGGATCGATGCCCCAGCCCTGGCCGTTCGTGTCGCCGGACCACGCGAAGAGGACGTCACGCGGCGCGCTGCGACCCTCGGGGAGCGCGGGCGTGGTGAGGGCGCCGGTGATCCACTCCGACGGCGCCTCGGCCTCGAAGCGCACGCGGTAGTGGACGCGCGCGGCCGCCGGCAGCCCGTCGATCGCCACCTTGCCGGTGAGGTCGGTCGCGGCGCTCACCGCGGGACCGCGCACGCGCCGCGGGCTCGCGAACGCGGGTGAACTGTCCCACTCCACGAGCATGCGCGCGGGCATCGGCAGTGGCGCGCTGCGCGGCGCGCTGGGGCCGGGTGCTACCGAGGGTGAAGAGGACACGCGGCAGGCGACGAGCGCGAGCGAGCTGCCGACCACGAGATCGCGCCGGCCGAGCTTGTGGTAGGCTCCCGGTCCGCGCATGCGGCGCTCTTACCATGGCTCGTCGCTGCACCTGAGCGGCACGAAGGATCGGATCTGGACGCCGCGGGAGCGCCTCGTGCGCTGCCTGATGGCGCCGCTCGTCGCGCTCTTCGTGCTGCTCGGCCTGCTCGGACCGGCGCCGCTCGCGTTCGCCCAGGAGCACGACGTCCCGGCCGAGGCGGGCACGCCGCCGGTGGCGTCCACCAAGCCCGCAGGCTCGAGCGCTGGAGCCGCTGCCGCGCTCACCGGTGAGGTTCGCCTCCACGAAAGGGTGGTCATCGTGCTCCGTTCCCCGCGGGGCGGCGTCACGGCGCAGGAGCGTGCGCGCGTCGCGACCGCCGCGCTCGAGGCGCTGCTCGCGCAGCCCACGGAGGAGTCACTCGAGGCGCGCTCCGAGGAGAGCCAGGGCAACGCGGTCATCTTCGTCGGCAAGACCCCCGTGCTCACGCTCGGTCCCGAGGACGTCGAAGGGTCGGGCGAGGCGAGCCTCAACGTGCTCGCGGCGCAGGTCACGTCGCGCCTCTCCCAGGCGGTCTCCACCGAGCGGAAGCGCACCGCGATCGCCACGACGGTCTTTTCGTTCTCGCTCCTCGTGTTCTCGGGTCTGCTCGCGTTCCTCCTCTTCAACCGCGTCTCCGAGGTCGCGGTGCGCATCCGCGCTTCGATCGGCGACAACCCGGAGAAGGTGACGGCGCTGCGGCTCGGCAAGATCGAGTTCGTGAGCGCCGGCGCGGCGCGTGGCGTGCTCACGGTGGGGCTTGCGCTCGGGTACCGCTTCATCCAGATCGCGCTCGCCTATGGCTGGCTGATCTTCGCGCTGTCGCTGTTCGAGGCGACGAAGGGCTACACCGAGCGCCTCACCGGCATGGTGGTCAAGCCGCTCTACGGCCTCGCCGCGCGCATCGGAGGCGCGCTGCCCCTGGTCGTAGTGGCTTCGATCGCGGTGGTCGCGGTGACGGTCCTCGTGCGCTTCGTCGGGCTGTTCTTCGACAGCATCACGCGCGGCGATACGCGCGTGGGGTGGATCTCACGCGACCTCGCACGGCCCACGAGCTTGCTCGCTCGCCTCGGCATCATCGTCCTCGCGCTCGTGCTCGGCTCGCCGCTCATCACCGGCGAGAACGACGGCGTCATCGCGCGCGTCGGGCTCGTGGCTTTGTTCGCCGGCGCGCTCGCGGTCACCCCGCTGCTCGCCTCGGGCGTGGTCGGCGTCACGGTGGTCTTCGGGCGGCGGATGAAGCGTGGCGACGAGGTCGAGGTCGGTGGTCGCCGCGGCCGCGTGCTCGACGTCACCCTCCTCGACGTCCGCATCGAGGACGACGCGCTCGCCGAGGTGAGCGTCCCTCACATCCTCGCGCTCGTGCACCCGACGCGCGTTCATCGCCACGCCCAGCTCGCGACCCTCGAGGTGGTGGTCGACCCGAGCCACCCGCAGGACGAGGTGGAGCGCGTGCTCTTCGAGGCCGCGCGCGCGCAGAGCTCGCGAGGGCGCGTCGATCTCGTGTACCTCGATCAGGCCGGCGCGCACTGGCGCGTCACGAGCGCCGCGGTCCGGCACGAACGCACGCTCGCCAAGGTGGTGCAGGATGCGCTCGCCACGCTGGGTGTCGGCCTCGGTCGTGGCCGCAGCTCGCCGCCGCGCTCGGTGCGGACGCCGTCCGCCAGCGCGAGGCCGGAGGAGACGTGAGCGCGATCGCGCTCCTGATGGGGCTCTTGATGCTCTCCTACGTGGGGAGCTTGATCGTCGGCGGCCGCTCCGCGAAGGGGCTCCCCTCGGGCGTGGAGTTCATCGGGCTCGGCTTCGCGGTGGGCCCGCACGCGCTCGGGCTCGTCGAGCGCTCCATGATCGCCGAGTTCGAGCCGCTCGTGCAGGTGGCGCTGGGCTGGCTCGCGTTCGTGGTGGGGCTGGATTTCAGCCGCGTGGCGGGGCGACGCGTGCGCGCGAAGTCGATGCTGCTCGGCGTGCTCACGGCGCTGCTCACCGGCGCGACCGTCGCGTTCATCGTGAATCGCTTCCTCGCGTACCGGCCGATCGCGGGCATCGAGGGGACGAACGCGCTGCTCTTCGCGGCCGGCGCGGGCGCCGTGACCGCCGAGACCACGCGCTTCGTCGTGCAGTGGGTGGCGGTGCGGTGGACGGTGAAGGGCCCCGTGTCGAGCCTGCTCGTCGAGCTCGCCGCGTCCGACGACCTCGCGCCGCTCGTGGCGGCAGGAGCGATCTTCGCGTTCGCGCCCTCTTCGAGCGTGGCGCTGCGCATGCCCGCTGCGGGCTGGTTCCTCCTCAGCCTCGCGCTCGGCGCGCTGCTCGGCACCGTGACCGCGCTCCTCCTGCGCCAGGCGGAGGGCTACGCGGTGTGGGGGGCTCTCATCGGCACGCTGCTGCTCGGCGTCGGCGCGTCGACGCGCCTCGGGCTCTGCACCATCTTCGTCACGTTCGTCATGGGCATCGCCCTCGGCGGCGTCTCACCGAACCGGCGCGTGCTGCGCAAGCTGGTGGGCCCGACGGAGCGCGCGGTGCTCTACCCGATGCTCCTGCTCGCGGGCGCGCACCTCGACGCGCGGCCGCTGATGGAGGACCGCATGCTCATCGCGGTGGTCGCGCTCGCGCTCCTCGCGCGCATCGTCGGCAAGCTGCTCTCGGGCTTCGTGGTGCAGAGCGTGGTGCCCGCGGCGCGCCCCGCAGGGCCGCTGCTCGGCATCGTGCTGCTCTCCTCGGGCCCGGTCTCGGTCAGCTGCGGGTTCGTCCTCGCGCTGCGCTTTCCGGGGAAGCTCGGCGACACGCTGCTGGTGGCGGCCGCGGCGTCGGCGGTGCTCGGCGAGCTCATCTCGACCTTCGCGCTCAAGAACATGCTCACGCAGCTCGGTGAGCTCACGCTGCCCGCGGTCGCGGTGCCGGTCGTGGCCCAGCCCGCGGCGTTGCCCGAGCCGCGCTCGTCGGAGCGTTCGGTGGTCGCCGCGGCTGCGCGCACCGAGGAGCCGTCATGAGCGCTGGGCCGAAGCACGGCAAGACCATGCTCAGCCGTGGGGTCGATCTCCTGAGCCTGATGATCCTCTTCGGGATCATGTGGGGCGCGGGATACCTCGTGCCGGGCTACCGCGGCGATGCGGCGGTCCTCGCTGCGCTCGGCTTCCTGCTCCTCGCCGGGACGCTCCTGAGCGAGCTCGTCGAGGTCGTCGGGATGCCTCATCTCTCCGGCTACCTGTTTGCCGGCATCATCGCCGGGCCGCACGTGCTGCATCTCGTCGATCACGTGTCGGTGAAGCGTCTCGAGCCGGTCAACACGCTCGCGATCGCGCTGATCGCGCTCGCGGGCGGCGCCGAGCTGCGCATCGACGCGCTGAAGCGCAGCCTGCGCAGCCTCATCATCGCGCTGGGCCTGCAGACCGTGCTCGGGTTCGTGCTGATGGCGGTGGTCTTCGCGCTTGCCCGCCCGGCGTTCGTCGCAAACCTGCCGTTCAGTGGAGTGATCGGCGTCTCGCTGCTGTGGGGCGTGCTCTCCATCACGCGCAGCCCGTCCGCGTGCCTCGGTGTGCTCTCGCAGACCCGCGCGAGTGGCCCGCTCGCGCGCTTCAGCCTCGCGTTCGTCATGGCCAGTGACGTCGTGGTGGTGGTGATGCTCGCCACCGCCATCACGCTCGCGCGTCCGCTGCTCGAGCCCGGGGTCGCGCTCTCGTCCTCCGCGTTCAGCTCGCTGGGGCACGAGATCCTCGGCAGCGTGTCGCTCGGGACCACGCTCGGGCTCCTGCTCGCCGCCTACCTGAAGGTGAGCGGAAGGCAGCTCCTCGTGGTGCTCATCGCGCTCGGCTTCGGCGCCACCGAGGTCCTCCACTACCTCAACTACGAGCCGCTCCTCACGTTCCTCGTCGCCGGGTTCGTCGTCCAGAACCTCTCGAAGCAGGGAGAGCGCTTTCTCCACGCCATCGAGGAGACGGGCGGCGTCGTGTACGTCGTGTTCTTCGCCAGCGCGGGTGCGCACCTCAACGTGCCCCTGCTGCGCGACTTCTGGCCGACCGCGCTGCTCCTGACCGGTGCGCGGGCTGCGATCACGGTGGGTACGGCGCGGCTCTCCTCGGTCCTCGCCAAGGACGAGCCGGCCGTGCGGAAGTACGGCTGGGGCCCGCTCATCTCGCAGGCCGGTGTGGCGCTCGGCATCGCGTCGATCATCGCCACGAAATTTCCGGCCTTTGGCGCAGGTTTTCGCGACCTCGCGATCGCGTGCGTGGCGCTGAACGAGATGGTGGGGCCCGTGTTGTTCAAGCTCGTGCTCGACCGCGCGAAGGAGAGCCAGGCGCCTGCGCCGACGCTGGACGAGAGCGGGGACGAGAAGAACGACGACCCAGATGCGCCCGCCCCGTCCTTGTGAAAGCTGATAACGTCGACAGCCGCACATGGTTCAGAGTCAGAACCCGCCGGCTCCCGCCGCACTTCCGATGCGACTCGCGCAGATGGCGCGAGCGCTCGAGTCCCGCTTCCTCGGCAAGGACGAGGTCATCCGCCTCCTCCTCATCGCGGTGGTCGCCGGTGAGCACGCGGTGCTCGTCGGCCCGCCGGGAACCGCGAAGAGCGCGCTGATCCGGATGTTCGCGCGCCTCCTGCACGCGAACTACTTCGAGTACCTGCTCACGCGCTTCACCGAGCCGAACGAGCTCTTCGGCCCCGTCGACATCGCGGCCTTTCGCGAGGGCCGTTATCAGCGGCGCACCGAGGGCATGCTGCCCTCCTCGGAGATCGTCTTCCTCGACGAGATCTTCAAGTCGAACTCGGCGATCCTCAATTCGCTGCTCACGCTGCTGAACGAGCGGCGGTACACGTCCGGCGGCGTGGTCATGAAGTGCCCGCTGCTCTCGTGCTTCGGCGCCTCGAACGAGGTCCCGACCGACGAGACGCTCACCGCCATCTTCGACCGCTTTCTCCTGCGCATCCGGTCGGACAATCTCGACGCCTACCACTTCCAGGATCTACTCACGAAGGGCGTGCAGCACGAGATTCACTCGCTGACCGACGCGCCGGTGCAGCCGCTCGCCTCGGCGCGCGAGATCCAGGAGCTCCATCGCGCGTTCGCGCAGCGCATGCGCTTCACCGAGGAGTTCTTCAGCCAGTACAAGGGCCTGGTCTTCCAGATCCGCGCGGAGGGCGTGAGCCTCTCCGATCGCCGCGTCGTGAAGATCCTGAAGCTCTTCGCGGCGAGCGCGTTCCTCGACGGACGGCAGCAGCCCGACGCGAGCGACTTCTTCGTGCTGAAGCACGTCTGGAACAACGAAGATCAGGCGGCGATCCTGGAGTCGATCGTCACGCCGATGCTCGAGGCGCACTACCGCGAACATCCGAATGCGCGGCGGGTCGGTGCGGCGGGCATCGGGATCGAGGCGCTCGCGGGCGAGATCGATCGCGTTCGTCAGGTGCTCACCGGCGGCGGCGGCCTGTCCGACGTGCAGCTGTTCAGCCAGCTCAAGGCGCTCAACGAGATCAAGGCGGCGCTCGGCGCCTCGCCCGATCCGCGCGCTCCGGAGCTCGTGCAGCGCGTCGACCAGCTGCTCGAGGCGGCGTTCCGCTCGGGGCGCTTCGCGCAGCTCTGAGCGAGACGAGAGGACGGCCGCCACGGCGCCAGGACGACAAGCGAGAGGTCTGGGATGAAGATCTGCGCCGTCGATACTGCCACCGCGCTCGGGTCCGTGGCGCTCTTCGACGGGGAGCGACTGGTCGCGGAGGTGGCGCAGCGCGTCTCCAACGCGCACGGCGAGTCGCTGCTGCCGATGATCGATCGGCTCTTCGGCGAGGTCGGGTGGAGGCCCGGTGACGTGAGGCGGTGGGCGCTCGGGATCGGACCCGGATCGTTCACGGGGGTGCGGATCGCGGCCGCGACCGTGAAGGGCATCGTGCTCGGGACCGGCGCAGAGATCGTGACCGTGACCTCGCTCGAGGCGCTCGCGGCGGGCGTGACGGGCGTGGGCGAGGTGCCTGCAGAGTGCACGCTCTTGCCGGTCATCGCTGCGATCCGCGGTGAGCTGTACGTGCAGGCGATCGGCGCGCGGGTCGGGGCGCCGGTGTGCCTCGGGCCGGCCCTGATCGGGGCGTGGCTCGAGGGGCTGCCGGGCTCGGGGCGCGAGGTGATCATCGTGGGCGAGGCCGGCGCGGGCCTGGTGCTCGAGGCACCGTGGCGCGCGACGCATCGCTCCGACGGCGAGCACGCCCTGCCGCACGCGCGCGGCGTCGCCCGCGTCTCCCGGACTCGCGCGCCGACCGACGCCGATCGCATCGAGCCGGCGTACGTGCGCGAGCCGGAGATCACTCTGCCGCGGGTCGTGGAGCCGCAGCGCTAGCGAGCGCACCCGCCTCGCGCGTTGGTGTTCGACGCTCGCGACGACTCGTCACGCACTCCCCCCGCGCGGCGCGCGGCGCGCGTGGGGCGTGGGGCGCGTGGTGGCTGAAGAGGGGGGAGGTCGCCGAGCAGTCAGCGCTGTCGGGGGGAGAGACGTGTATCCTGGCGGACGGCGGCGCCGGCAGGTTTTCAGCCGAAAATCGTTGGGCCTCGGCCTCGCGTGAGCTCGGGATGACGTGGGCGGGCCGGGGTTCACGGCAGTGCGCGTTGGCCCATGTTGAGGCACGAGGATGATGCGTAACGAAGTACACGGGACAGGCATCGGATTCCGACGCGAGCTGGCGCATGCGCTGCTCGGCGCGCCCGAGAGCGTCGACTTCGTGGAGGTCGTCGCCGAGGCCTTCCGCGACCCGGTCTCGCGGCGCGAGGTCGTCGCGACCGCGACCGCGCGCGCTGCCGTACGTGGGCCGCGAATCACTGGACGGCGGAGCGGCGCTGTGGGTCGTGAGGGGTTTCGGACCGGGTGCGCCCGTCCGGGTGATCGAACGAGGAGCACGACGATGACGGAAGCGGCGAAGACGGGCGAGACGAACCAGGCCGGCGTGGCCGCGCTGCCCGTCGTGGTGAAGGAGCGTCTCGACGAGTTCAGCGCGACGCTCGGTACGGCACTGGGCAAGGATCTCGTCGGCATCCTGGTTCACGGCAGCGTGGTTCGCGGCGAGTACCGGCCGGGCGAGAGCGAGGTGGACGTCATCGTGGTGCTCGTGCAGGCAGACTTCGCCCACCTCGAGGCCATCGGCAATGCGATGCAGCTCGCGCGCTACTCGGCGCGCATCGAGGCAATGATCCTGTGCGAGGCGGAGATCGCCGGCGCGAGCGATGCGTTCCCGCTCCTCTACGACGAGATCAAGCGTCACAACATCCTGCTCACGGGGCGCGATCCCTTCGAGAACGTCGTGGTGCACGACACTTATCGCCGCCTGCGCATCGAGCAGGAGCTGCGCGACGCGCAGATCCGGCTGCGCCGCGCCGTGACCGACGCCTTCGGGGCCCGCGAGGCCATCGCCGGCGCGGTGACGCGCAAGGTGAAGCAGATCCGCACGCCGCTGCATGCGCTCCTCGCGCTCAAGGGCATCGCCTGCGCGCCGGATCTGAAGGCGGTGCTCGCGAAGGCCGCGGAGACCTACGGCGTCGACCTCGCGCCGCTCCTCGCAGCCCGCGAGGCTCCCGATGCGGCCCACGCCGCGCTGGTGGCGCTGCTCACCAGGACGATCGACGACGTGAACGGGATGGAAGAAGCGCCAGCAACCGGAGGTCCTTGATGGACGTCCACGAGATCTGGCCGATCAACATGGAGAGCGGCCCCGCTTTGTTGATCTTTCGCCTCTTTCTGTCGGGCGTGGGGCTCGGCGGAGCCGGCCTGGTCGGCGCCGTTCTCGGGAGCATCCTCGCGTCGGGTGAGGCGAGCGGGATCGCGCTGGTGTGGACCGATCGCTTCCACGCCACGCCGGCCGTGTTCTCGCTCCAGGCGGGGCGGCGCGTGCGGATCGCCGCGGGCGCCGTGCGGATCGCCGCGGGCGCGCCCCTGCTCGACGTGGTGCCGTTCCCACGGAGCCTCGCCGGCGAGGGCTTCACGCTCCAGCGCGAAGGCTGATCACGGGCTGCGCGCGCAGCGGCCGCCCATCTTGCCGTACTTCGTCAGCACGTTGAGGTTGTAGCCCGCGCGGTTGTTCACGCCGTGGCCCTCGAAGGAGCCGCCGGTCCAGTTCGCGCGCGGGAAGCCACCGTGGTTCGCGTCGTCGGGGTCGGCGGTGTAGTCGCCGCCGACCTCCATGATGTTGCCACCGATGTCGTAGTAGCCGTCGTTCGCGCCGGCGCCGACCTGCCGGAAGTCGTTGTACATGCGGCCCGGCGCGGCGATGCCGTAGGCCTGGTCCGTCTGGTCCCACTGCACCGAGGAGATGTTCGGATAAGCGTAGCGGAAGTACTTCAGGTACGGCGAGAACGGGTTCCAGTTCGTCTGGTTGTACATCGTGGCGTTCGCGAGGTTGCTCGTGCCGTCGTCGTTCTCGGCGGGCACGAGGAAGTTCCCGGCCGCGTACGGGTATGCGATGCGGCCGGGCGCGCCGGGCAGGGTCTCGGTGAACGGGTTCGAGCCCCACGGGTACGTGCCCGTGCCCCACGCGCTGTTCGGCGAGTTCAAGCCGAGCTCGTTGGTCGTCGCGAGGCGGCCGCCGTCCCACGCGCAGAACGAGGCGAGGAGCACCTGCGTCACGCAATTGAGGCTCTTCACGTCGAGCTCCTGCTGCGTGAACTTGCGCGGCTGCGCGCTCCACTGCGCGCTCTGCGTGGCGGCGTCCCAGTAGTAGGTCGGGTGGCCGTAGCCGCCGGTCGCGATCGAGCCGAGGTAGCAGCCCTGGCCGCAGTTCGGGCACGGGCGATCCGGGAAGAACGTGGTGTTGCCGAGGTGATCGTAGACGCCGAAGCCGCGCGTGTCGGACGCGCAGTTGCCCCCGGCGCCGTCGCAGTGCGTGTACGTCTTCACCGGCTTCGTGTTGTCGATCGGGAGGTAGGCGACCATGGCGTCGGTGATCTGCGCCGCCGTCTGCGCGCGGTGGTCGAGCACCCACTGCTGGACGTTGCCGCCCGTGCGCTTGATGAACTCGCGCACGCGGCCCGCGGTGATCTCGTACTTGTCGAGCCGCGCGGAGTTGTCGGGGAGCGGGACGGACGTGCAGCACGACTCGTGCACGGCGCCGGCCTGCCCGACCTCGCCACGGCCGCACGTGTCGCCGCCCTCGTGCGCCGCGCAGGACGGCGCCACCGCGCACTTCTTGGCGTAGCTGCAGCCGTCGGAGCCGCAGTCGGCGGGGAGGAGGCATGACTTGCCCGTCGCGCACTTCGCCGCGTTCGTCGGCGCGGCGCCGCCGCAGTCGATGTCGGTCTCCGTGCCGTTCTTGAGGCCGTCGTCGCTCGCGGCGGCGAGGCACAGCTTCGTGGCTGCGAGATCGCACAAGACGGTGTCGCAGTCGGCGGTCGCGACGCAGCCCTCACCGGTCGCGCAGCGCTTCGAGGCAGTGGGGCCGCCGCAGTCGATGCCGGTCTCGTCGCCGTTCTTGATCCCGTCGTCGTGCGCGGGGGCCTTGCACTTCTTCTGGACGACGTCGCACTTCACCTTGTCGCAGTCGGCGTCGGCGAGGCAGCCCTCGCCCGTCTTGCACTTGGGCGCCTTCGCGCCGCCGCAGTCGACGCCCGTCTCGTCTCCGTTCTTCACGCCGTCGGTCGGGGTGGGGGCCTGGCAGATGCCGGTCTTGCAGACGCCGCTCGTGCAATCGACTGCGCCGACGCAGCCCTTGGTGTCGGCGCACGCGGGCGCCTTGGTGCCGCCGCAGTCGACGTCGGTCTCGTCGCCGTTCTTCACGCCGTCGGCGGGGTTCGTCGCCTGGCAGAGGCCGTCGCGGCAAAGGTTGCTGGCGCAGTCGAGCGGCCCCTCGCAGGTGCCGCCCGGTGCGCACGGCGTGGTGAGGCGGCCGCACGCGGGGCCTCCGTCCGGGCCGGTGGTGCCGTCGGTCCCGCCGTCGTCCGTTCCGGCCCCGGCGGGGTCCGCCAGAGGGTCCTGCGCGCACGCGCCCGCGAGCACCACGGGGAGGAGGAGGCAGAGCGCACTGCGCCGGAGGGTCATGGTGGTGGCTTCCGTGGGGATGCGTGCAAGATGCAGCGACAGCCCAACGCTAAAGCGTACCTGAACCGCCTGCCGCCCCGCCACGGCGTTGTGGGGGCCGCGCGCGTCGGTTTCTGGATAGCCTTGCTTTTGTCGCCATTGCCGCGCTTGTCGCCTTTGCCGTCATGCGCATGCGCGCAGTTGCGGGCGAGGAGGGTCGAGTGGGGACGGGGCGGGTGCTGCTGGAGCGGGTCTCGAGCGACGGCGTGGCGATCGGGCCCACGCCGTGGGGGTCGACGCCGGAGCAGCTACGCGATGCGGCCGCGGCCTCGTCGTTCGCGTTCGCGTTCGCGTTCGCGTTCGCGACGCGCCTCCTCGGCGTGGAGCCGCTGCTGGTCGAGCGGCAGCCGACCCGTCCGATGATGGCCGACGGGCGCTCGTTCGCATCGACGCGGCGCGATACCCCGCTCCACACCGACAGCCAGATGTTCCTGAGGGCGCCGGCCGCGATCCAGGTCCTCGTCTGCGTGAAGGCCGCGCCGCGGGGTGGCGAGAGTGTTCTGGTCGACGGCGCGCGCGTGGTGGCGCGCCTCGAGCGCGAGGACCCGGCGCTGGCGGCGGCGCTCTTCGCGACCGACCGGCCGGCGACAGCGCTTCTACTTCGGCGACGTCGACGGCCCGATCCTCGCGCGGCGCGGCGGGCACCTCGCGTGGACATACGCCCTGAACGCCGGAGCTGCGGTGGGCGCATCGCTGGCGGCGGTGGTTAGCCGCGAGCCGCCGCTCGTGCAACGCCTCGCGGACGGGGAGGCGCTCGTGGCGAGCAATTTCCGGAGCCGGCGCGCTGAGGCGCTTCGCGAGGAGAGGCGAGGCGCTCGGCTCAGGTGGCCCAGCGCAGGCGAGACTACGGCAGGTGCGTCGGGCAGATCGTCTCGGCGCCCGAGGCCTTCTTGCAGAAGAGCTGGAGCGCCACCGGACCGGTGGCCTGGAAGTAGTCGACCGCGATCGCGTGCGTGCCCTTCACGAGGTGGACCGGGCCGCTCTTCTCCGTCGGGCCGTGCGCGCCGTCGTTGTCGACGATCGGCGTACCGTCGATCGTCATGATCGCGCCGTCGTCCGAGAGGAGGCGAAACGTGTAGTCCGACTCCGTGTCCACGACGAGCGGGGCTTCCCAGCGGATCGCGAAGTCCACGTTGCGGCTCGCATCGATGCCCGGGAATCCCCCGGACATCGCCTTCGCCGGGACGTTCAGCTCCTTCGCGAAGAGCACGCCGTTGGGCGTCACGTTCGCGAGCGTCGGGAGCTTCGTCGTGTTCGGGTTCAGGTTGTAGAAGTTGCCCTTCCAGCCCGTCGCATCGACGGTGCCGGTGCCGAACACGTTGGTGCCCACCAGCACCGGGATTCCTGGCGTGGTTGGCGTGGTTGGCGTCGTTGGCGTCGTTGGCGTCGTTGGGTTGGGGTTGACGGGCGTGGCCGGCGTGATCGCGGGCGTCGACACGGGCTTCTTGCCGATGGACGTCACGGTGGTCTTGGGGGCCGCGGCGGGGGCGGGTGCAGATGCGGGCGCAGCGCCGTTCGGCGCGGGGATCGCCGGGTCCTTGGTGCCCATCTGGAAGCTGCACGCCAACGCGCTCGTAGCGACGACACCGGCGAGCATGACGAAGGGAAGGCTGTGCTTGTGCATGATCTTCTCCTGATAGACGCGTCCCGACCGCAGGGCAATCAATCCCGGGCGCGGATCGTCCCGAAATTAGTCGAAATCCTCGATTTTCCAGAGCCCGCGCTCGCGTACGAGCTGCATCGTCCCGGCGCCGTACGCCATGGTCGCGCGGTCGCCCGTCTCCTCGATCGAGGCGTTCGGGAGGGCCTGCTTCAGCGAGGAGACGACCTGCTCGATCTCCTCCTTGTCGTGCCCTTCCCAGGCCGTCTGGAACTTCAAAGGATCGAGGCCCTCCTTGTGCGCGTCGGGGACGAACTTCAGCACCACGTCGTAGCGTTTGCGCTCCACCGCGCGCACGAAGCCCTGGATGCAGTGGCGCGGCGTGTCCTGCGCGTAGAGGTCGATCGCCGTCGCCTCGACGCGCCACTTGCCGCCCTCGAGCACGAGCTGGAGCTCCTGGCCGTTCGAGCTGGTGACGGTGGCCGTGACCACGGGCAGCGCCGTGGGTCGCGAGAGGGCCTTCGCGACCTCGCGGACCTCCTCGGGGTTGTCCTTCACCATCCGGCGGAACGCCTCGAACGAGATGCCGCGGCGAGCCTCCTCGCTGAGCATGCGGTATGCGTCCTCGGAGCGGCCCTCCTCTAGCGCGTGCGAGTACGAGCGGAGGATCGACTGCGGGTCCTCCGCGCGCGGACCGGCGCACCCGGCGGCGGCGGTGCACATCGCGATCGCGAGAGCGATCGAGACCGAGGACGCGTGCCGGATCATCGCGGTCAGGACTAGCACGCCCGCCCGGCCCTCGGCCAGCGGTCAACCCAGGGCGAGGACGAGGATCCGGGCGAACTGATCGCTCCGCCCGTTGTCGTCGCTGATGAGGATGAGCGAGGCCCTTCCGTCCGGCAGCCGCGGGCCGACCGCCATGCCCTCGAAGTTGTCGAGGAGCGCGGTCTGCTGCTGCTGCTTCGCCGCCGGCAGTCCCTGGGCGGGGAGGGTCGCGAGATCGATGACGAGCTCCTTCGCGAGCGTGGGCGCGTCGGCGCCGAGCGAGGGAAGCGCGAGGCAGCTCGTCGCGGCGTCGGTGAGCTTCACGCGGTAGACGCGCGCGGTGTTGCCTGCGCCGTGCGTCCACCCGCGCTCGAGCACCAGCAGGTCGTCCGCGGAGACCGCGGCGAGGTCGGCGACGCCGTAGTCGCCGGACGCGTGGGGGAGCGGATCGGTCGTGTACGCGTGCTCCTCGTACTGGCCGTCCGCGCGCGCGATGCGCAGGATGCGGAGGCGCGCGCCGAGCTTCGCGGTCGCGACCTCGCCGTCGCAGCGGAGCGAGGCCTCGCTGGTCGTGAAGAGGTACGTGCCCGCCGGGTCCATGGTGAGGGACTCCAGGCTCTTGTTCTCGCGCGCGTTCGCGAAGTGCTCCGGCAGCGCGATGTCCTTGCGCAGCTTTCCCTGGCGATCGACCTCGAGCACGCGCGGGCCCTTCTCGCTGGCCACGATGAAGCCGTCCTTCAGGACCACGATGCCCTCGAGATCGAGCGGGAAGTTCGTGCGCAGCTCGATGCCGGTGCCGAGGCTCCAGCGTCGAAAATCGCGATCGGGGACGATGGGGACGACGTTTGCCGTGGCGTCCTGAACGCCCCACAGGGTGCGGTGGGCCTCGTCCCACGCGATGCCGGAGAGCTCGCGGCTCCGCGGATCGTCCTTCGGGAGGTCGAACCAGGAGTACAGCTCGACCCGCCGGGCGGGCCCGGAAGCGCTGCGAAGCGGGACCGGCTTCGGAGGAGCAGGGGAAACCCCAGCCGTGGTTCCGCAGGCGGCCGATGTGAAGAGCGCCAGGGCACCGCCGCAGGCGACCTCGAGCGCCGCGCGTCTGCCGAGCCGATGAGCCGGTTTTTTCCATGCCGGGTGCATCATCCGCGGTACCTTGGACTCTTCATTCTCCGAAAGGGTCTCCGCCACAGGCCCACCAAGACTTCATCATAAAGGACGAGAAGTGACTCAGGAGCCGCGTTCCGATCTCGAGACCCTGCCGATCCTCCCGCTGCGCAACAGCGTGGTCTTCCCGGCGAGCGTCGTCCCCATCAACGTGGGCCGGGCGCGTAGCGTCCGCCTGGTCGAGGACCTCCTCGGACAGGATCGCGCCGTCGTGGGGATCGTGAGCCAGCGGGACGCCGACGTCGACGAGCCGGGGTTCGAGGATATCTTCGATGTGGGGACGGTGGCCCGCGTCGTAAAGGTCATTCGCCTCGGACCGTCGAACTACTCGGTCGTGCTCCATGGCCTGTCGCGCCTGCGGCTCGCGGGCAAGGTCGGCCTCGAGCCGTACATGCGCGCCAAGGTCCGCCGCGTCGCCGAGGACCTCGAGCGGGACGCCGAGCTCGACCGCCTCGGCGCGCAGCTGCGCGACGGAACGCGTGAGCTCCTGAACCTGATGCCGAACCTCCCCAAGGAGACCGGCGGCATCCTCGAGAACGTCCGCGAGAGCGGCGCGCTCGCCGACCTCATCGCGTCGAACCTCACCATCGACCACGTGACGGTGGGCGACAAACAGCGCGTCCTCGCCACCTTCGACGTGCGGGAGCGCGTGCGCCTCGTGCTCTCGATGGTCACCAAGCAGCTCGAGCTGCTGCGCGTGAAGCGCGAGATCTCGAGCATGGTGGCGGACGAGGGCAAGAACCAGCGCGAGCTGATCCTCCGCCAGCAGATGAAGAGCATCCGCGAGGAGCTCGGCGAGACGGACGAGGACGACGTCGAGGAGCTCCGCGAGCGCATCCGCCTCGCGCAGCTGCCCGAGGATGCGCAGAAGATCGCGAAGAAGCAGCTCGGCCGCCTCGCCGGCATGCAGCAGCAGTCCGCGGAGTACAACGTCACGCGCTCCTACGTGGAGTGGCTCTCCGACTTGCCGTGGAACAAGACCACCAACGACAAGCTCGAGCCCGCGGAGTGTCGCCGCTGCCTCGACGAGGATCACTTCGGCCTCGACAAGGTGAAGAAGCGGATCGTCGAGTACATGGCGGTGCGGAAGCTCCGTGCCGACAAGAAGGGGCCGATCCTCTGCTTCATCGGACCGCCTGGCGTCGGCAAGACCTCGCTCGGCCGCTCGATCGCGCGCTCCATGGGGCGCCGCTATCACCGCATCGCGCTCGGTGGCGTCCGTGACGAGGCGGAGATCCGCGGCCACCGCCGCACGTACGTGGGCGCGCTTCCGGGACGCATCATCCAGGGCCTCAAGAAGGTCGCGGTGAAGAACCCCGTCTTCGTGCTCGACGAGATCGACAAGCTCGGCGTTGACATGATGGGTGACCCCGCGGCCGCGCTGCTCGAGGTGCTCGACCCCGCGCAGAACGGCACGTTCCAGGACCACTACATCGACACGCCGTTCGACCTCTCGCAGGTCACGTTTCTCGCCACCGCGAACAACCCCGACACCATCCCGGCAGCGCTCTGGGACCGCCTCGAGGTCATCGAGGTGCCGGGCTACACGCGCGCCGAGAAGAAGGCGATCGCCAAGGAGTTCCTGGTCCCCAAGCAGCTCTCCTCGCACGGCCTGACCGACGAGCGCCTGATGTTCGAGGACTCCGGCATCCAGACGCTCATCGAGAGCTACACCCGGGAGGCCGGCGTGCGCGGGCTCGAGCGCGAGATCGGCTCGGTGTGCCGGCACGTCGCGATGCGCATCGCCGAGGGCGAGGACGTGCATCTGCAGGCGACGTCGGAGTTCGTCGAGATCGTGCTCGGCGCCCCCAAGTACATGCCCGATCTCGCGGAGCGCGTGAGCTCGCCCGGCGTGGCCACCGGCCTCGCGTGGACGCCCTCCGGCGGCGACATCCTCTTCATCGAGGCGACGAAGATGCCCGGCAAGGGCGACATTCTCGTCACCGGCAACCTGAAGAGCGTCATGCAGGAGTCGGCGGCGGCGGCGATGTCGTTCGTGCGCAGCCACGCGAAGCAGCTCGGGCTCGATCCCGAGTTCCTCAAGACCATCGACCTCCACCTCCACGTGCCCAAGGGCGGGACTCCGAAGGACGGTCCGTCCGCGGGCGTCACCATGTACACCGCGGTGGCCTCGCTCCTGCTCGGGGCCGCGGTCCGCCGGGAGGTGGCCATGACCGGCGAGATCTCGCTGCGCGGCGCGGTGCTGCCGGTCGGCGGGATCAAGGAGAAGCTCCTCGCGGCGCACCGCGCCGGCATCAAGGAGATCCTGATGCCCTTCCGCAACGCCGCCGACCTCGACGACGTGCCCAAGGACATCCGCGCGGAGCTCAAGATCAACCTGATCAAGAACATCTCCGAGGTCCTGCCCATCGTCCTCGAGCCGCCGAGCGCGGACGCCGCGCCCACCTCGCAAGATGTGCCGCCGACGACGCCGAGCGAACCGGCGCTGTAACGAGCGCCGCGGCAGGTGATGGCTCGTCTCGC
>JAYTHX010000117.1:0-17102 GCA_043732195.1 Polyangiaceae bacterium
CCCTCCGCGTCCCCCGAGGCGCGAGAGACCTCGGCCGTGCTCGTTGCCGACACGTCGGTCATCGAGAGCGGAGACATCCTCGGCAAGCCCGGAGGGACGGACGAGGCGGAGGCGATGCTCGCGCGACTCGCCGGTCGCACGCACGAGGTCTGGACCCGCTTCGTGATCGGCACGCCCTCGGCGACGCCCGACGTGCTGCGCGCCGCGACGGTGATCACGCGCGTGACGTTCCGCGCGCTCACCGCCGCGCAGGTTCGCGCGTATGCCGAGAGCGGCGAGGGCAGCGACAAGGCGGGTGGCTATGCCGTCCAGGGGCTGGGCGCCGGGCTCGTCTCGCGGATCGACGGCTCGTACACGAACGTCGTCGGCTTGCCCGCCTGCGAGGTGCTGGTCGCGCTCGAGGAGCTGGGGCTCACCCGGTGACGACGCGCCCGCTCGCCCGGCGCGACGCGTGGGTCGTGACCGTGACCGCGCTCGCGGCGCGCCTCGCCGTGGTCGCGTGGGCCGCAGGCACGATCCCGCCCGCGGCCGACGGCACCTACTACCACCTGCTCGCGGGGCGCATCGCGAGCGGGCAGGGGTACACGTGGCTGTGGCCGGACGGCGTCGTCACGTATGCCGCGCACTACCCCGTGGGCTACCCGGCGCTGCTCGCCGCGGCGTACGGCGTGCTCGGCGCGCAGCCGGCGGTGGGGATGCTCGTCAACGCGCTGCTCGGCGCAGCCGGCGCGTGGGCCGCGTTCGACCTGCTCGCGCGCGTGACGGGACGCCGCCTCGCGCTGGCCGGCGGCCTCGCGGTCGCGCTGCATCCCGCGCTCGTGCCCTACACCGCGGCGCTGATGACGGAGGGCGTGACCGCCGCGCTGCTCGTGCTGAGCGCGGCGTTCGCGGCCCGCGCGCGGGATGCGGTGCGCGGGCGGCTCGCACTGGCCTGGCTGGTGGGCGCGGGGCTGGTGCTCGGCGTGGCGACGCTCGTGCGTCCGCAGTCGCTCGCGCTCGCGCCACTGCTCGGCTGCCTCGCGCTGCGCCCCGCGCTCGCAGGAGCGATGGCGCGGCTGCGCGTGGCGGTGGGGATGACGGTGCTGGCGATCGCGGTCTGCGCGCCGTGGACCGCGCGCAACTGCCGCCGCATGGAGCGCTGCGCGCTGGTCAGCGTGAACGGCGGCTGGAACCTCGCCATCGGCACACAGACGGTGGACGGCGGCTGGCGCGAGATGGAGGTCCCCGACGCGTGCAAGGAGGTCTTCGCCGAGGCCGCGAAGGACGCGTGCTTCGGCATGGCGGCGCAGGGCGTCATCTCCCACGATCTGCTCGCGTGGGTCGCGCGCGCGCCTGCGAAGCTGCACATGACGTTCGACTATCTCGGCGCGGCTCCCTGGTACTTGCATACTGCAAATGCCGAGCGCTTCCCGTACCGCGCGAAGGTGGCCCTCGGATCGATCGAGGTGCTGGCCTCTCGGCTCCTGCTGGTCGCGGCGCTCGTGGCGGTGCGCAAGCTCGCGGGCCCGCGGCAGCTCGCGCGCGAGGCGGTGACGGCGCTCGGTCTCGTCGCCTGCTTCCTGCCGGCGGGCGGCGTGTACGCGTACCTCGCGTGCGCGGTCGCGATCGTGCTCCTCGGCGCGCGCGCGCTGGAGCGCGTCCCCCTCGTGGTGCCGGCCACGGCGGCGGTGATCCTGGCCACCGCAGCGACGCACGCGGTCTTCTTCGGCTCGGGTCGCTATGGCCTGGTGGTCGTCCCGTTCGTCACTGCGCTGGCCTTCGTTCGCACCGACAACCGAGATTCACACGGCGCATCGGAGACGACCGGATCGGGACGAGCACCTCCGCCCATTGCGAAAGCGAGCGAGCGGTGTCACCTTGCGCCCGTCGATGCCGCTCAGGCGATCGCCGGTCGCGAACCAGCCTCCTCGCGCAAGCGGGAAGACGAAGGCGCGGCGGGAGGAAAGTCCGAGCTCCACAGAGCACGTTGCCGGGTAACGCCCGGTCGCGGGAACGCGAAGGAAAGTGCAACAGAGAAAGACCACCTGCCTCGCTCGCCGGCAACGGATGCGCGCGGCAGGCCAGGGTGAAACGGCGGGGTAAGAGCCCACCGCGTCTCCGGTAACGGAGACGGCAAGGCAGACCCCAACGGGAGCAAGGCCGCATATGCGAGCTCGGTGCGTGTCTCGCAAGAGCGCGCACGGGGGGTGACTCGCTCTCTCTCGTGAGAGAAGCTCGCGGGTAGGCTGCTCGAGGCGTCCCGTAACGGACGTCCTAGAAGAATGACCGCCGCCGCGTCGAGGGCGACCTCGGTGCGGAACAGAACTCGGCTTATGAACGACGTCGACCACGCGACCCGCGCAAGCGGGTCGCGCGCTTTTGTGCGCCGTCACCTAGGCAGGCACCCATCCAGGCATCCAGCTCACGACGATCGCGAAGGAACAGCCGCCGAGGTCGGTTGCTCGCAGGACTGTGAGCAACCTTCGTCTCGTCTCGCTGTCGTCAGCCGCAACCGGTCGCGACCACAGCGTCGAGGTACCCGCTCGCTCTCGTCTCGCTCGAGTTCCGGCGCGACGCTGGCGATCAGAACTTGACGGACGAGCCGCAGCCGCAGCTGCCCGTGACCTGCGGGTTGTTGAACTTGAACCCGGAGCCGTGGACGCCTTCGACGTAGTCGATCTCGGTGTCCTCGAGGTACTGGAAGCTGAGGGGATCGACGAACAGCTTCACGCCGTTCGACTCGAACGTCTCGTCCACCTCGGTGACGGCGTCCTCGAAGTAGAGGTCGTACGTGAATCCAGCGCAGCCACCGCCGACGACGCGGAGGCGGAGGCCCTGCTCGGTGAGCGCTTCGGCTTCGGCGATCTCACGGACCTTGCCGGCGGCCTTGTCGGTAACGATGATCATGCCGGGAGTATAGGCACAATCGCGCGCCGTTGCCAGCGGCCGTCCCTCGCCTAGCGCACGTCGTCGTCGTCGTCGTCCTCACCGCCGCCGCCCGTCGTCGGCGCTGGCGCTGGCGCTGGGCCGGTCGGACCGGGCTTCGGACGAAGCGGAGCCGCGGGCGCGCTCCGGCGCTTCCCGTCTGTCTCACCGGTCATCGGGCCGGTGATCCTCGCGATCACGCCGCCCTCGCAGGTCACGGCAAAGGCGCCGCGCCCGAACGGCGTAAGCCCAGCGATGCCCGCGGAGCGCGCGCTCTGCGTGCAGATGAGCTCTCCGAGCGTGTCGACACCGCCGCCGGCGCCGACCACCCCGACATGACCATCCGGCGCGGCGAAGGCCACCGCCCCGCGGCTGTCGACGAGCGGTCCGGTGTGCGGCCGCGCGACGAGGGGCGCCGCGCCGCCGTCGGGCAGCGTGATCGGCGTGAGGGCCGCGATGGGCGCGCGGACCATCTCCTGACCGGCGGGATCGAGCGTGACCACGAAGGCGCGGCTGGCGGTCTGCGCGAGGAGGGTGGCGAGCGTGCCGCCCGGCGCGACGGTGCGCACGCTGGGGGGGCCGAGGTAGAGGCCCTGCGCCGCGATGGATCGTGTCGAGCGCGCCGCACGCGTGAGGTCGAGCTCCACGAGGTGATTGCCGTCGATCACCGCGACCAGCGTGTTCGCATCGGAGAGCGCGGCGCCGCCGTCGATCGGCGCGCCGAAGGATCCGAGCCGTACCGTCTCGCGTCCCGGCGTCCAGCCGTAGACCGCGCCCGTGACGGTGACGGCGATCACGCGGTCGTCGCTGGCGAGCAGCGCGGCCGAGGGCGGCTCGGGCAGCGTGACACGCGAGCGGACGTTGCCCTCGGCATCGAGCACGACGAGGTCGGACGCCGTGGCGACGACCACGCCGCCGTCGTCGAGCGAGAGTGGGGCGGCGCGCGCGTTGCGCTCGCCGCCGATGCGCGTCACGAAGCGCGGCCGCGGGCTCGAGCGGCGCACGCCGATGGCGTCGCCCGCGCTGGAGAGGAAGACGACCGTGCCGTCGGAGGTGATCGTCGCTGGACCGACGGACGTCGCGCCCGAGCTCGCGCGGCCCTTCTCCTCGCCGAGCTCGTCGAGGAAGACGACGTCGCCGCGCGCGGTGACGACGGCGAGCGTTCCGTCGAGGCCGACGAGCGCCGGCTGCTCGATGGTGAGGCCGATGGTCTTGCGCCACGCGATGTGGAGGAGACCGGAGGGCAGCGGCTCTCTCGAGGCGCCGGTGCGACGCGCGTCACCGCGGCTCGTGGGCGAGGCGCCGCCAGGCGGACCGACCACGAAAACGCTCGGCCTCCGCGGGTCGAGCCGCTGGGCGTCCGCATCGCGGACCACGAGGGCGGCGATCACGACCGTCGATGCGCCGAGCAACGGCAAGGCCCACCGGGCCCAGCGGCTCATTTCCCGGCCTTGACGGGCAGCACGAGCGACGCGTCGATCTCGGGGACGGTCTTGCCGCTCGCCGTCACCGAGCCGACGACGCGCCCGAACGCGCGCACGATGTCGCCGCGCGCGACCTTGTCCTCCTCGCCGTGCGTGACGCGTACGAGGCAGCTCGCGCCCTTCGCGCAGCCGCGCTTCGAGTCGATGAGCAGGACGGTGTGACCGCCGCCCGCGCGCACGTCCACGACGTCGCCCTCGACGACCGCTTGCTGGCCGACCTTCGAGGCCGGGTCGGCGCCGAACACGTCGAACGCGATCGGCGACCTGGCGTCGAGGTCCTTGCTGGCATCGGCGAGCGACGCGACGCGCGTGACCTTCACCTTCACGATGCGCGGCGCCTGGGGCGCGGCCGACGCCACGATCTCGAGCGGCTTCTCGCCGACGCTCGCGAGCTCGACGCGCACGCCGAAGTGTCCTTGGGCATCGACCGGCACGCTCTGCCCGTCGATGGTGACGCTCGATCCCGGGCGCGTCTGCCCGGCGACCGCGGCGGTGGTCTTGTCGGTATACAGCTCGGCGCCAGGCGCATCGAGCGCGAGCGCCTGGATGCCGGTGCGCGCCGTGAGCTGTCCGGTCTGGGGCGGCCCGCCCTTGGACGTGATAACGAAGGGGATCTTCCGCTCGAACGTCTTCGCTTCCCCCGTGCCTTCCGTCTCCTTCGAGAGGTCGATGGCGTACGAGCCGCGTCCCGTTGCGTCGAGCGCGACGGGCTTGTCGTCGATCTTTACCTCGCTGCCGAGCGAGGCCTCGACGCGTACCGTGATGGCCGGCGGCTTCGCGTTGAGCGTCGCCAGATCCGCGCGCACGCGGTAGGCGACGGGCACGTGGACCTTCACCTCCTCGTCGCGACCGGCGCCCGGGCGGTCGATCTTCACGGCGAGGTCGTTGTCCCCGATCGAGAGCGGCGCGGGCAGGGGCAGGAGCGCGGCGCCCGCCGTGACGGTGGCGGACGAGGCGCCGAGCGCGACGGTCGTCCCGTCGGGGCACGTCGCGCAGCCGATCTTCAACGACTCGCGGCCGGTCTCGTCGAGCTGGGGGACCGCCGTGAGCGTGCCCGCATTGCGCAGCGCGAGGTACGCGCCGGCGCCGCCGAGGACGATCACCAGCGCGGCCACGATGCCCACCACGGCGAGCGCGGGGATGCCGCGCTTCGACGCGATCTGCGGCGCAGCGGGCAGCGGCTCGTCGATGAGCGTCTTCGGACGCGGGACGATCTTGACCTCCGGCGCAGCCATCATGCCGAGCGCGGTGTTCTGGACCTGGCTCGGCATGGGCGGCGCGGGCGCCGGGAGACCCTGCGGGGTCAAGCCGTACGGATGATGCTGCGGGAGGCTGCCGTGGGGCGCCGACGGCGGACCTGGCTGCGGATCGTGGGTGGGCGCGATGCCCGGGATGGCCACGCCCAGCATCGTGCTCTGTTTGCTGCGGAGATCGGGCGCGCCCGCGGGCGGGCGTTCGCCCTGGCTCGTGGGGGCGATGCCCGGGATGGCGACGCCCATCATCGTCTTCTGCGCAGGCGGCGGCGCGGGCGCGGTGCCCGGCGGTCGACCCTGCTGCGCGGGCGGCCGCCCTCCGCCCGACGGCAGCTCCGAGGCGGGCATGCCGAGCATCGTGCGGAGCGCAGGCGCGCCGTGGACGGGGCCGCCCGAGGGGCGCGCCGGTCCGATGGCGGTGGGCTGCGCCGGTGGCTGCGGTCGCGGCTCCGGCGTGCCCACCGGCACGACGCGGCCCACGTCGACGCCGCCCGCCGTCGGCGGCTGGTACACCTGGTTCAGGGGCATCGTGCCCTGGAGCGCCGCGGGCGGCCGCCACGAGCTCGGCGCGAGCACGCTGCGCGAGAGCGGGCTCGCGTCGGCGGCGCGCGGCGACTCCTCGATCGGCGACGTGGGACGATCGGAAGGAGCAGGCGCGGGCACCGTCGAGATGACGGGTTGCGGTGCGACCGCCGCCTCACCGCCCATCAGCATCGTCCGGTGGAGGTTCGCCTTCGGCTTGCCCGTGGGCGGCGCCTGGGGATCGGTGGCCGCGGCGCCGAGCACCGCGTCGCGCAGCTCCTGCGCGCGCTGCGCGACGAGCGGGTCGTTCAGCGTCTGCGCCATCATCTGCGTCTTCGCCGTGCTCGTCTGGGGGACGATGACGTTGATCGGCGCGTCTGGCCCGGGCACGACCGGCGTGAGCCGCGCAGACGCCCGGACCTCCGGCGAAGGCGCGCCTGCGGCGAACGGCGCGGGGTCCAGGAGCGTCCTGCCGAGGTTGCTCTTCCTGCTGCTCAGGTACTCGGAGAGGTCGGGCAGCTCGCGCGCTACCGTGACCTCCTCGTGGACGTCGGACTCGTAGAACGCGGGCGGACGGGTCGGCGCGCCCGAGCCAGGAGCATCGGGCGGCGACGTGATGGTGGTGCCGCACTGACCGCAGAACTTGGCGCGCTCGCCGTTCCGTTCGGGCAGCTCGGATCCGCAGTTCGGACACGCCGTGGTGGACGTCACGGATCCCGCGGGAGGGGTAGGGGGAGAAATGCTCACCGAAACGCCCTCGAAGATACCATGACTACTTGCGCCGGCGGGCGTCTCGTAGGAGACAGTCCGGGGTGCGTGCCTACGTGCTGGGCAGCGGGTCGAGCGGCAATTCGCTCCTCGTCGAGGCGGATGGCGTTCGGATCCTCGTGGACGCGGGCCTCGGGCCGCGCATGCTCGAGGCTCGCCTGGCGGCCCTGGGCGTCGATCTACTGCCCCACGGCATCGACGCGATCGTCCCGACCCACCACCATGGCGACCACTTCGGCGGCGTCGAGAAGATCGCGCGCTACCTCAAGTGTCCGGTGTACCTCCACCGCGGGATCGAGGCCCCGCGGGTGCGTGCGCGCTTCGAGGTTCGCGAGATCGAGATGGGCCGGCCCTTCCGCGTCGGCGAGCTCGAGGTCCTCGCCGAGCACATGCCGCACGACGCGCCGCAGGTCGCGGTGCGGGTCGCCTCGGCGAACCACGCCATCGGCTACGCCACCGACGTCGGGCGCCCCACGCCCGCCCTCACGTCGCTGCTGGCGTCGTGCGACGTGGCGCTGGTGGAGGCGAACCATTGCACGGAGATGCTCGCGTACGGGCCGTACCCGACCCACCTCCGCCACCGCGTGAGCGGCGGGCTCGGCCATCTCTCCAACGCGCAGACGGCCGAGCTCGCGGCTAAGCTCGTCGGCTCGCGCCTCGGACGGCTGTACCTCGGGCACCTCTCGCGCTCCAACAACACGCCGGAGCGTGCGCTCGAGACGGTCGCGAACGCAGCACGGCGGATGACGGTAGCCGTCCTGGAGCACGGGGCCGTCTGCACGCTCGACGTGCGTCGCACGAGCGCGTTCCAGCTGGGCCTCCCGTTCGGCTGAGCCCTTTGCAGTGGTCCTGGCGTCCGCGGGCGTCCGCGGGTAAAAGCCGCCCATGTCCGAAACGCGAATGGTGAAGTGCCGCAAACTGGGGAAGGAGCTCCCCGCGCTCACCCGTCAGCCCTACAAGAACGAGCTCGGGAGGCGACTCTACGAGGGGGTCTCGCAGGAGGCCTGGAACATGTGGCTGAAGGACTCGGTGAAGTTCATCAACACGTACCGCCTCGACCTGACGTCGGCCGAGGGCCAGAAGTTCATGTTCGACCAGTGCGAGGTCTACTTCGGGATGAAGGAAGGCAAGCTCGCCGATACCGCGTTCGTTCCCGCCGAGGGCCCTCCTTCCGTGGGCAGCGCTTCCGAGAAGTGAACCGAGAGAGCAGTACATGTCCGCCGTAGATCCCCGTCCGTTCCGCGCCACCCGCAAGTCGTTCCCGCCGCCGGCCGAGAGGCCGAGCTCGGACATGCCCCTCGGAACGTCGGGCTTCCACTACCACGAGCTGTTCGTCCCGGAGCGGCTCCGCGATCTGTACGATGTATTCTGCAAGGATCTGACGGCGCGCGCGCCAGACGTCGCGACGTCGTACGAGGCGTACCGCGCGTGTCAGGGCGCCGGGATGACGCCCGAGCAAGTGAGCGTGGTCCTTCTCGCGCTGGCGCCGTTCGTGAGCGCGTTCGTCGGCGGCCTCTTCGGCGTCGAGAAGGAGCTCGCGGGACTCGCCTCCGAGGTGAAGGATCGCTCGCCGCTCTGGCGCTTCAAGCAGGACTTCGCGAAGAAGCGCGTCCTCAAGGCCGACGCCGGCAAGTCCTGGAAGGGCACGTTTGCCGAGGCCGGCGCCGTCTCCACGACCGCCATCTCCGCGATGTCGCCGGTCGACGCGGCGGCGGTGCTGAAGCGCGGCACCGGGCATCTCCCCGACGAGGAGCTCTCCGTCGCGAAGGCGGTCGTGCTGCTCGCCGAGGTGGACGAGGTCGCGCGCAAGGCCGCCAAGGCTGGCGGCGCCGCGTGGTCGCTAGAGCTCCGGGGCCGCGCCGTCGCGCTCCGCGCCGCGCTCTCTGCCGACTGGAACGCGAGCAAGGCCAGCGAGGCCGCGTGCGCCGTGGCCGATGCCGCCGCGCCGACCGACGCCGAGAACCAGCAGGTGGTCGCGTTCGCGCTCGACGCGGTCGAGGCCTGGCTGGGCCATCGCAGGAAGGAGCACGGCGACCCCGCGCACCTCTGGCCGTCGCTCCACCAGCCGAAGAACCTCGACTACCAGCACCTCGTCGAGCTGCGCCGTCCCGAGCCGAAGATGCCCGAGCTCTTCGTGGGCCCCGATCACGATCGCCGCGAGCGCGACGGCTTCGCGCTCACCGACCGCCGCGGTGACCCGCGCATGGTGGAGCAGGAGATCGACTACTGCCTCTACTGCCACGAGCGCGACAAGGACTCGTGCTCCAAGGGTCTCCGCGACAACAAGACCCAGGAGCTGAAGAAGAACCCGCTAGGGGTCACGCTCGCGGGCTGCCCGCTCGACGAGAAGATCTCCGAGATGCACGTCATGCGGCGCGACGGCGACGCGCTCGGCGCGCTCGCGCTCGTGTGCCTCGACAACCCGATGTGCCCGGGCACCGGCCACCGCATCTGCAACGACTGCATGAAGGCGTGCGTCTTCCAGAAGCAGGAGCCGGTCAACATCCCGCAGATCGAGACGCGCGTGCTGACCGAGATCCTGTCGCTGCCGTTCGGCCTCGAGATCTACGGCCTCCTCGCCCGCTGGAACCCGCTCGACGTGCGGCGCCCGTACCCGCTGCCGTACAACGGTCGCAACGTGTGCGTCGTGGGCCTCGGCCCCGCCGGTTACACGCTGGTGCACCACCTCACGCGCGAGGGCTTCGGCGTCGTCGCCGTCGACGGCCTGAAGATCGAGCCGCTGCCCGTCGAGCTGGTCGGTGACCACTCCGGTACGAACGACATCGCGCCGGTGCCGGTGAAGGACTTCGGCACGCTCTACGAGGAGCTCGACGAGCGCACGCTGCTCGGCTTCGGCGGCGTCAGCGAGTACGGCATCACCGTTCGCTGGGACAAGAACTTCCTCACGCTCCTCTACATCACGCTAGCGCGCAACCCGCTGCTCCGCATCCACGGCGGCGTCAGGTTCGGCGGCACGATGACGCTCGACGACTGCTGGGATCTCGGCTTCGACCACGTCGCGCTCGCGGCGGGCGCGGGTCGCCCCACCATCATCGACATGAAGAACAACCTCGCGCGCGGCATCCGCAAGGCGAGCGACTTCCTCATGGCCCTCCAGCTGACCGGTGCCTACAAGCGCAGCTCGCTCGCAAACCTGCTCGTGCAGCTGCCAGCGGTGGTGATCGGCGGCGGCCTCACCGCCATCGACACCGCCACCGAGCTGCTCGCGTACTACCCGGTGCAGCTCGAGAAGATCGCTTCGCGCGTCCACCACCTCACCGAGGAGCGCGGCGCCGAGAAGGTCCGCGCGATGTTCGACGAGGAGGAGTGGGGCCAGCTCCAGGTCCAGCTCCAGCACGCGCGCGAGCTCGAGGAGGAGCGCGATCTCGCGGCCCGCGAGGGGCGCGATCCGCGCCTTCAGCCGCTGCTCGATCGCTGGGGCGGCGTCACGCTCGTCTACCGTCGCTCGTTGCTGGAGTCGCCCGCGTACCGCCTGAACCACGAGGAGGTGCAGCAGAGCCTCCAGGAAGGCGTCCGTTATGTCGAGGGGCTCGCGCCCACCGAGGCGGTGCTCGACGCCACCGGCCACATCAAGGCCGTGAAGTTCGTGCGGCTCTCCGGCGATCGCGCCGAGGTCGAGCTTCCGGCGCGCACGCTGTGCATCGCCGCGGGCACGAGCCCCAACACGATGTACGAGAAGGAGTACGAGGGCACCTTCGCGCTCGATGCGAAGAAGCAGTACTTCCAGGTCCACACCGCCGCGGTCGAGGGCGAGCGCGTCACGCTCACGCCGGCCACGAAGAACACCGAGGAGGCGTTCTTCGCGAGCTACGTCCGCGGCAACGGTAAGCGCAACATCGTCTCGTTCTACGGCGACAACCACCCGTACTACGCAGGCAGCGTGGTCAAGGCGATGGCGAGCGCGAAGCACGGCTTCAAGCACGTCGCCGCGCTCTATCCCGAGGTCGCGCGCTATGCAGCGGCCGACCAGCCCGCGCGCAACGCCGCGGGCCGCGCGTTCTTCGACAAGATGGACGACCTCCTGACCGCCCGCGTGGTCGAGGTCAACCGTCTCACCGCGACCATCGTCGAGGTGGTGGTGAAGGCGCCCCTCGCGGCGCGGAAGTTCAAGCCCGGGCAGTTCTACCGGCTCCAGAACTTCGAATCGTACGCGCCCATCGTCGAGGGGACGCGCCTCTCGATGGAAGGCCTCGCGCTCACCGGCGCGTGGATCGACGAGGAGAAGGGGCTGCTCGGCACCATCGTCCTCGAGATGGGCGGCTCCTCGAGCTTGTGCGCCGCGCTCCGACCGGGCGAGCCGATCATTCTGATGGGCCCGACGGGCACGCCTACCGAGATGAAGGCCGACGAGACGGTGCTACTCGCCGGCGGAGGCCTCGGCAACGCCGTCCTCTTCTCCATCGCGCGCGCGATGAAGGCGCTCGGCTCGACGGTGCTCTATTTCGCCGGCTACAAGAAGGGCGAGGACCTCTTCAAGCAGGGCGACATCGAGGCCTTCACCGATCAGGTGATCTGGTGCACGGACACCGGCGTCGAGATCGCGCCGCGCCGCCCGCAGGACGCGCACTTTCGCGGGAACATCGTCCAGGCGATGGTGGCGTACGGGAAGGGCGAGATCTGCAACAAGGAGATCAAGCTCTCGAAGGTGGCGCGCATCATCGCCATTGGCTCCGACCGCATGATGGCGGCCGTGAAGGAGGCGCGACACGGCGTCCTCCAGCCGATGCTCGATCCGAAGCACCTGGCCATCGGCAGCATCAACTCGCCGATGCAGTGCATGATGAAGGAGGTCTGCGCGCAGTGCCTCCAGCGCCACAAGGACCCGCGCACGGGCAAGGAGACGCTCGTCTTCTCCTGCTACAACCAGGACCAGGAGCTCGACGCGGTCGACTTCAAGCACCTGAACGAGCGCCTGCGCGCGAACTCGATGCAGGAGAAGGTCGCGACGGCCTGGCTGGAGCACCTGCTGGCGCAGCGCCCGGACGTCCTGCGCATCTGAGGTCGCCGCCCCGGACGCACGAACGCGACCATGAAGTAGATCATGGTCGCGTACGCCGCATCCCCGAGGCTCTTGTCTTGGAGGTGCACGCCGATCGGGACCAGTCGCGCAGCGGCCCCCGGAGGATGGCACCCGCAAACCCGATCGACGCCCTCGTGCGCGCGCTCAGTTCTCGATGAGCGCGAGGAGCTTGTCCTTCGTGGTCACGCCGACGTGCTGCGCGGTCTTCTCGCCGCCCTTGAAGACGAGGATCATCGGGACGCCACGGACGCCGTACTTCTGCGCCACGCCCGGCGCGTCGTCGATGTCGACCTTGACGATCTTGTACTTGCCGACCGTCTCGTCCGCGAGCTTGTCGACCACCGGCGCGAGCGCCTTGCAGGGGCCACACCACGTGGCGCCGAAGTCGACGAGCACCGGCTTGTCCGCCTTGAGCACCTCGGCGTCGAAGGTCTCGTCCGTAACCTCGATCACGTTCTTGCTGGCTCCCATGTCCTCAATCCTTTCGAAGGGCGCGGCTTCTTGCCGGCTTACTCACACCGAGGAAGGTGCCGACCGCCACGGTTCTTACAGCTCCGGAATAGGAGTAAGAGAAACCATGGCCGCGAGCCCTTCCGAACCTGACGTCCTCGGTATACTAAGCGATCTCGCGCGCAGCGGAAGAGGTGACCTCGTCCGTATTGCCCAGCGCGAAGGCGCCTCCGCCGAGGACGCGGTCGAGTGCGTACAGGATGCGCTCTGTACGTTTCTGCAGCTCGCCCAGAAAAAGGAGCTCCCCGACGTCCACGACGAGTGGCCGCACTTCCTCGGCGGGATCGTCCGCAATGCCGCACGGAACAAGCGCCGCCGGCACCACGTCGCGGTGCCGCACGACGATGTCGATGCGCTTCCGCTCGCCGCCTCGAGCGATACGTCCGCCGAGACACTCGTCGCCGAGGCCGAGGAGCACGTCCGGCTCCGCGCCTGCGTCGATCAGCTGTGCGAGACGCAGAAGGCGGTCGTGATGCTGCGCCTCCTGGAAGAGCAGCCCGGCGAGGACGTCGCGGCGTCGCTCGGGATCAGCCGCGGCTACGTCGACGTCCTGCTCCACCGCGCGAAGGCCTCGCTCCGCGTGTGCATGACTACTTGACGGGACCGCTCCGCGTCGCGCATGTCTGGACGTGAGCGTCGCGCCTGTCTGGACGTAACCGTTCGGTAATCTTGAAGCAACGACGACCACCGCGGCCCCACGAGGCTCTGTTCTGGCGACGGCTCGCCCACTGGGGCGCCTCGCGCGGCCCCGAGTGGTGGGTGCGCTATAGCCCTCCGGCGTTCGGCTGGGCTGCGGCGGCGCTGGTGCCGTCGGCGCGTCGCGCCATCGTTCGCAACCTGCGCCGCATCCGCGGTCCGGCGTCGTCCGCGAGGGACGCCCGCGAGGTGCTCGCGACATTCTCGAACTACGCCTCGTGCCTGGCAGAGGTGCTCTCGAACGACGCGCCCGGTGGGCCGCGGTACCCCGAGACGAGCATCCGGAACGAGCAGTACGTGCATGATGCAAGTGCTCGGGGACGCGGCATCGTCATGGTCACGGCGCACACCGCGGGCTGGGAGATGGTGGGGCCCGCGGTCGCGCGCGATCAGGGGCTGAAGATGATGATCGTGATGCAGGCCGAGCCCGACGCCGCCGCGCAGGCGCTCCATGACGACGCCCGGCGGCGCGCAGGCGTGCTCATCGCGCACGCGGGCGACGATCCGCTCTCGGCGCTGCCGATGCTCTGGCACCTGCGCTCCCCTGGAGGTGTCGTGGCGCTCCAGCTCGATCGTCTCGTTCCGGGCATGCGCACGCGCGAGGTCGATCTGCTGGGGGAGCGTGCGCGGCTGCCCGAGGGCCCGCTGCGACTCGCGCAGGTGTCGGGCGCGCCCATCGTCCCGGTGTTCTGCGCGCGCGTCGGCCATCGCAGCTACGTCATCGAGCTGCACGAAGGGCGATCGGTTCCCCGCCACGCGAGCGAGGCCGAGCTCGACGAGGTGGCGCAATACCTGGCCGACTGCATGGCCTCCTTCTTGCGGAAGCACCCGACGCAGTGGTTCCACTTCGGGAGTTAACAGTCGACACTCGAAGGTGGTCGGTCTACGTACGACGCGATCATGGCGACCAGGCTCCACATCGGCGCGAAGGAGCTCAAGGGCGAGCTCGGCGCGTACGCGAAGCGCTTCGACCTCCTCGAGGTGCGCGGACAGGACGCGGCAACCCTCCGCCTCGCCCCTTCCGACGCGACGCTCAGGCGCTGGCGCAAGGCGGCGGGCCCCCAGTTCGAGTTCGCGGTGGTCGCCGGGCCGGGCCTCGGCAAGCTGAAGGCGAGCGATGCGCTCGAGACCGAGCTCACCGCGCTCCTCAAGACCGTGACGCTGCTCGAGGCCCGCGCGATCGTGATCGCCACGCCGAGCGACGTGACGCCCAGCAAGCTCTGGCGCGATCGGCTCGAGAAGCTCATCGACCGCCTCCCGCGGGACGCGAGCACCGTGGTGTGGGAGCCTAGCGGCCTCTGGGAGAACGAGGACGCGGCCGCGCAGGCGAAGAAGTGGGGCATCGTCCTCGCCGTCGACCCCGCGCGCGACCCCATGCCTGCAGGCCCCGTTGCGTACGGACGCCTGCGTGCGGCCGGCGGAACGCGTGCCTTCTCGACGACCGCGCTCACCAAGGTTGCCATGAACATCGGCGAGCGTCGTGATGCGTACGTCGTCTTCGAGACCACCGGCGCGCTGAAGGAGGCCAAGGTCCTTCGCGCGCTCGTCCGCTCCGCCAAGGCCGGCAAGACGGGCGGCCTCGGCCGCCTCGTCCGCCCCACGTCTCGAGGCGGCGCGTCGGTCACGGTCAGCGACGACGAACAGGAAGAGTGATGGCGATCCGGACGCAACGCGCTGCGGTCGCCTCGTCACCCGAGGTCGAGGCCGCGGCCGAGGAGCTGCTGCGCAGGGGCAACGCGCTCGACGGCGCGATCGCGGGCGTCTTCGCGGCCTGCGCGATCTCGCCGGGCGTGCTCCTCGGGCCCGTCCAGATCCTCGTGGGCGGCGGCGGCTCCGGCCTCCGCGCGTTCGATGGTCGCATCCGCCAGCCGGGGATCGGCGCCCCGCGTCCGCGTGGCTTCCAGCCCGACGAGGAGGTGCCGGATGCGGCGCGCGTCGGCGTCCCCTGGCTCCCGGCCACGCTCTCGGTGGCGGTCGCCTCGGCTGGCACCGCGACGTTCGCGGCGGTCATGGGGCCGAGCCTCGCGCTGGCGAAGGGCTCACCTCGCCACGAAGTGCTGGCGAAGATCGCGCAGCGCGGGCCGCGCGCCATCGAGGAGCGCCCGCTCTCCGGCGAGCTGCTCGCGCTCGCAGGACGCACCAGCGGCGGTCTGCTCACGTCCGACGATCTCTCCTCGCAGCGCCCCGAGGTGCACCCCGCCTCGCGCCACGAGCTCCGTGGCGACGCGCCGCGCGCCCTGCGCAGCCGCGCGCCGAGCACGAAGAAGGGCGCGATCGACGAGGAGCCGCTCCCACGCAGCATCATCGAGCTGCCGTGGGCCACGGACGACGGCGGCGCGCCCGTCCCGCCGGTCGGCGTCGTCACGATCGCCACGGCGCGCGCCGTGCTCACGGTCGATCGCAACGGCTCGTTCGCGATCGCGTGCTGGGACGAGGGTGTCGACGGCCTCACCATCGGTGAGCTCGGTCTCCGCGCTCCGTTCTTCGCGGAGCCGGTCATGCGCGGCGCGACGCGCGTGCGTCCCGGTGATGCGCGTCCGGCCGCGGCGCCCATCGCGCTCGTGGCTACCGACGCAGGCCCCGAGTTCGCGTTCGCCGCCTTCGGCGCGGGCGATGCCTACGACGTCCTGCGCGGCGCCATCCGGTCCGTCATCGAGGAGGACCGCATCAAGGGACATGGCGACGCGCGCCTCGTGGCGCTCTCGCATCTCGGCGGCACGGCCTCGACGTTCCGCTGACGCGGCCCTGATCGAAGGAGGCGAGAGCCGGGCGCGGACCCTCGCAAGCGAGAGGCGCGCCGAGCTGCCTGCCCGAGCTTCCTGCCCGATGAGCTCAGATCTTGACGTTGTAGCGCTTCGCGTACGCGAGCACGCCGATCTTGTCGATCGTGCGGATGTCGCGCGTCGTCAGGTTCAGCGAGACGTACCGCTTGAACTCGGGCACCCAGACGCGCCGCGTCTGGATGTTGACGTTCTGCCAACGCTTCGTCTTGATGTTCGAGTGCGAGACGTTCTGCGCGCTCAGCTTACGCTTACCGGTGATGTCGCTTTTCGCCATGACAGCGCGCGCAACTTGGCGGAACCCCAGGACGCTGTCAAGCCGTTCGGAGGAATCATGGCTATTTTCAGGCCTCTTCAGCGACTGGCGGGGGTGATCGCGCCCAGCGCCGCGGCCAGCGAGGCGCACCAGGCCCGCAGCCGGTCGAACCCCGGGCCCCGCGTCAGCGTCGGCTCGTCCATGTAAAGGCGGCGCGCGAGCTCGACCTGGACGACGTGGACGTCGATGTCGGGCCGACCATAGTGCTGCGTCGTGTACCCGCCCTGGTACGGATCGTCGTGGGCGACCGAGAGGCCCGCCGCCCGCGCGTGCCGGTCCACCGCATCGATGAACCGCGCCCCCGCGCTCGTCCGCCCGCGCGTGCCCGGCACCACGTCGGCGCGGTGGGCCTGGGCATCTCCATGACCCGCGCGGCCGACGCTCGGCATCGAGTGCGCGGCGAGCAGGATGACGAAGCCGAAGCGGGCGCGCTTCCGCTCGAGCAGACCCGCGAGCGTGTCGTGGTAGGGCCGGTAGTAGGTGGCGAGCCGGCGCTCGAGCTCGGCGCGGGGCAGGGGGCCGTCGAGCACGCGGGCGCCCTCGCTCGTGAGGCGCCACACGATCCCGCGCGTCGCGCGTGCATGGGGCGGCGCGCCTTCCACCGACTCGGCGTCGACGTCGAGCTCGCTGCGGTTCAGATCGCAAACGTAGCGCGAGACGTTGGACGAGAGGAGGGTGGCGCCGTGCGCGGGCGCGTCCGCATACAGCTCGTCGACGTAGAGGTCCGCGTCCCGCCCGATGGCGCGCGCGGGCGCCGCGAGGCGGGCGAGCGCCGGACCGTCGACGAAGAGCCCGGCATGCGGGACCTCCACGACCAGCGGAGTCTCC
>JAYTHX010000118.1:0-5885 GCA_043732195.1 Polyangiaceae bacterium
TGCGCGAGCGCGGCGCGCGCAGCCTCGATGGTGCGCTGCTCGTCGGCGAGCGACGCGGACGGGCGAGGCGCGGGGTCGTGCGCGAGCGCAGGCCCAGGCACGAGCGCAGGCGCAGGCGCAGGCGCAGGCGCAGGCACGAGCGCAGGCGCCGACGAGCGCGCGGCGCGCGGTGCGACAGGCGCTCGCTTCGTCGTGGCGGCCTCGCTCTGCGCGCCCACGGTCGCGGGCGCGGGCGCCCGCCGCAGCGTCGTGGCGCCGACCACGACCGCTCCGCCGACCGCTGCCACCGCGAGCCACTTGAGCACCACCGCCGTCGCGGCGACCTTGGCCTTCGTGGCGGCGCCGGCCACGCCCGCCGCCTTCGCAACGCCCGCCGCCTTCGCCACGCCTGCCGCGGCGACCACGCTGGTGCCGAGGCCGAGGCCGAGCGCGAGCGCGGTCGCGGCCTTGCGGTCGGGGCGCATGCCGTCCTTCTTCGCGGAGGCGAGCAGCGCCTGCTCGAAGTCGTCCACGCGGTGCTCGGGCTCGGTCATCGTCCTGCCTCCCCGGCAGCGATGGTGGTGACCTTCTGCTGCGCGATCACGAAGACCTGCTGGGTCGCGTCGTCGGCCCAGGCCTCCGGCACCCCGAGGCGGCGCACCGAGCGCCACACGAAATCCGCGTTCGCGTCGAAGAGCGCGGCGAGGTCGCCGGGCTCGAGCATGATCGGCCCCATCCGCGTCCCGGAAGCGGGCGGCGCGGAGCCCCCCGACGTCGGTTCCGCGCGGGAAAAGAGGCCCATCCACCACCCATGCCCGGCTGTCGCGGTTTTGATCACGGAAAACGCACCCCGACCGAAAGGCTCGCGAGGGGCACCAGCGCGGGCGCCCGGAAGAGCGTGAGCCCGGGCTCGGCGCCGATCTCGTCGCGCACGAGCGGCGCCGCCAGTCCCACCTCGCCTTCCACGAGGATCGACGCCCCCACGAGCCAGCGCAGGCGCCCGAGGAGCGAGGGCGCCGCCCAGGCCCGCGTCGCGGAGCGCGCGCTCACGAGGCCGACGGGGCTCGCCACCAGCACGCCGACGTCGAGCCCGGCGCAGGGCCGGAGCGAGATGCTGCTCGCGAGATCGGCGCGCAGCGGACAGATCGACGCGCGGCCCGTCGTCCACGCGAGCTCCGCGCCCGCGCCGAAGAGGTCGGTGCTGCCCTCCGCGTGCGTCAGCGACAGACGGAAGGAAGGCGCGAGCCCCGCACGATCGCGCTCGAGATCGCCGGAGATCCCGTAGCCGACGACCGCGCCCGACGTGCCGAGCACGAGCGGACCGATCGACGCCAGCACCGCGCCACGCCAGCGTGCGTCGGGGACAGCGGCAGGCGCGAGCGGTGCCTCGCGCGCGGCCGGCTCGGCAGGCGTGAGGACGCTCGGCGCGACGGCCGGAGCGGGCGGCGTGACCTCCAGCACGCCGACCACGTGCTCCTCGTCCGCGCGGCGGATCGCCACCTCGACGAGCGCGCCGTCCGCCCCGAGCGTCTCGCGCACGCGGTTCGAATGCCGGCTGACCGCGCTCCAGAACGTCCCGCGGATTGCGCAGTCGCCCTCGGCAACGACGCGCACGCGCAGCGCGATCGGCTCGTCCGCGTGCACGCGCGGTCCGGTCGTGAGCGCAGCGAGCGCCACGCCGCAGGCCACGATGGTGGCGGAACGCCGCCTCCGCACTCCCGCAGTTGTCGCAGCCCAGCGCGCGTTGCGCCAGCCCGAAGGATCAGTGGCCGAGGCCGCCGTTCGGAGACTGCACCTGCTCGCACCGGCTCATGCATGCCGGATCATCGACGCACTGCGTGGAGCAATCGCTCGTGCGCGTCCGCTTCTTGTCGCACTTCGCGTCGCGCTCGCACTTCATGGGATCCTCGCGAGCCGCCTTCTGCAGGCTGTTGCACGCGAGGAGCGACAAAGACAGCAGTGCGCCAGCAAGCACTCTCGCGCCGACTGTCAGCCGTGAGCTGTCAGCTGTCAGCTTCTTCATCGGCATCTTCATCGGACCGTCTGCCCGCCCGCGGGCGGGCGCGTGCGCTCGACCGGGGGCCGCGCCTTCAGGCACTTGTCGATCGCCGGCTCCACGCTCTTCATCGTCGCCGGGAGCGCGCCGAACGGGCCTTTGCCGGGCGGCCGACCCATGACCGGCGCGAAGATGCGCGACCAGTCCATCGAGTCGGCGACGCTGAGCCACACGAAGAGCGCGCGGCCCTTGATGTTCTCGAACGGCACGCCGCCGCCCTGCCCGCCCCACCACACGCGCGAGTCGTGGCTGTTGTTGCGGTTGTCGCCCATCACGTAGACCTCGCCCGGCTTCACGAAGTACGGGCCCTGGTAGTCGGTCTGCGGGCTCTGGCGATCGTAGAGCGTGAGGAAGGCCTCGTCCTCGAGGAACTCCACGAAGACCTCGCCCTCGTGGCGGCTCGAGTCCTGCGCCTCGACGTACGAGTACGTGCCGGCGTAGCAGCTCGGCACTTCCCAGCCGTTGATGATGGGGTGGCCACCGCGCGCCTCGAGCTTGTCACCAGGGATGGCGATGACGCGCTTGATGAAGTCCTGATCGGGATGCTCGGGGTACGCGAACACCATCACGTCGCCGCGCTCGGGCGGCATGCGCGACCAGAGGCGTTTGTGCGTCCACGGGATGGCCGGGCCGTACGTGAACTTGTTCACGAAGATGTGGTCACCGACCTGGAGCGTCGGGATCATCGAGCCGCTGGGGATCTTGAAGGCCTCGACCACGAACGCGCGGAGCGCCATCGCGACCGCGATGGCGACCAGGATCGACTCGGCGTACTCCCGCACCTCGCTCTTGCGCCAGCGCCCGAGCCGCACGTCGACCTCGCCGTCGGCCTTGACCAGCGCGTCGACGAAGAGCTCCTCGTCGAAGGGCTCGCGGTCCATCGCGTCATCGAGGCCATCGAGGTCGACGCGTAGCTTGTCGCGCTCCTTCGCGGAGAGCTCGCGCACCACCGCCGCCTGGTTGCGCTCGAGGATCGACTCCGCCTCCTCGAGGAGCGAGCGCGCCCGCTCGAACGGCCCGCGGATGCCCTTCGGCAGGTCGGAGCGGAGCGGCGGATGCGCGTGGTAGGCGAGCGGCAGATGATGCCGCGCGGCCCAGAGCACCATCTCGAACAGCGTGAAGCTGACGATGCCCACCGGCACCGGCTGCTCGCGGACCCAGCTCTCGATCCAGCCGAGCGCGCCGCCGTGGTCGATGCCGCTCGGCGGCGTGAGCGCCCACACGAGGATGCACGCGAGCGCGAACGGCGTGAGCACGAACCAGAGCGCCCAGTACAGGGTGCGGAGGAGCTTCTTGGGCGGCGGCGGCGCGGTCTCGCTCTTCATGCGCGCGACGGGCTTCGGCTGGGGCTTGGCGGGAGCGGCCTCGGGCGAGGCGGCCTCGTCGTCGGCCTTCGCGTCCGTCTTCGCCTCTTCGATACCGTCCTCGTCGGGAGTGCGGTCCTTCATTGCGCATCGCCGATCTGGATGAGGTAGTTGACCACCGCGGCGCGGTCGTCGAGGGCGTTGACCGGCGGAGCGACCTGCCCGGCGGTGAGGGTGTTGTCGAACACCACGTAGTACATCCCCGGGGGGACCGGTATCGCCCGCTTCACTTCGAGGCCCTGCCGGAGGATCTCCCCGGCGATCGGGGCGCCCGAGAGAGGGCCGCTGGCGGCGTATTCGTAGTAGAGCTGGAGCGAGGCGTCGCCCTCGGCCTTGCGCATGATCATCATGTCGATGGCGGGCGCGCCGTCCATCTGGGCGGTGACGAAGAGCGAACGGCCACTGTCCTCGACACTGATCGGCCCCACGAAGTCGCGCTGGTTCTGGTGGACCTCGGTGCGCTCGTTCTCGTACGTGATGCGGTCGTTGCCGTGCACCTGGTACGGGTGGAACGGCTTCACACCGACCGGGATGATGCCGAGCCCGAAGTCGTCGGTGTTCGTATCCGTATAGTGGATGACGCTGAAGCCCTCGGTGAGCTTCTTGCCGACGAGCTGCTTGCCCATGCTCTCGCCCATCGCCGTGAACTGGTTCAGGAGGTTCGCGGCCTGCCCCTCGATGCGGTGCACGGCAAAGTTGCTCGCGTCGAGCCGGGAGGTCCGGAAGTACGCATAGACGTCGCAGCGGTCACCCTCGGTGACGAGGAAGTCGTAGCGGTAGAGCGCGGCGGCGGAGGCGGTGAACGTCGTCTTCTTGGAGATGTTCGTGTAGCCGTAGCCGAACCCGCTGAAGCTCACGTAGAGCTCGTCCCCCTGGGGCGCCGTGCACTGCTGCGGGTAGAAACGGCCGATCACGGGCGACTCGGGGGCGAGCCGCAGCGGCGCGTTGCGCGACGTCAGCTGCTTGCAGAAGTCGCCCATCCCCTTCCGCAGCATCGAGCGGCGCATCGAGAGGCTCGACGGCTCGTTGATGGTCCCGCGGAACGTGCAGTAGGGCGGCTTGCAGCCCACGGCGGTCGTCGCGAGGCCCGTGAGGGCGGCAAGCACGAGAAAAGAGGACCAAATCGCCGGGCGCAAGGCATGGAGAGGCTAGCACCATCGGCGATCGGGGGGCTCTGGTATCGTGGGGCTATGAGCAGCGCCACGGGTACTGGCAACAAGGTGGCGGTGCTGGGTGCGGGCGCGTGGGGCACGGCCCTCGCGAAGGTCCTCGCCGACAAGGGCGACCCCGTCGCGATGTACTGCCGCCGGCCCGACCTCGTGATGCAGATCAACGAGGAGCACGTGAACGGCAAGTACCTCCCGAGCGCGAAGCTGCCGGTGAACCTGCGGGCGAGCGTCGATCCCGAGGAGGTCCTCGACGGCGCGTCGATGGTGGTCTTCGTCGCCCCCAGCCACGCCACGCGAGAGGTCGCGCGCCTCGTCGCGCGCAAGGTGCCGATCAGCGCGCCGATCGTCAGCGCCACCAAGGGCATCGAGAACGACTCGCTCACGTTCGTCGACGAGATCCTCACCGCCGAGCTGCCCGGCGCCACCCACCGGCACTTCGCGTTCCTCAGCGGTCCGTCGTTCGCGAAGGAGCTCGCCGCCGAGCTGCCCACGGGCGTGGTCATCGCCTCCAGCGACGAGCGCGTGCGCGAGCACGTGATGGATCGTTTCCATGCATCCTACATGCGTACCTACGCCAGCCGCGACATCCCCGGGGTTGAGTGCGGCGGCGCGATCAAGAACGTGATCGCCATCGCCGCCGGCGCGGCCGACGGCCTCGGCTTCGGCCACAACACGCGCGCCATGCTCATCACCCGCGGGCTCGCCGAGATGGTGAAGCTCTCGCTGGTGCGCGGCGGCGAGGCCATCACGCTCGCCGGGCTCGCCGGGATGGGCGATCTCGTCCTCACGTGCACCGGGGATCTCTCGCGGAACCGCACCGTCGGGATCGAGCTCGGCAAGGGGCGGAAGCTCGCCGAGATCGTTGCGAACCTCGGGCACGTGGCCGAGGGCGTGAAGACGACGAAGAGCGCCTACGATCTCTCGAAGAAGCTGGGCATCGAGCTGCCGATCATCTCCGAGGTCTACAAGGTGCTCTACGAGGACAAGCCGGTGCTCCAAGCGGTCAAGGACCTCATGGGCCGCGAGCTCACCGCGGAGTTCGAGAGCCTCGGCAGCATCAAAGCTTCGTGAACGTCCCGCGGACCGCTCGACCCGACCGCGTGCATCCTCTACGCTCGCGCTAGGAGCACGCCATGCGTTCCATCTTCACGCTTTCTCTCCGCACTCTCGCCATCGCTACGTCGATCGCCGCGGTGGCGATGGTCGCGCCCAGGTCCGCGCAGGCGCAGCAGCCGGGATTCCAGCCGCCTCCGCAGCAGCCCTATCCGCAGCAGCCCTACCCGCAGCAGCAGCCGTACCCGCAGCAGCCGTACCCGC
>JAYTHX010000119.1:0-5883 GCA_043732195.1 Polyangiaceae bacterium
GGTCGGCGCGTCGAACAGCGCGGCAACGGCCCCTCCGGAGCTGGAGCTGCCGCCGCTCGACGACGAGCCACCCGACGAGGAACCTCCCGACGAGCCTGAGGACGAGCCCGTCCCGTCGACCGTCGAGGCGTCGTGCCCCGAGCAACCGACGCCGACCAGTACCGTGGCGAGCGCGAGCCCGCGAAGAAGAATCCAAGTCATGTTGGTGTTCATGCGTGACCTCGTGCGCCGGCCCTGTGCAACGCCGATGCCGGTCACGATGACCGCGGATCATCGGAGTTTTCACGGCAGATCCAGCCCTCCTGGCTCGCGGGGCGCCACCGTGGCGCACGCCGCGCCAGCCGTGGCTCACGAAGCGCACACGCGGGCTATGCTGCGCCGCGCGACGAGAGCAACGTCGTCGATCATGCTCCTCGCGAGCCTCGCGCTCGCCTGCTCTCCGGGCTGTGGTGGAGCGCATGCGAACGCGCCGGATGGCGGGTTCCAGATCAACATCGCGCTCCAAGTGGAGGAGCTCGACCTCGCCAACGGGCTGCACGTCGTGCTGCATCAGGAGCGCAGCGCAGCTCATCGCGAAGCAGGCGCTCGTCTACCTGCGCTACTACGTCGGCTCGAAGGACGACCCGCAAGGCCTGACCGGCTTCGCGCACCTCTACGAGTACCTCATCTTCCGCGGCTCGCGCAACGCCGCGGCGAGTGACTAGTCGCAGTGGCTCGAGGACGTCGGGGGCGAGGCGAACGCGCACACCACGCGCGACGCGACCGACTACCACGCGCCGGTCCCCCCGAGCGCGTTGCCGCGAGCGATCTGGCTCGAGGCCGACCGCATGGCGTCCGCGCTCGACGAGCCGGCGTTCGCCAGCGAGCGCAGCGTGGTGGAGAACGAGCTGCGCCAGCACTACGACGACGTGCCGCTGGCAACCTCGACGCGATCGCGTCGCGAGGCGGTTTTTGGGGCCGTGCATCCCTCTACGGCAGCAACACCATCGGGCGGATCTCCGATCTCGACCGCGTCAACCTCGCCCAGGCGCGAACGTTCGGCGGGGGCCTGCCGTGATGCTCGCGTGGCCCGCGCCCGGTCTCGAGGGCGACGGCGCCGACGAGCTCGGCTACGTGCTCGAGGTGATCGCCGGCGACGCGCGGCGGCGGCTGGTGACGGGGCTCAAGATCGCGAACGACGACGCCTACGACCACGGACGGCTCGGAGGCTTCGCGACCATCCTCGAGGGTCGGGCCATGCGCCTGTTGCACGACGTGGGGCTGCACGAAGGAGCGAACGCGATGCAGAAGGACCTGCGCCGGCTCACGAGCCGTTCCGCAACAGCCCGCCGCCACGGACGCGCCCGACGGCGCGCCACGCCGATGTTCGTGACCCCGGCGCTCGAGACCGAGGACCTCGAGAAGGCCCGCACGCACCTCGCGGCCGATCGCGCCGAAGCCGCCGATGACCCGGCCGTCGTGGCGAGCGAAGCGCTGTTCGCGTCCGTGTTTCCGCCGCCGCATCCGTACGGCGTGCCGGTGTCGGGCGGGCTCCTCGCCACCAGCGCGACGAACGGCGGGCTACGCGCGTTCCGCGACGAGAGCCTGTCCGCGGAGCACGTGAGCGTGGCGTGTGTCGGTGACTTCAAGCCGGCGTGGCTCCTCGCCGCGCTGGAGAAGACGCTCGGGAAGCTGCCGAACCACGCGCTCGGCACGGCGCCGTCCCTCCCGACGCTCGTCAAGACGGGCCGCAAGGGGCTCGGCGCCTCCTACGGCGTGCGAATGTCTGCCGCTCCCCTGCGCAGCGGCGGGATCGTGCGCATCACGGCGGCGGTCGACACGGCGAAGGCCGCCGCGGCGGTGCGCGGGTTGCTAGGCGATGTGGAGCGGCTCCGGACGGAGCCGTTGACCGATGCGGAGCTCGCGGCCGCGAAGTCGCGCACCATGCTCGTCTTCGACGGCGAGGCGTCGCGCGGTCGCTGGCGTGCTCGATCTCGGAGGGCCATCCTCCCGCGTACGTCGTCACGTACAATGCGCGGGTCGACGTGCTGAGCGCGGAGGACATCCGCGCCAGCGCCGAGCGGCACCTCGCACGGCTGCACTGCGTCACAGGCGGGGCAATAGTGCATCGTTACCAAACGGCCCCATCGCGCCGATTCCTCGGCTTTTCGCCCACGCGGTTCCGTGGACGAGGTCGGTACGCGCGATGCATTGGCCAACTGCATGATCGGAATGAAAGAAACCAACAAGCTCCTCAAGAACGTTCTGCGCGCGTTGCCGGCCATCTCGGCCATCCCGTTCTTCGCGCCGAAGAAGACGTCCATTCTCCCGTTCGTCCTCGGCGCCGTGGGCGTCGCGGTCGCCGGTGGAATCGTGGCCGTCATGGTCCTGAGTCCCCGTACCCGCTACCGCGCGCTCGACATCGCCAAGGACGGCTACGGCAAGGTCAAGGGCCAGCTCGAAGACCTCGGCGTGAGCGAGAAGCTCGGTATCCAGACGCAGACGCGCACCACCACGCCGACTCCGCAGCCGCACGCGAACGGCCTCGTCAGCTCGGGGGCCTGACGCTCGTGAGAGGCTACAACAGGTCGAGGGGAGCTGCCGGCCAGGTGCTCGCAGCTCCTTTCGATGCGTCTCGGCCTCCCAGCAGTATGCGCTCTCGCCGCCGCAGCCTGCGCCGGCGGATTTTCCCCCGCCACTAGCCTCCGACCCCCGGGTCGCCGCGGGCCCCCCGGAGCACGGCGAGCGCCAGTCCCGGAGACCGTCCTGGGGATGGCAGCGGGCGGCCTGGAAGAAGCGCTCACCGTCGATCGCGATCATCGTGATCCCGCCCGCGCTCCGCGGTTCTCCTCCGTGATCGGAACCACGTGCATGGCGTCGGACGTGCACCCGGCGAGCACCTTCCTTCCGCCGCGCCGCGCCGCTGCTCGACGACTTCGAGGCCGACCCCGTAGTGGTGCGTGCGCTCGCGAACGCTTCGGCGTGGTGCCCACCGGAGTCTCTGACCCGCGCCTCACGGCGGCGCGCCTCAAGGGCGCGAGGCTCATGCTCCTCTCACGTCTCGCTTCCGCGACTTCGCGATTCTCTGTCGCTCGGATCGCTCTTCTCGGCTCCCTTCGCTCCGGAGCTCCGCCTGAATCCCCGCCGGGACTCACGGCACCGGGACGTCGTAGATGACGCCCCAGTTGTAGAGAGGCGCGCCGGCGTCGTAGCGCGAGGGCGTGACGTCGGAGTCGCGCAGGTTGCCGCGGGCCCCCGCCCTGGGGCCTGTCGCCGTTGCGCTGCACCCCCGGCCCCGTGCAGCCCTGCCCGAACGGGCGCTGGTTCTGAGCGTAGAGGAGACGCTGGTCGGCGCCAGCGGGCGCCGACGCGAGCGTGATGGTGACGGTGGTGGCACCCGACAAAGTCACGTTCGTGAACTCGATGAGCGCACCATCATGGCCGCCGGTGCGGTACTCGAAGCCGTAGTTCTCGGCAGCGAAGCCGTCCTTGTCGGGCGCGGTGACGAGCGTGGTGTCGAGGACGAGCGGCGGAACCGGCACGTGGTTCGCCATCGCCGACCATGCGGTCTCGACCACTCGGGTCGGGCGCTGGACCGAGCGCGACGAGGTCGGCATGAGCGAGATGGTTCTGCCAATTGAGCTCGCCCTCCATTCCCTCGATCACGGGTGCCGCACCCACGTCGGAGGCTCCAGGGAAAACCGCGATGGCGGCCTCGAGCTCGGCGCGCGCGCCCGCCTCGTCATCCTTGCCGAGTCGCACCGCCGCGCGGTGCACGAGCATCGTCGCGAGGGCGGTGAGCGGGGCGCCGTGATCACTCGCGTCGGCGTGAGCGTCCACGAGCCGCAGCACGCCCTTCCCGCCCCCGGTGAGCTTCGACCAGAGTCCACCCTTCGGCTTCTCCGACGTGACGGCGCGCACCGCGAGCAGCAGCTTGCGTGCGTCGTCGCCGATGGTGAGCACGTTGCCGACGCTCTGCCCGGCGACCACCTCGGCCTCGTTCACCGAATAGGCGGCGAGGATGTTGATGACGCCCGCTGCGGCGTTGAGGCCTGCCTCGGGCACGTCCGCGATCTCGAGCTCGGCGCGCTTGCGATCGGCGAGCCCCTTCGTGCGCAGGACGTACCGTCCGGCCGCGCCCTCCGACGCCTCGATCTTGATGTCCCGGTTCGCGTCGAACGCGCGGCTACTGGATCCCACGCGAACCAATCTAGCCTCCCGACATCAACCCGGGTTGCTATCAAATCGGCCGGTACCGGTACGACACGTGCTCCCGCCGAGGATCCATGCTTCGCCGCCTCGTCTCGTCGCAGGCATCAAGGCGGCGACGAGGTCCATCCACCTCGCCTCCGGCCACATGCGCTCCCGCGAGGTCGCCGAGGCCCTCGTCGCGACGTGCCTCGCGGCCGCCGGCGTCCGCGACAGGTACTACGCCTACCGCTGGGACTTCACGTACGCGGCGTCGTTCGAGCCGAACTTCGAGTCGATGGGGAAGGCCGGCAAGGACGAGGAAAGCTCTCCACGTTGAACGCGAAGCTCGATCAGGACGGCGCGTTCCCGATCGTGTTCGATCCCGGGGCCCTCACCGGCGCGGAGATCACCGCGCTCAAGCAACAGCTCCGCGCCGGCTGAGCTGCGGTGGACTCGCTCGAGTTCCGCAAGACGCCGCGCGCCCACGAGAGCTGTAACTGAGCGAGGCGCCCGCTAGTCGCCCGCGTCCACGTCGTCGGGGGCATCGGTCGCCGCGCCATCGGGGACGGCGGCGTCCGGCACGCTCGTCTCGACGGGCGCCGCGTCCGCGGGGTCCCTGCCGCCTTCGGGCCGCTCGTTGAAGCCCTTGCACGTGGGCTGCGCCGGGTCCTCTTCGCAGGTGCAGAGGCCAGGGCGGCAGACCGGCACCTCGATGAGCGGGTTGTCGTTGCACGCCAGCCCGGCGTTGCCCGCGATGGCGCCGCCGGCTGCGAGGGACAGCCAGAAGACAGCTCGGAGCGTCGTGTCTCTTCGCATGGCGGCAAGGTGAGTATCTCACGCGTCGCCGCCCGCCGGTAGGATCAGGGGCTCGTGCGGCGCCCGCGCCGGCAGAGCTGAACGCAGGGCGGCACGGCGTCTGCACTCGCAGACCCCATGAAGCGCACGTCCTTTCTCGCGGTCGCCCTCGTCCTCGGCTGCGTGGCGGGCTGCCGCGGCGACGACGCCCCCGTCAGCCCCGGACGCAACGCCCCGATCGGCGCCGCAGCGACCGAGCCGATCGGCACGACCACCACCACGAACGCGGAGATCGGGGCCCTCCCCACGGCCAGCGGCCTCGAGGGAGTCGGCGGCGGCCTTGCCCCCGGCATGCCGCCCTCGTTCCCGCGTAGCTCGGCCTTGCTGCCGGATCCCGCCGGTGCCAGCTCGCCCGCCACAACGGGGACGCCGGCCACAGCGCTCGACTCGACGGTGGTGCCTGCGCCCTTCGTGAACCGCGCAGCTGGTGCGGCGACGCCCGTCCCGAGCGAGCCGCTGGTGAACCCGGGGCTCGAGAGCACGACGCACTACGGCTACCAGGGCCCGACCGGCGGCCCCTTGCGCCCGGGCGCGGCGTCGAATCCCGACACGACGAGCGGCGCGCGCTAAGCCCGCGCGGCCCGTGCCGCGCGGGATGACGCGGCTGGTCCGCGACGTGTCACTTCTTCGCGGGCGCGGCCCTGGCCTTCGCTCCGCCCGCAGGCGCGGAAGCGGCCGTGACCGGCTTGGCGGCGCCACCCGCAGCCTTCGCAGCAGGCGCGGCGGCGGCGACCGGCGCGGGCGGCGGCGGCGCGGCCGGCAGCGGGCCGAGGTTGATGACCTTGTCCTTGCCGAAGAGGCCGAAGTCGTGAGCTTTCATCGACACGGCGGTGACGCCGGCGGGCAGCTCGTAGATCT
>JAYTHX010000120.1:0-5870 GCA_043732195.1 Polyangiaceae bacterium
CGTTCGGCCGCTCGCGGTACACGCTGCCCGGGGTGCTCCTCGCGCTCTTCGAGGAGGTGCCGGCGCTCCTGCCTTCACGCCTCCAGCGCATCGTCGCGCTCGGCCACGAGCTCTCCGCCGAGCTGGCGAAGCTGCTCGGCGACGACGCGGTCCTGCTCTATCCCTCGTTCCCGCGCCTCGCGCCACGCCACGGAACGCCGCTGCTCGCGCCGTTCCAGTTTGCGTACACGGGCATCTTCAACGTGATGCAGATGCCCTCGACGCAGGTGCCGCTCGGCCTCGACCCGCGCGGCCTCCCGCTGGGCGTCCAGATCGCCGGCCCCCGCCACGGCGACCACCTCACGATCGCGGTCGCGCTGGCGCTGGAGAAGGATTTCGGCGGCTGGCGCCCCCCTCCGCGCGCCTAGCGCCCGAGGCGATGCCGCCGAGGGTGGCCTTGTCGAAGCTGAAGCGGAGCGCGCGTGTCAGACCTCGATCGACGTTCCGGTGGCGGGAGCATGCACGTTCGGGATCCCTTGCTCGCGCAGCTTCTTGGTGAGCGCGCTCTGGGCTTGCGGCTCGCCGTGCACGAGCGCCACGTGCTGCAGCGGCCCCCGATCCCTCAACGCGACGGCGTAGTCGACGAGATCCCGCTGGTCGGCGTGTGCCGAGAAGCCGTTGAGCGTCGCGACCTCGGCGCGCAGGTCACGCTCGACGCCGAAGATCTTCACGCGCTTGCGCCGCTCGACGATGCGCCGCCCCAGCGTGTGCTGCGCCTGGAACCCGACGATACAGACGGTGTTCGCGTCGCTCTCGATGGTGGCCTTGAGGTGATGCACGACGCGCCCGGCCTCGCACATGCCGCTCGCCGAGATGATGACCGCCGGCTCGTTCGACGCATCGAGCGCCTTCGACTCCTCCTTGTCGGAGACGTAGCGCAGCGACTCGAAGTCGAAGGGGGAATCGCTGCTCCGGATGAGCGCGCGCGTTTCGGCGTCGTAGCACTCGGGATGGAGCTTGAAGATGTCGGTGATCTTCACGGTGAGCGGGGAGTCGACGTAGACGGGCATCGCGGGCATGCGGCCCTGCTTGCGGAGGGCGCGGATGGCGTAGAGCACCTCCTGCGCGCGCTCCAGCGCGAAGGACGGGATGATGACCTTGCCGCCGCGCTTGAACGTCCGCTCGAGGACCGACGCGAGCTCGTCCTCCATGGCGCCGATCGGCTTGTGAAGGCGATCGCCATAGGTGCTCTCGGTGATGAGCGCGTGGACGCCGTCGACGATCTCCGGATCGCGCAAGATGGGCATCTTCTTGCGACCGAGATCGCCGGTGAAGAGGATGCGCTTGCGCACGCCCTCGTCGTCCACGTCGAGCACCGTGACCGCGCTCCCGAGCACGTGGCCGGCGTCGTGGAAGGAGATATCGATGCCGGGCGCGATCGTCATCTTGCGGTGGTACGGCACGCCGACCACGAGCTGCAGCGTGCGCACGACGTCCTCGGGGCTGTAGAGCGGCTCGACGTGGTCCATGTCGGCGCCGTCGCGGTCGATGGACTTGTTGATGTAGCGCGCGTCCGCCGCCTGGATCATCGCCGCGTCCTCGAGCATGACGGCGCAGAGATCGCGGGTCGCGGGCGTCGTGTAGATCGAGCCCTCGTAGCCCTGCTTCACGAGCATGGGCAACGCGCCCGAGTGATCGATGTGCGCGTGCGAGAGCACCACCGCATCGAGCTCGCCGGGGTCGATCCCGAGCTGCTGGTTGTGCGCGAGCGACTCGCGCCGCCGGCCCTGGAACATGCCGCAGTCGAGGAGGACCGTAGCGTTCTTCGTCCGGATCAGATGCTTGGACCCGGTGACGGTCTGCGCGGCGCCGACGAACTCGATGTGCATCGAAAAACGATACCGCAGTGGCGCACGCTGTAGCGCGATCTACGGTCCGGTAGCCGCCGCGGCAACTCGCGACGTCGTCGTGGTAGCGCATGAGGCGGGGGCGTCGCCCTCGATCCCTCGCCTGCCGGGGCGTTCACGGAACGTGGTCGGCCGCTGCGCCCGAGGCTCCCGCGGCCGCGCCGACGCCGCCGCCCGCGCCGGCCTTGCCGTGCCCGAGCGTGGGGTTGCTCTCGGTGCTGATCACGCCGATGCCGCCGGAGTAGAGCGCGAACGACGATCCGCCGCCGCCGCCGCCGCCCGTCCCGCCGTTGCCACCGGCGCCGCCCGCGGTGCCTGCCGCGCCGCCCGCGGCCTTCGTCTTCGTCTCGACGCAGACGAGCGCGCCGACGTCACACTTGGACGTGCACGCATCGCTCGCGGTGCCCACCGCCGCGCCCGTGGGAGCGCCGCCGTTACCACCGGCGCCGCCCGCGCCGCCCGCGCCGGCATCGCCGCTCTTGATCTTGCCGCCACGGACCGTGACCGTCGCGTCCCACGCGTAGATGCCGATGCTCGAGCCGCCGCCGGTCGCGGGTAGGCCGACCGCGCCGGGCCCGCCGCCGCAGCCCGGCTGCCCGTCCTTGCCGCAGGTCTGCGCGGGGTCCGGGACGAGCGCGCAGAAGTTCAGGAGCGTGTCGCACGTCCCGCACTGGATGCAGAGGCCCGCGCCGCCCGCGACGCCGTTGTTGCCGGCCGTGCCGAGGTTGCCGCCGATGGCAGTGGCCGGGACGTAGCCCGTGCTGTCGAAGGTGCCGATGGCCGCGCCCGTGCCCGCGGGACCCGCGGTGCCCGCACCCCCGACGCCCGCGGCGCACGAGAGCGCGCCACCGATGCCGGCCGCGCCCTTCGCGGGCGTGGTGCCGGCGCCGGCCGCGCCGACCTCGATGTGAACGTTCTCGAGCACGACCGCCGTGGTGGCGCCGACCGCGAGCAGACCGTAGATCGATTCGCTCGCCGCGCCCGCCATTGCCACCTTGCTCTCGATCCGGAGCAGCGAGAGGGTCGCCGGCTCGGCCGAGAGATCGCGCGCCTCGACGGTGACTTTCTGCCCGGCTGGCGCGCGGATGACGACGATCTGCGCCGGGTCGACGCACGTGCGGCGCCACTTCGTGGAGCCCGCGGGCACGTCCCAGCCGCCCACGACGGCGATGCCGCCCGCGAGCGTGACCTTCTCGACGTACGTGCCGCGCGAGACGTAGACGTTCGGCTTGCTCGCGGCCATCGCGTGCGTGATGCCAACGTTCACCGTCTTGCACGGCGCGGCGCGCGTCCCGCAGCTCACGTCGTTCGTGCCGCCGGTACCGACGAAGACCCCCTTGGCGTCGTCCGGAAGGACGTCGGGGCAGACGACGTCGGGCGCGTCGGGCCCCGTGTCGACGCTCGTGTCGGCCACGGCGCCGTCGGTCGCGCTGTCCTTGCCCGTGCTGCTGTCGGACGGCGGAAAATTGTCGGGGATGGATACTTCTTGCGTGCCGCACGCGAAGGCGAGCGTGAGGCAGAGCAGCGAGGCGACGGAGGGAAGAAGGAAGCGATGGGCGCGCTTGCGCATGCGCTCAGCGTAGCATCGCGCGCTGGGCCCGGAGAGAAGTCGCGTGGCGCGGGTCGTCGGCGGCGAAGGCGATGGTCAGGCCCACGAAGATCGCCCAGAGCGCAGCAAGGTGGAACAGCATCGCGGCGCCGCCCCAGCGGGTGAACAGCACGCTCGAGATGGGCGGGCCCACCAGCATGCCGACCGCGTAGGCCGCATTGTAATAGGCATTCGCACGGCCGAGGTCGGCGCGGGGCGTCACGACGCCCTGGAGCGCGAGGCTCACCGGGGAGATCGACGCGAGCGTGGCGCCCGCCACGAACACCGCCGCGCACATGAATGGAAAGGACGGCAAGAGGACGAAGCTCGCGACCATGACTGCGCCGATCGCGGCGAGGACCCGCATCACGAGGAGGTGGCCATGGCGGTCGCCCAGGCGCCCCGCCCAGGTCGACATCACGAGCATGCCGCCCGCGAAGAACGCGGTGACGAAGATCGTCTTGCTCGCAGGGATGTGCTTGTCCTCGATGAGGAAGAGCGGGAGGAACAGCACGACCGACGCCTGGAAGTAGCCGTACGCGAACGTGCCGAAGCACGACGTCTTCACGCGCCAGATCACCGCCGCGGCGGTGAGCGGGGCGGCGGGTTGTTCGTCCTTCGCGTCGTCGTCCTCGCCGCCGCCGCCGTGGCCGCCGCCACCCTGGAGGTGACCGGTCGTGCCCTTGTCGTTGTCGAGCGCGAACACCACGACCAGCACCGCGGCCGCCGCGAAGACGCCCGCCACGTGGAACGTGGTGCTCGTGCCGAAGGCCGGCACCACCAACGTCGCCATGAGCGGACCGATGACGTAACCCACCGCGACCGCGATCGCGTAGAGACTCATGACGAGCCCCTTGTTGGTCCTGTCGGAGCGCGAGAGCAGCGCGGTCTCGGCGGCGACCCACACCCCGACCGAGAACGCGCCGTCGAAGAAGCGCGCGATGCTCAGCGAGGTGAGCGTCGAGAGGAACGGAAAGGTGGTGACGCAGACGCCGTAGCCGGCGAGCGCCGTGGCGAACGTGGTCTTGGCGCCGAAGCGCTGCACCGCCCAGCCGGTGGGGATCGAGAGGGAGACGATGCCGAGCGCAAAGGCGGCCGCGAGGCCGCCCATCGCTAGCTTCGGGATGCCGTGCGCGTCCAGGTGGACGGCAAGGACCGAGATCGATGTGCCGTACGCGATCCCGAGGAGGAGGATGGTCGCGTAGATGACCCAGATGTTGCGGTCCCGGATGCTGGCAAGCAAGGACCGATATCTAGCGCGGATTACCGCTCAGCGCGGGGTGATCGTCATCGGGAACCTGGTGGGCGTGAAGTCGTTGTCGACCTCGCCGTCGACCACGCGCAGCGAGTCGGTGGGGCCGTCGGTGTCGCCGGCGGCGAGCAGGAGATCCTTGTAGCTGGCGCTCTTGCCGTTCAGGAGCGTCGAGAGCCACTGACCCATCGCGTGCCCGCTGCGGAACGAGGGAGACTCGACGGCGTTCGTGATGAGGTCGAGGTTCTTCGTGCCGCCCTGCTTCAGCGGAATGTAGTCTTTCTCGTAGTAGTTGTACGAGACGCAGCCGTCGATCCAGAGGATCTGGTAGGTCGATGGGAAGTCCGATGCGCTGAAGTTGCGCGGGTCGAGCGGGCCGAAGCCGATCTGCGAGTGGCCGTTGTAGAGGAACACGTCGCTGTTCTTGATCGCGAAGTGGTGGGGCGTGCCCTCCGACTCGACGCCGAAGTAGATCATGAACTGCACCGCGACGTCCCTCGCCGCCGCGCTACCGGTCTTGACGCTCACCTTGCGCTCGACGCCGATCCACTTCTTGAAGATGCGATCGCCGAACTGCTTCTCGAGGTCGTCCTTGTCGGCGGACGGGATGGTGAGGCCGGTGCGGCCGGAGTGGAGGCCGACGAGGTCCTCGAAGGATGCGTTGTCGACCTTCTTGCCGCTCTTCAGCGTGAAGTGCGCGAGGTCGACGTTCGGCTGGCCTGCGACCGGGACCTGCGTGAGCGCGCCGCCCGCGGCCTGGACCTCCCCGAGGGTGGTCATGAGCTCGCCCCAGTTGGAGTCACCGGAGGGGCCGCCCGACGCGACGTGATCGATGTTGCCGAACACGAGGCTGACCACGAGCTTGCCGGGCTGCACGCCGCCCGCGTAGAGCCGCGCGTACTCGGGGTACGAGGCGCCGCGGTTCGTCTTGTCGGCGCCGAGCTTGGCCTGGATCGGATAGTAGAGGCGCTCGACGTCGCTCTTCGCGACCTGCTTGGTCTTGTCCTTCAGGAGCTGGCGGTCGGCGTCGACCTTCTTCTGCTCGACCTGCATCGCCTCGGCGCAGCCGCGGACGGACGGCTCGAAGACGTACCAGAGCGCCGAGCTGAACTCGCGCGAGTGCTCGTCGTTGGGCGTACATTCC
>JAYTHX010000121.1:0-17039 GCA_043732195.1 Polyangiaceae bacterium
GCCAGGTTCTTGGACAGCAGGTTGATGGCGACCTTGCCGGTGCCGTACTGCTTCGCGACGGTCGTGCGACCGGCGGCTGCGTTGAGGCCGAGGAAGGCCTTGTAGTACGCCTCGGCGAGGGAGCCGTTCTCGGGCGCCTGGAGCAGCGCCTTGGAGGCGGCGCTGTTGAAAAGATCGATGAGCTGCGCCGGTGCTCCGACGGCCGCAACCGCGGGAGCGCCCGGAGCCGCGCCAAACGCGAGGTTACCGACGGAGAGGACCGGCAGCAGCGTGGGATTCGCCTGCTGGATGGCCGCCGCCGCTGCGTGCATGCTGTTCGCGCCGAGCGCGACCGAGCTGAGCGGGTTGTTGGTGTGCGTCTCGTTGTTGCCGCCGAGGAACGCGGAGATCTTCCACTTCGAGTTCGGCGCCTGCCACGGAGAATCCGGGGCGTGGGTGAACGGCTTGTCGTAGCCGACCGCCGGGATGCCCTTGCCGAGCGCGTAGTGGGAGTACTGCGCGTTCGTCGAGCCGATCACCTTCGCGAAGGGGAATACCTGCGTGAAGTTCGAGAGTCCGCCGCCACCGGCGAGGAGCTCGATACCGAGGTTGGTGTTGGCGCAGCTCGCGCTGTCCGCGGCGGCAGTGCCCGCCGTCTCACCGAGCACGTTGAGGAAACGCGAGCGCTCGACGCCGAGGCACGCTGCAACCGTCGCACTCCACTTGAGGAATTCGCGTCGTCCCGGGCCACGAAGCTCTTTCAATCGCTGGTCGACCATGACGAGGACTCCTTACTGACAGGTATGCGCGGCGGAGAGCAGCGCAGCAATGGCGAGCTTCGCGCCGTCGGTGGCATTCTTGGCGATCGCGTCGTTCGCGATCGCAACATGTTCGTCGCGGGCGGGCTTGCCCATGAGGCACGTGAGGCCGTCCTTGGTGAACTTGCCGTCGGTGCCGAGGACCTTCACGCCCGGACAGGCGGGAGCGGCCCACATGGCGGCGACCGGATCGTACGAGGCCATGGTGAAGATATCGAACATCTTCGCCATCGCGGACGTCGAGGCGAAGGGCGCCTCGGGCACGCGGCCGTTGTAGTTGGCGCCGCCGAAGGCCGGGATCGTGCCGTTCTGCATGTAGATCGCCTGGCCGCTGGCCTGGCCCGCGGGGCGCGTTCCGCCGCCGGTGAGGCCGCGGCTCACGAGGATGGAGCCGAGTGCAGCGACCGACAGCTTCCCGCATCCGTGGAGGCGAGAGGTGACCTCGGGCGAGCCGACGATCTTGATCTGCGCCGGCTCGGTCGGAGGATTGGTGTCTGCACCGGAGGCGGCTGCACCGGGATCGTTTGAGTGATCGAACGTGGTGTCTTCGCCACCCGCGGTACCGGTGCCGTCACCGTTGTTGACGCGACCGTCCGAGAGCGTGTCGGAGGTGCCGTTCGTACAGGCGCCGAGCGCGAGGGCCGCGACGCCAATCAGGGCGAGAGTAATGCGTTTCATGATCTTTCTGACTCCCTTCCCTGCTTTAGAACTTCACGAAGTCTTCGCTCTTGAAGACCTGGCGGATGGTTTCTTTGAGCTTCTGCCCGTTGGTATTGAAATCCTTGGTGAGACCGTCGGTGACAGCCACCGGGATCGTCGCGAGGTCGTTGACGATGTCACCGCGCGAGAGCGCGTAGTTCCACACGCGGTTGACCGCGCAGCGGCCGACTTCCGGATCCTCCGCGATGGCGGCGCCGAGACCCGTGAGGTCCGTGACCTTCTTGTCCGCGCGCCACGCGAAGTACGCGCCCGCGGCGGGCTGGTAATCCTCGGGCTTCGACACCGGGGTGCCGGGGATCGGAACCTGGGTCTGCGCGGTTGCCTGGAGGAGCCCCTTGGCGTCGAAGTTCGTGAAGAGCGGGGCCACGTGGTTCGCGAACGTGTGGCAGTTGGCGCAGATGACGGCCGACGTGTCCTGGAAGTCGATGCGCGCCGTGGGCGTGTTCTTCTTGCCAGTGATGCCGTCGAACGACTGAGCGCCGGTGAATGTACCGTTGCCCATCGCGACCGGCGTCTTGGAGTATTCGGCCGGCTGCTTCTGGCAGGCGAACGTCTCCTGGATGAAGCGAACGCGGCGGAAGGCCATGTTCGCGAAGTACTGCGCCTGGAGACCAGGGTCCGTGAGGACACCGACCGTCGCGCCGCCGGCGGGGCCCGCGGCGCACGCGGCCGGGGTGAACGCGCCGGTCGTTGCGTCGAACGTGGGGCAGGTGTTCGTGGTGGCCGTGAAGAGCTCCTTGTAGGAGCGACCTTCGACCACGACCTGCGCGGAGAAGTTCGCGGCGGCGTCCTTGTTGGACATGCCCACCTGGACCGCGCCGACCTGGCCGGTGCGGTACGTGTCCTTGAAGAACTTGATCATGACCGTCGTGAACTTCGGGTCAGCGATCATCGCGTCGACGGCCTTCTCGTAGGCGGCCTTCTTGGCGGCGTCGTCCGCCGCGCCTTCGATCGCCTTGATCTGGTCGAGCGTCGGGAGCTCGTCGTTCAGCTTCAGGCTCGCGGTACGGAGCGCCTCGCCGTAGTCCGTCTTGCGTGCGTCAAGCAGCTGCTTGACCTGCTCTTCGGGGGTCTGCGGCGTCGTGGGGGCCGTGGAATTCGAAGGATTGTTCGGGTCCACGGGGGTATGCCCACCGTTCACCGAGTTCGGATCCTCAGAGCTGCCACAGCCCGCAAGGGCGACCGCAAGGCCGAACGCAGCCAGCGTCCACGTGGGGGTTCGCAAGGTGCCACGTCGCATCGTCTCCCTACCTTTCTTCGACATGAGATGAACTGAACAGAACAGTTGCAGTCACCGTGCCAGCTCTTGCGAGCACCCGGCACGGTGAGAAAGACTCAGAAGAAGACCGCCTTGTTGTTCACGAAGAGCGCGGTCCAGCCCGCGAGGTTGGTGACCTGGCCGCCGTTGTGGGCGTTACCGGGGCTGACCTTCGTGACGATGAGGCTCTTGGCGATGTCGCCTTCATTGAGCTTCGACATCACCTGGTTGCAGACCAGCGTCTGATCCGCGACGTTCAGCGAAAGCCCGGCGAGGCCGGGAGCGTTGCCGTGGCAGTTCGAGCAGGTCAGGCCGAAGCCGCCGCCGCCGCGCAGCGAGGGCAGGACGTTCGCGGTGAAGCCAGGTACATCCTTGCAAACCTTCGGTTTTTCGATGACCGTCACCTTGCCGGGCTCGAGCTTCTCGACCTCGATCCGGACCTTGTCGGCCGCGAAATCGAAGGGCGACCAGCCCGCGGACGTGAAGAACGCCGAGCCGGGCGCGAGGACCGTGTCCGCGCCGCCGGGGACCGTCTGATCGGTGTTGGAGAAGGTCTCCGCGCCGTCGACGATCTCGGTCTGGCCGCCGGCGTTTGCCTTCGCGAGCACCTTGACGAACTTCGGCTTGTAGATGTGGACGTCGGTGCCGGCCGCGGCGTGCAGCTTGATATTGTTCAAAGAAAGGATGCCGCCGACGAGCGAGGCATCGAACAGGAGGTGCACGCCCGCGAGGCCGGCGGTGGACGCCTTGCTCATGTCGATGTCGTTCGCGCCGCTCTTGAGCGTGACCGCGTCGATCGACGGCTTTTTCTGGGACTGAATGATCGCCGACTCGTACTTCAGCCAGTCGATGACCTTCTGCTCGAACGTCGGATCGTCGCCGATCGCCGGGCCAGCATGCGCGCCCTTCGTGAGGACGATGCTCTGGTAGTAGTCCGCGACGACCACGCCGTTGTAGCCCTTGATCGACTTGTAGGCGTCGGGAGGGGCCAGAAACGTCGGCGGAGCGGGCTTGGTCGTGCCTTCCTCGTGGCAAGTCTTCCCGCACTTCTGCTTGAAATCCGACTCCACGGCGCGGAAGAGGACCTCTTCCTGCGGGGGACCGCTGGGATTTCCGGAGGATCCGCCGTCGCCGCTGCTGGTGCCGCCGCTCGCGTTGCCGGAGCTCCCGGGGCGATTTCCGAGCGTATTCGCGGCGTCATCGGAGCACGCCACGACGGCGCCGGTCAGCGCGATCGCGAGCCCGACGGTAAGTGCGGTGAGCGGAATCGAGGTGATATTCGCCATTGTAGGTTCCTCGCGAGCGGGAGGGAGGAAGCAGGCCCTGGGCCAGGTCGCTCCGTGGCGTAAATCCTGAGGAAAAGTAGCGACCTACATGTGCGTCGCCACCCTCGGTGGATCGGGTTGGATCGCGGTGGATGGATCAGGGGCCACCCGGGGTCGGACATGAATAATCCGGTGTCGACGTCCGATCCGGCGGTCAGGTTGCTTGCCGGGCAACGGATCGCCGACGGGTGGGTCCTGGCCCGACGTCAGCGCGGGAATTTTTTCGGCGAGGCTCGCCGACGCGTGGATCGTCTGGTGCCCTCGGGGGCGAGTGCCCACGGACGTAGGGGCGGCAGCACCCGTTACCGGGGAGGTCACCGCTCGTCCATGCGCCGAGACGACACGCGCGCAGGTGACGCACCTTTCCCTCTATGGATCGTCCGTTCGCAACGCAACTTCACAGTGTGGCGCGACGGAGACGTGCGAGCGCGGCCATCCGAGGTCCTTGTGAGTGTGGTGGATGCCGTCGTCGTCGAAGCCGTGCTCGAGGCCCGAGGTGGGTGCTCGGATCAGGAGCAAGCGCGGGCGGCGCTGAACGAGGCGCTCCTCGCTGCTCGCGCCCCCACTCATGGGGGCCGCCGCCAGCATGGTGCGCGGGCGACCCCCGCCGTGGCGGACGGCGTCGCGCACTGGACGGTCACGATGACCCTCGCTTCTGCGGCCACGACCCCCAAGTCGGTCGAGGCGGTGATCGTCGATGACGCTGGCACCATCGTCGCTCAACGAACGCTGGCCGACCGGAGCGCGCGCGCGTGTCTGCCCCTGGCAAGAGCGGTCGGGGCGTGGGCCTCGCTCGTCCTCGACGCCGAGATGAACCGCGCGCGTGATGACGACCATGATCCGGCGGCGGCGTCGGTGACCACCTTCGCGGGCAGCACGCGCCCGACGACGACGACGGGCGGCGCGCTCGAGGTGAGCGGCCGCCAGGGCACCGTGACGGACAGCGCGCCGGAGCCAGTCGCGCCGCGCGTGACGAAGGCCGTCGAGCTCGGAACGATGGTCTACCTGCGCAACGGTCTCATGCAGACCGGCGGCGTCGCCGGCCTCTCCCCCTTCCTCACCGTGGAGCTGACGCCGAGCTGGGTCCTGCGACCCGCGCTCTTCTTCGGCCGCGCCACTGAGCGCATCGGCGGGGCCGACGGGGCCGAGGGCGTGGTCGCCAGCCACCTGGGAACGCGCACCGACTTCTGCCGCCGCGTGCCGGGCAACTACATCGAGCGCCGGGGGGTCGAGGCCGACCTCTGCGCCGGGGTCGAGGTGGGCATCGTGACCCCGAGCAGCGGCGCGAACACCACGGCCCGGGTGGGGACGGGGCCCTCGGTGAACATGCGGGGCGAGCTCGGCGGCGGCGTGGCCCTGGAGCTCCGCGGGCTCCTGGGCGCGAACCTCCTCCAGTTCGCGGCGGAACGGACTCCTCTCGTGTTTGCGTCCGCCGAGCTCGGCGTGTCGGTGAGGTTCAGATGAGCGCTGCCTACGACAGTGTGCCCTACGAGGTCGCGACCGCGATCCTCGCGCCCGTCTCGAGCGGGGAGCTCGTGATCAATCTCGAGCTCGACGTCGAGCCCGACGAGGTAGACGCGCCGTGCCGTACCCCGGAGCCCCCGCAGAGCGGGGTCAAGAGCCTCGTCGTCGTGCGTGACGCGCGGGACACCGTCGCGGACGAACGGCAGCGCGAGCGTGCCTTCCGCGTCGTGTACGACGCCCACATCTCGTTCGTGTGGAGAAACCTCCGTCGGCTCGGGGTCATGGACCGCGACGTCGAGGACAAGTGCCAGGAGGTCTTCGTCGTCGCGCATCGCCGCTGGGCGGAGTTCTCCGATCGCGGTCACGGCCCCCGGGCGTGGCTCTTCCAGATCGTGCTGCGGGTCGCCTCCGATGCGCGACGCCATCGCCGGCGTCATCCGGTCGACCCCGATGGCGGGGTCGCCCAGGATCGGCAGTCCGTCGATGCTCCGCAGGCGGTCATCGTCGCCCGCAAGCAGGCGCTCGATCTCCTCGACCGCGCGCTCGCGACCATCGAGATGTCACGCCGCGCGGTGCTGGTCCTGCACGAGATCGAGCAGATGACGGCGCCCGAGATCGCGCGGACCCTCGAGATCCCGCTCAATACCGTCTACTCGCGGCTGCGCGTCGCGCGCCTCGAGCTCGACGCGGAGCTCGCCCGGCTCTTCAGCGCCGTTACGGCGCGCGACGCGGAGGTGCGGCGATGAGCTCCCGCAACATCGCCACCGACGCGCGTTCGCTCTTCGCCGCGGCGCGGGAGGACGCGCCCGATGCGGATGCGCGCGACGCCGTCTTCCGCGAGATCGCGATCGCCACCGGCATCGCTGCGGGGACTGCGGCGGCGGCCTCCGTGGCCCCGGCGGCTCCGGTGACCACGGCATCGGTCGCAGCCACGGCGTCGGTCGCAGCCACCGTCGCCGGCGCGACCGCCAGCGTGTTTTCCCTGAAGGTCCTCGCGATCGGCGCGCTCATCGGCGCTGCGTGCACGGCGCTCGGCGCGGTGCTGGTGGTGACGTACGCGATGCCCGACGCGCCCGCCGGGCGTCCTCGCGGCGCTCCAGATGCGCACGGGCGGACCGTTGGGTCGGGCGCAAAGCTCGCGAGCCCGCAGGCGCGCGAGCTCGATCCGAGCGAGGCGAAGGCGCGCGCGGAGCGGCTCGCGGAGGCGTCGAAGCCTGCGCCCGAGCCGATCCTGGAGCCTGTCGCGCCGGCCGACCCGCCGAGCGATCTCGCGGAAGAAGCGCGCCTCGTCACCGCGGCCCGGACCGCGCTGGTCGCGGGCGAGGCGGCACGCGCACTCTCTCTCGTGCAGGCGACGCGCAAGCTGAGCGCGCGAGCCCTGGAGCCGGAGGAGCTCGGCCTCGAGGCGCGCGCCTTGCGCGCCCTGGGCCGCGCCGACGACGCTGCCGCGACCGAGCTGGTCCTCCGCCGCCGCTACCCCGAATCCGCCCTGGCCCGCTGAGGCCCCTCTCGCTCCCGCAACCGTCAGCTGTCAGCTGTCGGCTTCCTACGGCGCCCCGGCGTCGAGCTTGGCGCGGAGGATGCGTGCCGCCTCGGCATATACCTTGTTGTTCGGTTCGCGCCTGACGAGCTCTTCGTACGCCGCGGCGGCGCGCGCCGTGTCGCCCGCGGCGACGAAGTCGACGGCCTGTCGTTCGAGGCTCTTCGACCCGCTGGTGGTGGTCGGTCCGCCCGCGTCCTTGCCGGGCTTGCCGCCGGTGGGCGGCGGCGGTGGGTCGGCCGACGATGGCGAGATCCCGTGCGGCACGCACGGCAGCGGCGTGTTCGGCGGCCAGTTCGGTGGCGGGCAGGGAACACCGGCAGGCCAGGGCGGCATCACCGGCGGCGTGATCGGCGGCGCGGACGACGCGCCGCTCCCCGCCGTCACCGGCGTCCCGGTACCGCCGTCGAGCGACGCCACGGGCTTGCGCTTCGGCGGCGGCGGATCGTCGTCCTCGGCGAGATAGAGAAGGCCGCCGACGATGAAGAGGAGGCCAGCCACGATCTTGGGGATCGAGTTCTCCTTCAGCTTCGCGCCGAGCGCCTGCGTTCCGTTCGCGGGCGGGCCCGCCGGCGGGGGCTGCGGCTGCATGCCCTGCGGATTCATCGCGCCGTAACCGCCGGTGCCCGCCGCGCCTTGCGGCGGCATTCCCTGGACGTTCGGCCCCATCGCGCCGTACGCGCCGGAGCCGTTGGGATAGCCCTGCGCGCCCGGCGGCCCGTACGGCGGCGGCTGGTTGGGATCGAACCCCTGCTGCATCGGCGGCTGGTTCGGATCGAACCCCTGCGGCGGGCCGTAGCCGGGCGCCGGCATCCCGGCCATCGCGCCTTGCACCTGCGCGGGTGGCCGGGCGGGCGCGCCGGAGGCCATGCGTCCGCCGCCGGTGGTCTCGAGCGGCGCGATGCGCGTCGACTCACCCTCGTCGGGCGCCGCCGAGAACTCGCCGGGTTTGAACGGTCGCTCGGCCTTCGGGAACGCGACGGGGTTCGACGACGGCGCGGGCTGCGGGATCGCGCCGCGCGGGCCGCTCTGCATGCGCGGCGGGGGCGGCGCGGCAGCGACGGGCATCGAGTTGCCGGGCACCCCGCCGGGACCACCGGGCGGCGCCTGCACGGGCGGGCTCATCGCGATCTCGGTGGCCTGGTTGTCGTCGGCGATCAGCGACCGGAAGCGCAGCCGGGCCTGGCCGATCTCGATCTTGCATGGTGCATGCAATTCCGTCCACGCCTTGCCGACGCGGAAGCCGTCGACGCTCGCGGCGTTCGACTCGTCGGCGCTCTGCAAGAAGAGGGAGCTCCCGTCGAAGTACACGAACGCGTGCACGTCGAGGACGCGCGGGGACTCGATGCGCCACATTCCCTTCTTGCCGACGCTGATCGGCTGGAGCTCCTGCCCCATGGAAAGCGGGATGAACGCGGGCTCACCGATGCCCGTCTCGATCTCGATCACGTGCGTGGTGGCAGGGTTAGCCATAGTGGCCCTGGCTGCGCTCCCCGTTCTTGGCCGCCTCGTACACGACCGGCGGCAGGTCGACGCCGTGCTCGTGAAGCTGCGGCAAGCACCGCGGTAGGATGCCCGACGGAACGATGTCGCTGATGATGGCGCCCCGGTCGTCGAAGCCGTGATAGTTGCGGACGAAGATGTCCTGCATGGTGTACTCGCCCCTCACGGGGTCGAAGCCGAGCACCTCCGTGAGGTGAGTGATCTTGCGGCTCCCATCCTGGAGGCGCGAGACCTGGCAGATGATGTTGACGGCGGACGCGAGCTGGATCCTCAGCGCGGTGAGCGGTATCTCGATATCGCTCATCATCGCCATCGTCTCGAGGCGCGAGGTGGTGTCGCGCGGGTACGTGGCGTGGAGCGTCGACATGCAGCCGCCGTGACCCGACGTCATGGCCTGGATCAGGTCGAGTGCTTCACCGCCGCGGATCTCGCCGACGACGATGCGATCCGGCCGGAGGCGCAGCGTGGCGCGGAACAGCTCGCGGATCGTGACCTCGCCGCGGCCGCGCGGATCGGGCGGCCGGGCCTCGAGCATGCAGATGTGCTCGCGCTGGAGCTGGAGCTCGCGCGAGTCCTCGATCACCACCACGCGCTCTCCTTCGGGGATGAAGGACGAGAGCGCGTTCAGCATCGAGGTCTTGCCGCTGCCAGTGCCGCCGGCGATCAGCACGTTGAGCTTCGAGACGACGATCGCCTGGAGCGTCGTCGCGAGGTCGGGCGTGAGCGCCCCGAAGCCGATGAGGCGATCGACGGTGAGCGTCTCCTTGAAGAACCTGCGGATGGAGACGCACGGGCCGTCGGGCGCGGCGGGCGGCAGGATGGCCTCGATGCGCGATCCGTCGGGCAGGCGACCCTCGAGGATCGGCTTGAGCTCGTCGACGTGCTTGCCGACGTACTGCGCCGCATTGCGCAGCGCAGCCACGAGCGCCTCGCGCGTCTCGAAGCGCGCGTTCGTGAGGTGGAGCTGGCCCTTCCGCTCGACGTAGATCTGGAACGGGCCGTTGATCATGATGTCGCTCACCGACGGATCGTCGAGGAACGGCCGGATCGGCGCGAGGAACTGGAGGAGCGTCTCCTCGAACACTTCCTTCGGGATGATGTCGGTGCTCAAGGCATCCTCTTCAGGAGTGAGGCGCGGGCCTCCTCGGCGTGGGAGCCCTCGGGCTCGATGCGCAGGTACTCGCGGAAGTGGCGGTCGGCCCCGACCACGTCACTCTCGCTGTCGCGCGCGAGGACCGCGAGCGCGTAGTGGGCCTTCGATTCGCCGGGGCGCGCAGCGACCACCATCTCGAGCGCGCTCTTCGCGTCCTTGGTCTCGCCGATCGCCGCGTAGATGGTGCCGAGCACGAAGCGGGTGCGGACGTCCTCGGGGTGCTTCCGCAGCTGATTCTCCGCGTGCTGGATGGCGGATCGATAGCGGCCGGTCTGCACGCAGACCTGGAGGAGGAGCGGCAGGACCTCCGTCGGGTTCGCGCCCTGATCGAGCGCGGCCGACAGATACTCCTCGGCGCGGGTCGTGTCGCCGACGGCCGCGAACGCCTTGCCGCGGTCGACGAGGTTGTCGGTCGTGGCCTCCTTGCGGAACGTGGCCATGTCCGCCTGGGCCTTTTCGGCCGGCGTCGTCGGGCCGCAGCCGAGGGTCAGGACTCCGGCCGCGCAGAACGCGAAGGCGCACGAGGACCGGGCTACGATTTTTTCGTGCCCACCTTGAGCTTCAGCTTGCGTTCCAGGTTCGAGAGCCATGTGACGTAGTCGCCGGACTTGCCCTCCGTGAATTGTAGGAGAACCCGGACCTCTTTTTGAGCACTTACGTAATCCTCGACCGTCAAAGCATGGTCGAGCCTCACGCGCCTGGTCCGGAAATCATCGGTGATATCACGGCGAAGGAACTTGGCCGACTCTTCGGCGAGATTGCCGGAGCCGTTGTCTCCGCCGGCCCGGAAGCAGACCGCGGCGGCCTCGTAGGTCGGAACGGCCTGCACGCCGTCCTGCACGTGGAAAGGGCGTCGCTCGCGCTTCGCGTCGGCGACCGCCATCTTCTCGCGCGCGAACGCGAGCGCCTGGCTCCCGCTGTACGGACACGCGGCGACCGCCGCCTGCCAGAGCTCGGGCGCCTGCTTGGGCGAGGCCTTCGGTCCGGCCTCGCCCGCGTCGTCGACGAGCATGGTGTAGAGGCCGAGCGGAACGATGATCGCCACGGCGAGGTAGACGATGGGGCTCGGCTTCTTCTTGGGACCGCCGGCGGTCCCGGGCGCGCCTTCGGTGAGCTCGACGTGGATCTGGCAGCCGCCGACGCCGAGCATCGCGCCCGGTGGGAGCGGAGCCTGCTGGAACGGGATGTTGTTGATGGTGGGCGGCGGCTCGAAGTTGAGCGCGCGCGCGAAGATGCCCGCGGGCCCGAGCTCGATGAGCACGTGTTCGACGCGCGCCTGATCGACCGGCAGCCGGATATCGCAGTGCGCGCCGCTCCCGATGAGCACGCGCTCGGCCTCCATGCTGAGCTGGTCGACCTGACCGGTGTGTTGCCGGATCTGGAACTTGAGTGTCCTCATCTCAGAGACCCTCGGTGATGTTCATCATCGCGGGCGCGATGATCAGAGCGAGCACGGCGAGGAAGATCAGCATCAGCGGGCCGGTCATCTTGACGCCGGCCTTCGCAGCGAGCTCCTCGGCGCGCACCGAGCGCCGCGTGCGCGAGGTGTTCGCCTGGATGAGGAGGACCTCGGCGACGGGATTGCCGCGCTCCTCCGCTTGCACGAGCGAGTTGACGAACTCCGAGACCGACGCCGCGGGCGCGCGCTCGGCGAACGTGATGAGCGCGTCCTTGCGGGTGCGCCCGAGGTTCAGCGTCTGGAGGATCAGCGTGAACTCCTCGACCAGCGGGTCCTCGGGGTTCGACGACTTGTCGACGACCTGGCGCACGCCGCCGGGAAAGTCGAGACCGGCGCCCATCGCGAGCGCAAGGAGATCGATGACGTACGGCAGCCCGCGGCTGATGTTCTTGATGCGCTCCTGCGCCTCGCCGCTGACGATCATGTAGGGCGCCACGGCGCCGAGCACGAGGCCGACGATCGCGAGCAGCGACGTCATGTCGAGGAAGAGCCCGGCCACGAAGCCGAGCGCGGTGCCGGCAGCGGACGAGACAAGGTGGAGCGCCAGGTACTCCTCCGCGGTGAGGCCGAGGAAGTCACCGGCGAGCGAGATCTGGCGGTCGAGCGCGGCGCGCTGCTCCTCGGAAGGGATGCCGCTGACGCGCACACCGAGCCAGCGCACGAGCGGCTCGATGGCGGCCCACAGCTCGTTCGTCTGCAGCGCGCGCTGCCGCTTGAGGCCGCGCAGACCGAGGCGGCTCGCCACGCGCGTCGGCGCGCTGCCGACGGTGTACGAGGCGATGGCGAGCGAGAAGAACACCGCTCCGGCCGCGCCGAAGCGGTAGAGCAGGACCATGAGGCTGACGCCGGTGAGCTTCAAATCCATGGTTCGACCTCAGAAATCCACGGCCAGGACTTTACGCGCGAGCACCAGCGCGGAGACCCACGCCGTGATGACGAACGCGATGATTCCGTAGCCCGTAAGGCTCTTGGTGAGCGGGTCGAAGTACCCGGGCCACATCACGCCGAAGCCGACGATGAAGACGAGCGGCATGGCGCCGATGACCCACAGCTGCATGCGGCCGTCGGCGGTCTTGGTGCGGATGACGCCTTCGAGGCGCTTCATCTCGCGCAGCGTGGTGGCCGTGGTCTCGAGGACCTTCGGAAGATTTCCGCCGACCTGCCGGCCGATGAGGATCGACGACAACGCGGAGTCGAGCTGGCGGCTCCCGACGCGCGATGCCATGTGGAGGAGCGCCTGATCGAGCGTCGAGCCGACCTTCATCTCCTTCAAGGCGAGGTCGACCTCGGAGCGGATCGGGTCGTCGATGACGGTCACGACGGAGTTGAACGCGGCGCCGATGCTGGGCGTGGCCTTCAGCGCGTTCGCGAGGGCGAGCATGAAGTTGTCGAGCTGGTCCTCGATCTTGAGCACGCGCTTCCGCCGCTCCAGCTCGAGGTAGACGCTCGGGACGATGGCGACGAAGAGGCACATCGCCCACCAGAACGGGACCTCGAGGATGAGGTTTGCCGAGAAGAGCAGGAACATGATCGCCATCTGCGAGAGCGCGATGAGGCGACCCGGCGTGAAGATGAACATCGAGCGCATCTTCCGCTCGAGGGACGCGCAGTACCGCGCCCAGTAGCGGTAGGGCAGCCCGTTCTCGTCGGCGGCCATCGACCACGTGCCGATGAACAGCGCGAAGGCGATGACGCCGAGGCTGCTCCAGCGGAGGACGTCGACGGTGTGGAGCCCGTGCTTCATGCGCTCCTCACAGGTACGGCTCCCCGCGCTTGACGAGGCCCATGACGATGAACGTGGTGAGGAACGACGGGAGATAGCCGGTCGCGCGGAACTCGCCCTCGACCTTGCCCTTCTCGCCGGTGCCGGTGCGGATGAACTCGAAGATCGGGCGCATCTCGATCTCGTTCGACTCGCGGTCGATGCCGACGATCTCGCTGATGGCAGTGACCTTGCGCGAGCCGTCGGAGAGGCGGCTCTGCTGGACGATGAGGTGGACGCTCGCCGCGATCTGCTCGCGGATTGCGCGCATCGGCAGCTCGAGGCCGGCCATCAGCACGAGGGTCTCGAGGCGGCTCACGGCCTCCATCGGGGAATTCGCGTGGGTCGTGGTGAGCGACCCGTCGTGGCCGGTGTTCATGGCCTGCAGCATGTCGAGCGCCTCGCCGCCGCGGCACTCGCCGACGACGATGCGGTCCGGGCGCATGCGCAGCGCGTTCTTGACGAGATCGCGGATCGTGTACTCGCCGCGCCCCTCGAGGTTCGGCGGCCGCGTTTCCATGGAGACGACGTGCGGCTGCTTGAGCTGTAACTCCGCGGCGTCCTCGATGGTGACGATGCGCTCCTCCTCCGGGATGGCACCGGAGAGCACGTTGAGCAGCGTCGTCTTGCCGGAGCCGGTGCCGCCGGAGATGACGATGTTCTTCTTCGCGTGCACGCAGCGCGTGAGGAAGCGGCCCATGCGCTCGGTCATCGTGCCAAACGAGACGATCTTGTCGAGCGTGAGCGGGATCTTCGCGAACTTCCGGATCGTGATGCAGGACCCGCGCAGCGCGATGGGGCGAATGACGGCGTTCACGCGCGAGCCGTCCTTGAGGCGCGCGTCGACGAGGGGCGACGACTCGTCGATGCGGCGGCCGAGCGGCGTGACGATGCGCTCGATGACGGCGCGGACGCGCTCGTCATCGGTGAAGCGCGCGTGCGAGAGCGTGATCTTGCCGTGCTGCTCGATGTAGATGGTGTTGGGATCGACGACCATGATCTCGCTGATGGTCGGGTCGGCGAGGAAGCGCTCGAGCGGGCCGAGGCCGAGCGCCTCGTCGGCGAGCTCGCCGATGAGCGTGTCGGGCGAGATGTCCTTTGGGATGCGGCCCTCGAGGCCGGCGACGATGCGGCGGAGCGCGTTCAGGACCTTCGGGCGCATCGACGGATCGTCGAGCTTTTTCGCGTCGATGGTGGCGAGGTCGAGGTGCTCGAGGAGCAACTTGTGGATCTCGCGGCGGAGGTCGACCTCGGCCTTCTGCTTCGCGTCGTCGCTGCGCATCGGCAGATGGACACCGGCCGCGGGGGGCGCCGTGCCGACGTGGGCGATGATCGGGTTCATGCCCGTCACCGCGGGCATCGCGCCGCTCATCGCCATCGAACCGGAGCCGGAGCCGGAGCGCGCGAGGAGACCGTTGGCGTGGCCGTTCTGCTGCGCGGGGTTCGGCCCGGTCGCGTGCGCGCCGGAGCCCATCAAGCGAGGTCGCGTGTCGACGACGGGGTTCGTGCCCATCGGCGCCTGCGGGCGCGACTGCATCGCCGCGTGCTGCGCGGCGTTCTGCTGATCGGCGGGATAGACGAACACCGTGAAGTCGCCGACCACGATCGGCGTGCCGTAGGGCACCTCGACGGAGTCGCGCCGCAGGAGCAGATCGCCAGCGATCGTCCCGTTGGTGGAGACGTCCTCCACGCGCAGCGTGCCGTGCCCCGCCTGGATGACGGCGTGCTGTCGCGATACGAGATCGCTGTCGAGCCGCAGCGAGCACTGCGGGTGACGACCGATCGTGAGGGGGCCGTTCGCCGGATAGAGCTCCGTACGCTGCATCCCATCGTCAGACTGCACGACGACTTGCAAATGCATCGGCAGGGCCCTTACTTCGCGGACGGTGGCGTCTTGGGGTACGTCTCGACGTATTCGATGTCGCCCGAGTATTCCTTGTAGGTAGCGAGTGCGTTGTTGATCAGCTCGAGCGCGCTCTTCGGCACCGTGTCGACGACGCTCGGGACGATGAAGACGGCACCTTCGGTGTCCTGCTTCTCCTGACCGTGCGTCGCGAAGAGGAGCCCGAGCACGGGGATCTCGCTCAGGCCCGGCAGACCGGCCACGTTACGCTGCTGCGACGAGGTCTTGATGCCGGACAGGATGAGCGCCTGCCCGAGCTTCAGCGTGACCTGCGTGTCGAGCTTCGTGGTGAGGCGGCCGGGAGGGCCGTTCGCCGACGACGGCGCAGTGAGGTCGGCGACGTCGGCGGAGAGCTTGATCTCCACGTCGCGCGAGTTCGAGTCGTAGCGAGGGAGCACGGTGACGTTCGTGCCGAACTTGACGCTCACGATCGCGGCTGCGCCGACGCCCGTGAGGAGGAAGTTGGTCTCGCCGCCGTTCTGGAACGTCGCCTCGTTGCCGTTCGCGGTGATGACGCTCGATTGCTTGAGCACCTTCGCCCAGCCGTGCCGCGCCGCGATGTCGAGACGGGGCAGTGGTTGGTTGACGATCGAGGCGTTCGCGGTGGTCGTGGTGCGCGAGATGAAGTCGGCGGTGATGGTGTTCGTGACGACGGGCTGGCCCGCCACGGTGGTGCCGAGGATGTTCGACGGCCAGCCGACGCCGACGTTGTAGCCCGAGGTCTTCGAGTACTGGACGAAGAAGAAGTCGAGGCGGATGAGGAGCTTTCGCTCCGCGACGCCGACGGTGACGAGCGAGTCGACCTGACCGCCGTAGACCGTGACGATCTGCTGGATACGCTTGAATTCCTGCTCGGTGGGGACCGCGCCCTCGAGGAAGATGCGCGAGCCGACGCGCCGGCTTTTCACGCCGGGGAACGGCTCGAGGAGCTGCTGGATCTCGCGCTCGACCTGCTGCGGATTGCGGTTCGCGACCGAGATGTCGAACGTGGTCTGCGTTCCGTCCGTCTTGATGAGGAGCAGCGTCGTGGTGCCCGGCTTCTTGCCGGTGATGACGAACGTGCGACCGTCGGGCGTGGGGACCACGTCGACGACGCCCTTCACGCCCTCGGAGTATTCCTTCACGCCGCCGGCCGGCAGCGTCTTGGTCTCGCCGACGGCCAGTGAGATCTCTTCGTGATCGCCCTTGGCCTTCTGCGCGAAGGCGGTGCCTTCGCCGATGGCCAGCGCAGCCGACGTCGCGGGGACGAGCAGCGCGAGGGAGAGAAGCGCTCGCAGAGCGCGATTCCTGCCAGCCTTCACTGACTGCCTCCGCCGGTGATGTTCACGGGAGGAGCGCCGCCGCGCACGCCCTTGATCTCGCCGCGCTTCTTCGGGTCGAGGATGGAGTCGAAGTTGATGTCGGTGACGCCGGCCTTCTGCTGGTCGTCGGGATGGCGGACGGCGACCGCGAGGCGACCGCGCTCCGCGGCGAGCGCGATGATCTGCGCTTCCGAGAGCGTGAGGCTCAGCGTGAGCAGGTTCTCCGCCGTGTAGCTCTTGTCCTTCTGATCGAGGGCGTCCGGAGACGTCTCGTTGCCCATGGCCAGCACGAGCACGCGCTGCAGGAGGACGACCGCGCTCTTCGCCTCGCCGCCGGAAGCGCCAAGGACGCCGATGACGTCCACGTAGTCGCCGGGGCGGAGGAGCGTGATGCTCGTGTCGTCGCGCGCGGCGCGGATCGACACGGCGCGATAGCCGGGAAGAACGAGGGAGCTGAGCTCCTTGCGATCGTCGGAGCCCGTGGCGAGGTCGGTCCAGAGCAGCAGCTGCTGCTCGCGGACCGTCGTGCCCAGGCGCAGTCCGAGCACCTTGTTCTTGTCGACCTCGCGGATGGATCGGTCGTCGACGTAGGCGATCGGGACCTCACGGATCGCGATGGCGTCGTCGGCTATGGGCTTGCCGCGCTCGAGGCGCTTCACCGCGATGAGTAGTTTGACCTTCTCGCCGCCCGACGCCTCGAGCTCGAACCGGCGTTGATAGAGGAGCAGCAGGAATACGCCCAGGATTCCGACCACCAGGGCGATGAGTAGCGCGCGACGATTCATCCCGTTGGGATGGTACACGTCGCGTGCGACCGCGGGAAGGTGCGCAATCGCGAGCCGTGTCCGCGCGCG
>JAYTHX010000122.1:0-5855 GCA_043732195.1 Polyangiaceae bacterium
GCCTTGGAGGCCCACTTCCATGTTCGTCGGCTGCACGTCCGCGAACGCCAGCTCGATGGGCGCGAGGCTCGAGGCTGTCACGCTCGCCGCGTCGACCCGCGTCGTGCCCAGCAGCAATGCGTGCAGACTACCTGCAAGCCCGGTGAGCTCGCCCAGCACCGAGCCCTCACGGGAGCCGCCGGGCTCGTGGAACACGTTGCCGCCCAGGGTCAGCGAGGCAACGTGGTCGAGGCGGACCTGCCCGGTCGGCGATGCTGCCGGCGCGGCCAGCGCGAGGCGCGCGTTGATGCGGAGGAGGCCGAGCTCGCGCAGCGCGATGCCACCGCTCTTCTTCGACGCCGGCGCCTCGCTCTCGTCGGTAGCGGAGGCGAGCCGCGCCTGCGGCAGCACCGAGAGCCGGACCCGAGCGCGCTGCGCGAGCTCGAGATCCGCGCCGGCGAGGTCCCAGATCACCACGGGCTTGCCGTGCCCGCGCGCCGGGAAGAGCGGGTTCACCCGCTCGAGCACCAGCGCGTTCTCGCGGACGGAGAAGTCGAGCAGCGCGTCCTCCAGCTTCGCGAGGTTGTGCTCGAGCGCGTGATAGTCGAGCGTGCCGTTTTCGATGGTCACCCGCAGCCGGTGCGTGGCCTTCCGCCGACCGATGATCGGCACCGTGAGATCGACAGCGACGTCCACGTCGAGCTGCCCCGAGAGCGCGTCGAGCGTCGTCAGCTCGATCAACGACGTCGCCGCGGGCTCGGGGAGCGTGGGGATATCGTGCGTGGCGGTCACGCTCTCCGACCCCGAGCTGCCCCGGAGGCCCACCGTCACCTGGCCGGAGCCGAGCGCGGTGCTTCCCATCGTGAGCTGCTTGCCGTCGAGCCGGAACGCGCCGACCGCGACGGCCTCCGCCGCGAGCTGCACGTTGCCCGTCCGCAGCCCGAACGCGGGGGCCTCGAGCGCCGTAGCGTGCAGCCAGAAGCCGGCCGCACCCCAGCCGAGCTTCACGCCGCCGCCCACCAGCTGCGTGGCCGTCAGCTCGACGCCGCCGACGCGCAGGAGGAAATCGGAGATCTCCACGCGCGCCGCGGAGAGGCTGCCCTCGTCACCGCGAACGGCCAGCTCGGGCGCCGTGAGCGTCACGCGCCCGCGCACGAGCACGTCGTCGACTGCGACCTCCAGATCGTTGACCACGATCGACGCGAGGGTGGCCGAGAGCACGAGCTGCTCCGGGGTGCTGTCCAGCGCTAGCGCGAGGCCGCTGAGCGTCGCCCCTTCTGCGCTCGAGAGCACCAGCTCTCCAAGCAGGACACGCAGCGACGCGAGCTCGACGCTCTCCGCGGCGACGTCGGACAGCGCGAGCCGGGCATCCGTCTGTTCGACGACTCCGCGCAACCCCACCGCGGCGACCAGCGAGAGCGCCTCGCGATGCGAGCCCGGCAGGTCGACGCGCAGCCCCCGCGTGTCGAGCCTCTCGAGCGAGATCTTCATATCGCCCGCTCTAGCACCGCTACCCCCCGGGGCCACCGAGGTCGAGCGAGTCGGGGGGCGCCTTGCCGGCGAGCTCCAGGACGATCGGCGCGTGCGGCGCCTCTGGAGGCGGCGCGACCGCGTCCGGGCGGAACATGCGCTCCTCGAGGGACTCGCGCAGCGAGGCCACCGCCTCCATCTCTGTCTTTCCCTCGCCCATCGCGTCCGACTCGACGCATTCGGCGAGCCAGCCGCTCTGCTCTTTCTGCAGACGGTAGGTGAACTTCATCGCCTCACCGGGGACGGATGTCGTCGGTCTCGGTGATCGGCGTCGAGGGATCGGAGCCCTCGTGGATCGGCTGCGTGGGGATGACAGGATGAATCGGATGCGCCTTGGGGTCCGGGTTCACCGGCGGGGCGGGCTGCGCGGGGGGCGACTGCGGGTTGGTGGGCTCGTTCATGGCTACCGACGATGCAGGACGGGTGCCGGTGGAGCGGTCTTGTCGGCACGGACTTCGCTTCAGGTCGAGGCAACCTTCGACACGTTCCAACCAACCAACCAACCAACACCAAGAGGTTCGTCATGCTCTACTGGGCTGCTGTTTTTTTCGTGATCGCTCTCATCTCTGCGGTCCTCGGCTTCGGCGGCCTTGCGGCTGGCGCGGCGGGTATCGCGAAGATCCTCTTCTTCGTCTTCCTGGTCCTCGGCGCCCTGTCGATGATCTTCGGCCGCCGCGTCGCCACCTGAGCCTGGTGCGCCGCAGCGACGAAGCGCGAACCGCATGCGGTTCGCGCTTTCTTCGTTTTGTGCTTTTCGCGGCCGAAACGCCGGCTATTCGGCGATGGCGTGCACATGCGCGGCGATGCTCTCCGCGTCGCGCTTCGTGGCCGCCGGGAAGCCCGTCGCCTCGCAGTGGACGCGCGTGATCGTCGCGCCGAAGAAGATGATCTGCGAGGACAGATAGATCCACGTGGCGAGCGCCAGCACGCCCCCGGCGACGCCGTACGTCGAGAAGCTGGTGAGGCGTGACACGTAGACCGCGAAGAGCGCCTTGAGCACGGTGAGGAGCACGGTCGTGAGGACCGCGCCGCCGATGACGTCACGGAAGGGGGGCCGGGAGCGCGGCACGTAGTGGAATGCCGCAGCCATGGCGAGAGAGAGCAGCACGAGCGACACGCCCAGCTCGGCCACCTGGAGGAGCGCGGGGGTGACCTTGGACCGGGCGTGCTGTGCGAGGACGCTCAGTGTCGCGCTACTGACCAGCGAGAGGACGAGGAACACACCGATGCTCACCACGCAGGCGAGCCCGGAGAGTCTCTCCTCCAGGAAGACCTTCACCTTGCCGACGACGCCAATGCCCACCCGCGGCTTCACGTCCCAGATCTTGTTGAGGGTGAAGTCCAGCTCCACGAACGCGCCGCTCGCCGCGAAGAGGAGCGAGAGCAGGCCGATGATCGCCGAGGTCTTGCGCGCCCCCGCATCCTTCATCGACACGAGCGTCTGGTTGATGACGTCGGTGACGGAGCTGTCGGAGCTCGCGACCGCCGCGAGCACGCGATCGCGCGCGGCGTCGCTGTCGCCGACAACGAAGCCGATGACCGTCACCGAGAGGAGCACGAGCGGAAAGATCGCGAACGTGGCGTAGTACGAGAACGCCGCGCCGAGACGGAAGCCGTCGAGCTCGTCGAACTTGTCGTACGACCTCGAGAACAGCGTCCCCAGGGAACGGGCGCGCGCCTTCACCGCGTCGCGAATCGATGCCATCGTCACCGTCCGGTCACTTCTTCGGCGCGCCTTCGCCGCCCTGTTTACCCTTCTTCTCGGCCGCGCGGAGCGCGTCGCCTTCGGGGCCCTCGAGCGCCTTCTTTGCCTTCTCCGCGAGCTCCTCGGCATTGCCCTTCTCGACCGACTTCTTCACGCCATCGTTGTAGTTGTGGGTCGCGTCGTAGTTGCCTTCGCCCTGCACGCCGCTCGTCTTGGGATCCATGGTCGTGACCCTCCTTGCGCGACCCAACGCCGCGCTTCGAGGACGCAAGTTGCAACCATCGTTCCGCTGCCGTATGGCTCCGGCGGTGCCCCGCTTCCGCGTGATGACGTACAACGTCCATGGTTGCTTGGGGCCCGGCGGGCAGGACTCGAACGCCGAGGTCACGCAGGTCTGCAAGGACGCGCATGCCGACGTCATCGCGCTCCAGGAGCTCGACGCCCCGGAGACCGAGGAGGCAGAAGGAGCGCACCATGCGCGCGACCTGGCGTCGCAGCTCGGGATGAAGCTCCTCTTCTGCCGGACGTTTCGACGCGGCGTGGGCTTCTACGGGCACGCGCTCATGAGCCGGCACCCGCTTCAGCTCGTGAAGGTGACGACGTTCGCCTCACCGCACCAGAATGCCGAGCCTCGGGGCGCCATCTGGGCACGGACGAAGCTCGCTTCGGGCTGGTCGGTCGACATCATCAGCACGCATCTCGGCGTGCACCGCGACGAGCGCGGGATGCAATCGCGCGAGCTGGCGGGCCCGGAATGGCTCGGCAGCAGCGAGCTGCAAAAGGCGCATCTCCTCTGCGGCGACCTCAACGCGGTCCCGCATGCCACGACGTACCGGCGATTCGCCGCCACGCTGCGCGACGCCCAGCGCGGCATCCGCGGCCATCGTCCGCGCGCCACGTTCCCGAGCCGCCTGCCCGTGCTGCGTCTCGACCACGTCTTCGTGAGCGACCAGCTCGTGGTGCGGGCCGCTCACGTCCCTTGGAACGGCGTGTCGCGACGGGCGTCGGACCATCTGCCGCTCATCATCGATCTGGAGCTACGCGGCGGCTGAACGTCCGCGCCGCGTAGCCGAGCTCAGGCGCCGCTCAAGCGCTGTCTTTCTCGCCACTCTCGCCTTCAGCGAGGCGGTTCTGGAACTCGCCGACGAAGCGCTTGATCTCACCGCCGAGCGCCTCGCTCAGGATGCCGCCCACCGCGGTGAAGATGATGAAGCGCGTGATCTTCGAACCGAGCAGGACGCCGATGCCGAGCCCGAGCGCTCCCGCGGCGACGGGGACGAGGTACGGCTTTTCACGAAACGCGACCTCGGCCTTCGCCCGCACGTCCTCGACGAGGTCCCGGACATGCTCGACGCGCTCACTCAGCTGCGCGCCGACGTCCCCGGTGACGGGCTGGATCTTCTTGGACTTGTTATCGGTGGCCTGCGTCGTGTTCATGATCGAAAAGGCTCCTTCGGGCGGGCTCAGCGGCCGCCGCGACGAGCCCTCCGTGCAAGCACCGCGCCCACCGCGCACATCGCGATCGCAGCCGGAGCGAGCGGCGCGTTCGGGGAGTCGGGGGTGGTGGTAGAGCAGGCCGACGCGCTTGCCTTCGCCTCGGCCGAGCACGTGTTGCCGCTGCACTCCGCGGAGGCGGAGGACGAGAACTTGAGGTTCAGGATCGCGTTGAGCGCCGCGGCGCACTTCTCCAGGTTGCCGCCGCTGTCGACATACTGACCGTCGCAGAAGATCTGGCCCTTCGGGTCCTTGCACTGGATATCGCAGCCGCCCTTGAGCTCCGCCTGGCACTTCGGCAGGTCGACGTCCGCCTGACACTTGACCTGGCAATCCGCCGAGGCCTTCGCCTGGCAGGAGCCGGTGCAGGAGCCCTGGCACTTCGCCTCGCATGTCGCGCTGGGGGGCGTCCCGCTGCAGCTCGCGTTGCACTTCGCGTTGCAGTTGCCGGAGCAGTGGGCCTTGCAGTCGGCCTGGGCCTGGCTGCCGCTGACCTCGGCGTTGCACGTGGCCGAGCAGTCGGCCTCGCAGCTGCCGGTGCAGCTGCCGGTGCAGCTGTAGCTGCCGGGGTTCGCCGAGCACTTGCCAGTGCAGTCCGCGTTGCAGCTGCCGCTGCAGCTAGCGTCCACGTCGAACGAGCACTTGCCGTCGCAAGTAGCGACGAACTTGCCCTCGCAGGCGGCGGTGAAGCTGACCGGCGTGCACTGCGCGGAGCAGGCGACGTCGACCTTGACCTCGCACTTGGCGTCGGCCTTGACGTTGATGTTTCCGCACGCCTCGAGCCCGGCATGGGCGAGCTTCGGAGCGAGGAAGGTGAGCGGGGCAACCGTAAGGAATGCGATGGCAAAGCGACGAGACATTCGAAGAACCTCCTGCTCGACGGTCGGTCGGGCGCATCTTCAGCAGACGCCAGTCCGGACCGAACGACAACGCGGGCGAAGCGGAGATGGCGCTTTCCACTGCGCCACCCGGGTGGGACGTGTCGGCGGTCGCAGAATTCGCGCCGATTTGTCGCGCCGGAGCGAATCGGCGGAGCTGCCGCGTAGCGCAACGTCCCACTGACGCGCCGTGCCCCGGTCCGCGCTCAACGCTGGCGGAGCCTCTCGTCGAGCCATGCGCCGCCCGCCAGGGGCATCACCGAGACCCC
>JAYTHX010000123.1:0-16983 GCA_043732195.1 Polyangiaceae bacterium
CCCCAGCCTGCGGAAGTTCGAGACCGAGGTCCTCGCGATGGCGCAGGATCTGATGCATGCGCCGGAGGGAGCGGCGGGCTCGATGTCGAGCGGCGGCTCGGAGAGCTTGCTGCTCGCGGTGAAGACCGCGCGCGACTGGGCGCGCGCCGAGCGGCCCGACGTGAAGGAACCCGAGATGCTCGTGCCCGTCACCGCGCACCCGGCGCTGCACAAGGCCGCGCACATGGTCGGGATCAAGGCAATCCTCGTCCCGACGCGCGCCGACTTCACCGCCGACGTCGACGCCGCAAAAGCGCTCTTCAGCGAGCGCACGATCCTCGTCGTCGCGTCGGCGCCGCAGTATCCGCACGGCGTCATCGATCCCGTCACCGAGCTCGCCGCGCTCGCCGACAGCCGCGGCGCGCTGTGCCACGTCGATGCGTGCATCGGCGGCTACTTTCTGCCCTGGGTGGAGAAGCTCGGCTACGAGGTCGCGCCGTGGGACTTCCGCGTGCGCGGCGTCACGTCGATCTCCGCCGACCTCCACAAGTACGCGTTCGCGGCGAAGGGCGCTTCGACCGTGCTGTACCGTACGCGCGCGCTGCGCCGCTACCAGCACTTCGTCCATGCCGACTGGCCGGGCGGCCTCTTCGGCTCGCCCAGCGTGCTCGGCACCCGGCCCGGCGGCGCGATCGCCGCGGCGTGGGCGGTGATGAATTACCTCGGCGAAGAGGGCTACCTCGAGCTCGCGAAGCGCGCGATGGAGGCGACCGGCAAGATCAAGCGCGGGGTCGCGGAGATCCCGGGTCTCAAGATCCTCGGCGAGCCGGTGATGAGCTGCATCGCCATCGGCGCCGACGCCGCCGCCACGCCCGGGCCCACCGGACAGGGCGTCGACCTCTACGTGCTCGGCGATCGCATGCAGGAGAAAGGCTGGCGCATGGATCGCCAGCAGACGCCGCCGAGCCTCCACCTGACGCTGAGCCCCGCACACGAAGCGCTCGCCGACCAGATCGTCAGCGACCTCCGCGCGTGCACGAAGGACGTGCTCGACTCCGGCGCGCAGGCCGAGGGAGCCGCGGCCATGTACGGGATGCTCGGGCAGATCCCCGATCGCGCGGTGGTGCGCGAGGCGCTGCTCGACTTCATGGATGGCATCGAGGCCATGGCCAACACCGCGGTCGACGAGGCGATCGTCGTCGCGGGCGCGAGCGCGAAGAACCCGTGAGCGTTCATCCCTCGCGCTTCACGTCGCTGCTCGATCTCACGCGGCTGCCGTGGTTCGGTCTCTCCGACGCTGGTCGCCTCGTGATGAACGATCGGAGCATCGGGCCCATCGCCGATCTCCACACCCACCTCGCGCTCGCCTACGTGCGCCCGATGAGCGTCGATCTCCACAAGCTTCACCACGAGACCCAGCACTACCTGCCCTCGTGCTGCGCGATCGATCTCGACGTGTACGTGAACCGCAACATGTCGCCGGAGATCGTCGCCGCGCTCACGCACGACCTCACGCTCGGCAGCCTCGGCCCGCGCGGCATGCGCGAGACGCACACCATCCCGAACCTCACGCGCGAGATGGACGAGATCGGGATCCGCGCGTCCGTGCTGCTGCCCATCGACTTCCCCGTGCTCTCGCACAACGCGGACGTCGCGCTGAGCGCCGCCGCCTCGACCTCGGACAAGCTGTTCTCGTTCGGCTCGGTGCACCCGTACGCGTCGTCACCGGACATGAAGCTCGACGCGCAGTACGCGAAGGGCGCGCGCGGCATCAAGATGCATCCCTCGGTGCAGATGGTGCGCGCCGACAACAAGCGCGCGCAGGCCCTCTACAAGATGTGCGGCGAGCGGCAGATGGTCGTGTTCTGGCACTGCGGGCCCGCAGGCATCGAGCCGAAGCTCGGCCAGTACCTCAATCAGGTGCGCTTCTACGAGGGGCCCATTCGCGACAACCCGGCCACCACGTTCGTGCTCGGCCACGCGGGGGCGCTCCAGTTCGACGAGGCGCTCGCGCTCCAGCTCAAGTACCCGAACGTGTGGCTGGAGACGTCCTCGCAGTCGCTGCGGAACGTCACGCGCCTCGTGAACGAGGCGGACACCGCGCGCGTCGTCCACGGCTCGGACTGGCCGTTCTACCACCCGGCCATCAGCGTCTCGAAGGTGCTCATCGCCACCGAGGACAAGCCCGAGATCCGCCACGCGTTCCTCTGGGGAAACGCTTCCAGGCTCCTGCCCGTGGACTGATCGTTCGCTTGGCCCTATGCCTTCAGGGTGGGCTACGACCTTCTCGCGGCCTTCTTCTTCGTCCTGATTGCGCCGTTCGTGCTCGCGGGCTTCGCCGCGTTCTGGTTCGTCAACGCGCGCGACCACGAGGAGCTCGCGCGGAGCTGGGCTTCCTACGCGCGCGCGCGCGACCTCCACTTCGTGCCGCTGCAGGGTGACTGGCCGAACCGTACGGCCGTGCTCATGACCTGGGCGAGCGGCGACGCGACGCTGCGGCTCACGACGGTCGGTCGCGAGGCGAAGGTGCGCACGCGCCTCGTCGTGCGTCCGCGCGCCACCCTCCTCGGCTCGCTGGTGTGGATCTGCGACGCGGGAGGGGCCGCGCGCATCCGCACCGCCGAGCGACCGGTGGGCTTCACCGAACGGGTCGTGAGCGAGCGGGTCCGGCGCGCGCTCCTCGCGCTGCGCCAGCGCGATCGCGTGACCCTGAGCTACCGCCGCGGGCGCATCGTGGTGGAGTGGCCGGGCGGCGAGCTGAACGACGCGCGCCTCGACGCCGCCCGCCAGCTCGGCGACGTGCTCGCGGAGAGCATCGACGCGTCTTTCCGCACGCCCGCGCTGATCCGAAAACCCGCAGCATAGGTCGTCTATGCCGAGGCGCCACCGCCCGACACCGAGAGGCTGGGACCGCGAGGTGACAGGGCAGAGGTGAGGCGAGACGCTTCCAGGTCTCGGCGACTCTCTCCAGCCCCTTTGTCTCGCGCGCTACCGGAGCCGTTGACCTTCGGCGGCGATCCACGTGCGCCACAGGTCGCTGCGCTCGTACCTTCCCGCGATCAGGAGCGAGCCGAGGACGCGGAGCAGCGGTTCCGTCGAGACAGGCATGCTGCAGCGTCATCGCAACCGACGTGCCGGCGGCTCCGCCCGGGCGCGATGCCGGTTTTGTGCGCGAATGTGAGCTGCGTCGGCCAAGTCGCGGCGATCGCAGCCCTTTACAGTGCAAAGGGGAATGGACAGGTGATCCAGCCCCCGTCCTGGCGTACTAGTCTCCGGCCTTCCGATGACCGTCCTCGCCGCTCTCGATGTCAGCAAGGCGTTCGGTGATCGCCAGCTACTGAAGGGGGTGTCCATCACCCTCGAGGACGGCGAGCGCGTGGGCGTCGTCGGCCGCAACGGCGCCGGCAAGAGCACGTTCGCGAAGATCCTCGCGGGCGCCGAGACCCCCGACACCGGGAGCGTCGCCACGCGCCGCGGCGCGCGCGTCGCCTACCTCGCGCAGGAGCCCACGCTCGATCCGGACAGCACCGTGCGCCAGTCCGTCGAGGAGGGTCTCGAGACCTGGGTGGTGGCGCGGCGCCGTCACGAGAAGATCACCGAGCGGATCGGCAGGGAGGCTCACGCGAGCGACGCGCTCCTCGCCGAGCAGGTCGAGGCGGCCGCGGAGGTCGAGCGCCTCGGCGGCTGGGAGCGCTCGCACGAGGTGGACCGCGTCCTCGCCCATCTCGGGATCATGGACGTCGTCGATCGCACCACCGGCACCCTGAGCGGCGGCCAGCGGCGCCGCGTGGCGCTCGCGCGCGTCCTCGTGAGCGCGCCCGACGTCATGCTCCTCGACGAGCCGACGAACCATCTCGACGCCGACACCATCGACTGGCTCGAGCGCTACCTGGTGGAGTCGTTCCGAGGGACCGTGCTGCTCGTCACCCACGACCGCTGGCTGCTCGATCGGGTCGCGGATCGCACGCTCGAGGTGGAGACCGGGAACGTCCACTCGTACGACGGCGGCTACGCGGACTTCCTCGCCGCGAAGGCCGAGCGCATGGCGCTCCAGGAGCGCACCGAGCGCAACCGGAAGAACTTCCTCCGCACCGAGCTCGAGTGGCTGAGTCGCCAGCCCAAGGCGCGCAGCACGAAGCAGAAGTCACGCATCGGACGGGCCGAGGCGGCGCGCGACATCGAGCGGCCGCCCGAGGAGATGCAAGTCGAGCTCTCGGCGCAGGTGACCGATGCGGGGCGCGCCGTCATCGATCTCAAGAACGTCGGGCTCAAGGTGCCAGGCGGTGATCGGTGGCTGCTGCGCAACTTCGATCTCGCGATGACCACCGGCGACCGCCTGGGCATCCTCGGCCCGAACGGCACCGGCAAGACCACTCTGCTCCGCGCCATCCTCGGCGAGACGGCGTTCGCCGAGGGCGAGATGCAGCTGGGTCGGCGCATTCGCCTCGGCTACCTCGATCAGCAGCGCGCGGCCCTCGAGCTCGACGCCACAGTCTTCGACACCGTCGCCGCCGCGGTACCTTCGGTCGACAAGGAGCGCATCGATCCGCGCTCGTACCTCGAGCGCTTCGCGTTCGACGGCAACATGCAGAAGAAGAAGGTCGCCGCGCTCTCCGGCGGCGAGCGCGCCCGCCTCGCGCTCGCCCGGCTGCTCGCGTCGGCCGCGAACCTGCTGCTGCTCGACGAGCCGTCCAACGATCTCGACACCGACACCCTGAGCGCGCTCGAGGACTTCCTCTCCACGTACGAGGGGTCGCTACTCGTGGTCACGCACGATCGCTACCTGCTCGACCGCGTCACCACCGGCATCCTCTGCTTCGAGGGTGACGGGCGCGTCACCCGCTACGCCGGCGCCTATCAGGCCTACGCCAACGCGCGCGAGCGCGAGGCCGATGCGCGCCGCGACGCCGCGCGCGCCAACGCCGCAGCGAAGCAGGAGGAGAAGCCTCGCACCTCGGGCAAGGCGAAGGCCGCGCTCTCCAAGAACGAACAGAAGGAGCTCGACGGCATCATGGACCGGATCGACGAGGCCGAGCAGGCCGCGGGCGCGGTCGAGGCCGAGCTCGCGGATCCGTCGCTCTACGCCGGCGGTCAGGAGAGCGCGAAGGTCCCGGCGATCCGCGCGCGCCTCGACGCCGCCAAGGCGCTCGCCGCGAAGCTCACCGCGCGCTGGGAAGAGCTCGAAGCGAAGAAGTCCGCGTGACCGCGCTAGCCGCGCAGGCTCGGGCGCACGATCTCCACGAACGCGCGCACCGTGGGACGCTGCCACTGCGACTCTGCCCACTCCTTGATGCCGCTCGGCACCGGATCGCCGTTCACGATCAGGCGATGAAGCGCGAAGGCGAGCTCGGAGTCGATGACCGACCACTCCGCGAACAGGTGCGGGTGGCCCGCGCGGATCATGCGTCCCGCCACCTCGACGAGCTTCTTCGCGGAGAGCAGCGCGGCATCGGTGAGGGGCGTGGTGTTGCGGTCGTAGAAGATCGTGTCCGTCGAGCGCTCGGCGCGCAGGGCGAGCGTCTCGTCGCTGCGGAGCCACGACATGAGCTGACGGCAGCGCGCCCGGTCCGCGGCAGACGCAGGCAGCACGCGGCGCTCCGGGAACGTCTCCTCGAGGTACTCGATGATCGCGGTGGACTCGCCGAGCCCGAGCTCGTCGTGGATGAGCGTCGGTACCCGGCCCGTGATCGTCTTGTTGAGGTACGGCGCGGTGGAGGTCTCGCCCTGGCGGTAGTCGAGCGCGGCGGACTCGAAGGCGAGGCCCTTCTCGCGCAGCGTCACGAACACCGCGAACACGTAGGGGCTCACCCAGAGCGGCTCGACGTGGAGCAGCAGCGCCATGTCAGAATGATCCGGCGCAGCTCAGCTCGCCGCCGCCGCGGCCGCCGAACAGCGAAGGCGCGCACGCAAAGCGCACCTTCGCCGGCGCTTGCGCCTCGCGGCTCGGCGCGGTCGCGACGAGCGTGAGCCCGCCGACGGTGAAGATGCCGCCGCCCACGAGCGTGACGATCGAGATGGTGAGCCAGGTCTTCGACGAGTCGGCCTTGTCGGCGCACTCCGGACTCTGGTCCGCGCCCACGCCGGGACAGCGGATGTTGTAGTCGTCGACGTAGCCCTTACGGACGAGGAAGCCGATGCCGCCCGTCGCCATGAGGGCGACTCCGGCGCCGGTGAAGACCCAGCCGAGCAGACGCTGCCCGCGGCCCGGATCGCCCACTACGGGCGGCGCTCCGCCGGCGCCGGGGACCGGGACACCGAGGACGGGCGCCTTCGCCACCTCGAGCTGCACGAGCGTCACGGTCTCGCGCGCCACGCCGCCCGCGGGGATCTCGAGGCTGCGCGTGGTGGGATGGAAGCCCTCCTTGCGGATCTCGAGGGTGCGCCGGCCCGCCTCGACGCGGAACGGCACCGCCACCGGCAGCACGCCGAGGTGCACGCCGTCGAGCATGACGTCGGCGCCCTCGGTGCCGCGCACCTCGAGCGTGCCGAGGCGACGGCGCACCGTCGCGAGCGCGCCCTCGATCGCGCCGCGGTTCTTTCCGATCCACGCGTCGTCGACGGCGCTCAGCGCGAGCACCAGATCCGCCTCGGCCGCGACCCAGAGGCCGAGCGCCTGCTCCGCGACACCGACCTGCGCGCGCGCGCGTGGCGACGGAGACTTCGCGAGCGCTCTCTTGAAGAGGCCGAGGGCATCGTCGTCCTTGCCGTGCTCGCGCAGCTCGATGCCCTTCGCGATCAGCCCGTCGGCCTCGATCTGATCGGGATCGGCGAGCGCGCTGCGCGGCGCCGCGCACAGGGACGCCGCGAGCAGGATCGCGAGCGGGAGACGGGCAGGACGAGGAAGAACGCGCGGCACGCGCCTCCCATGCTACTCGGTCTTTCTGCTGCGCTAATGCAGGATCGGCGCGCCGTTTGGCGAGACCGGATGCGAGACCGGATCCGCCGGCTTTGCCTCGACCGGGCGCGGGGCGACCGGCGCCGCCGAGGCGGCGCTCGCGACCTCGGGACGTACCGCGCCGCTCTGCCGAGGCAGCTTGCCTGCCGAGAGGAGCCGGGCCGCGACCGAGGCCGAGGTCGTCGGGGTCGGCGCCTTGGCCGCCGAGGGCGGGACGGACGGCGACGCGACCGCGGTGGCGGTCGCCGCGATGACCGCAGGCGGCTCGGGCGAAGGCGCCGGCGCGGCGACGCTCCCGCTGCTCGCGCCGGCCGCGGCCGGCGCGAGCGCGGGGCCGGACGACCCGCGGCCGAGGAACAGCCCACCCGCCGCGGCCGCCGCCGCCGCTGCGACCACGATCGCCGCGACCACGCCGGTGGAGAACGAACGCGGACGGCGATCCTCACCGTCAGGGCGCTGGCCCGACGTGGAGTCCGCCCAGCTCGAGCTCGTGGACACGAGCGGCAGCGGGCTCGACTTCTCGTGCGCCGCGGATCGCTCGAGGATCTCCGGCGGGATCACGGTGTCGACGGTCACGAGCGTGGCCGGGCCCGTGGCATCGGCGACGTTCGCGAACGGACCCTCGTTCTGCGAGTCCTGCGTGTCCTCGAACGAGCGCCACGGCCGCACGAGCCCGCCCTGCTTGGCGCTGCGCGAGAACGGCTCGAGCGCGGCGGCGAGCGCCGAGACGTTGTGGAAGCGCTCCTCCGGATCCTTCGCGAGGCAGCGCATCACGATGGCGACCAGCGCTGGATCGAGCGCGGGCCGGAGCGAGAGCAGCTCGGCGGGCTGCTCGTTGACGACGCGGATGCAGACCTCGGTCACCGTCTCGCCGTCGAACGGGAGCTGGCCGCCGAGGAGCTCGAAGAGGACCACGCCGAGCGCCCAGATGTCGCTCCGGACCTCCGCGGTCCGCGCGGAGCGCATCTGCTCGGGCGCCATGTAGAGCGGCGAGCCGATGATGGCCGCGGAGTCGGTCAGCGAGAGCTGCCCGGCGGCCAGCGGCCCGATTGCCTTCGCAATGCCGAAATCGAGGACCTTCACGAGCGGCGTACCGTTGAGGCGGCGCGTGACGAAGAGGTTCTGGGGCTTGAGATCGCGATGGACGATGCCCGCGGCGTGAGCCTCGACGAGCGCCTCGCAGGCCTGGAGCAGGTACTCCACGGCATCGGCCACGGGCAGCGAGCCCTTCTGCTTGCTCAGCTTCGCGAGGTCCATGCCCTCGAGGAGCTCGAGGACCATGAAGGGGCGGTCCTCGCCGTCACGACCGACGTCGTAGACGCGCGCCACGTGCTCGCTCTTCAGGCGCACCGCCGCGCGCGCCTCGCGCATGAAGCGCTCGACGTTCCCCGACCCGGCCAGCGCCTGAGGGAGGATGAACTTCAGCGCCACGAGCTGGTCGAGCTCGAGATGGGTCGCCGCGACCACCACGCCCATGCCCCCGGAGCCCAGGACGCGCTCGACGCGGTACTTCCCGGCAACGATATCGCCAATGCAAACAGGGAATTTTGAGGTTGCCGGGTCGGACATCGGGCAGGCGCTGGCGAGCGTAGCACGCAGTCAGCGGGGGGCCAGACGTGAGCCCGGCCCCCGTTATTCAATCGCGCACGGAGAACGAAAGCCAGCACGAAAAAAAGAGGGCGGCAGGCCCGGCGCGTCGCAATCCGGCGTCGCACTAGCAGGTCCGTCCTTCCGTGCACGCCCCGACTCGTGCGAGAGGTAGGCCGTGCCTGCCCTTCGCGGATCCCTCACCTATGCGCGCTTCTTCGTGGCCGGCGACGTCCCCGAGGACTTTCGCGAAAAATACATGCGTGCCATCCGGCTGCGAGCGATGAAGCCGCTCGAGCCCGACGACGAGGAGCTGGAGCGCTCCGGCTGGTGCAAGGTCGGCGAGCCGTTCGAGATCGAGCTCCGCTACGAAGATGTATTCTACAACGAGTACGTCAACCTCGGGCTGCGCACCGACAAGTGGCGGCTCCCCGCGAGCATCCTGAAGCAGCGCCTCCGCGAAGCCGAGGCCGCGTACCTCGAGAAGAAGGGGCGCGAGCGGCTGGGCCGCGTCGAGAAGACCGAGCTGAAGGAGGTGGTCTCGCGCAAGCTGCGCAAGCAGACCTCCCCGGCGACCCGCATGATCGACCTCTCGTGGTCCATGAACGAGGGCGTGGTGCGGTTTTTCAGCCACGCGGAGAAGGCGGGCGCTCAGCTGATGGAGATCTTCACGAAGACGTTCGGCCTGCGGCTCGTCCCCGAGGCGCCCTACACGCTCGCGGCGCGTCTCGGCCTGTCCAAGGCCCAGGAGAGCACCTGGGAAGAGCTCGAGATGATCCTGCTCGAGAAAGAGGAGGCGTGATGGAAGCCTTCGAGCGCAACGAGCTACGACGCTTCGTCGGTCGCGAGCTGCTCCTCTGGGTGTGGTTCGAGTCCGAGCTCTTCGAAGGCACGCTCGAGACCAAGGCGCACGGCTCGTTCGGGATGTGGCTCGAGGGGCGCCTCGTGATGTCGCAAGGCCAGGAGGCGACCACCATCAAGGGATCGCAGCCCGGCAACCATCGCGAGGCGAAGGAGGCGCTGCTGCGCGGCAAGCTGCCCGACGTCGCGGCGCTCCACCTCTCGTGGAACGAGCAGGACGCGATGTTCACGCTCAAGGCCGAGACCCTGAACATCGCGGGCCTAAAGCTGCCGCGAAAGGGCGGCGAGAAGACCCCGGGCGACGCGCCGGGCGCGGTGGCCTCGCTCGTGCGCGTCGACGGACCGGTGAAGCGCGCCCGCCCCAGGAAGCGGGGCAACAGCGCGGCCGACGTCGCGGCGTTCGAGAGCGACGAGGCGCACGAGGACTTCTACGAGCGCATGACGGTGACCCGCGAGATCGAGGGCATCATCGAGGCGCTATACCGCGACTTTCTCACGCTGCGCCTCGGCCCCACGTGGGACGCGGTGATCGTTCCCGCCCTCGAGGCCTGGTCGTCGGGCGAGGAGGTCGACGCCGAGGCCTACGCGAAGGCGCGCGCGAAGGCGCTCGGCCTCGCGCGGAGCCGCTAACTGGAGGCGGAGTCCGACGCGAACGGGATCCGGGTCACCTACGTGCCGAAAAGACGACTACTTCGCGATCCGGCCGATCGTCGTCCCGTCCGTGGCCAGCCGGTAGACGTCGGGCGCATGACCGCGCACGACAAAGCGCGCCGACGGAGACTCCTCGGCGGGCGTCAGCCGGCGTTTCCACGCCGGAGCGAACGTTCTGTCGGCTCTACAGCGCGCCGTTGAGCGGGTCGTACTTGTCGCCGCCGTTCTGGAACGGTGTGCCGCTCTTCGGTTGCGGTCCGGAGCGACGCCCGCCCGAGGGCGGCGCCGGGTGGTCCTTCGCGCGCTTCGCCGCCTCGCGTGCCTCGCGCGCCTTGTCGGCCTCGAGCAGCTTCACCCGCTGCTCCTCGGTGAGCGCCTGGAGGCGCGCGGCGGCGCGCTCGTCCTCGGCGGCCTTCTGCGGAGCGTTGCCGGCGGCCTTCATGGCGGCCTCGGCGCTGAGCGCGTTCGCCGCGGCCGACGTGACGGGCGCGAGGCGCGTCGCCGCGAAGCCGAGGCCGCACACGATGACCGCCGCGATGGCGATGCCCGCGTAGACGCGCCCCTTCTTCGCCTTGAAGGCGTTGTCGTCGAGCGCGTCGAGGTCGAGGTCGAGATCGGGGAGCGAGACCTGCACCGGCGGCACCGCATAGCGCGTGGCAGGGCCGGTCGGGTACGCGTCGACTGCGATGGGCGCGAGGCTGTTGACCGTCGACTTGGGGGAGGCCGGGGCATCGCCCTCGAGGCCGGCCGCATCGCCGAGCTTCGACCACACGGCCGCGCCCGGCGCGAGCACGAGCGTGCTCGCGTCGATGGTGCCGGCCTGGAACGCGTCGTCGAGCGCGTCGAGGCTCATGACGCGGATGTCTCCGCTCCCGAGCTGCACGCGCCAGAGATCGATCCCAGCGTCGGTGGATTCAGCGTTCTCGAACGAGCTCATACCGGCCTCCATGAACCTCGGGACCATAGAGATCCAGGCATGTGTGCCGATAGCGAGAAGCCGTTGCGTGATGCACGTGAGACGCGGGCGTCGCCTGCGTGCACCAGGCCGCACTTACATCGACTCCTCGTCCGGATCGCCTGGATTTTCCACCTCTGTGGCCCCCAGCGCGATCGCGATCGCCTGGGTCGATGCAGACTGCACGATGGGGATGAGGAGCTCGGCGGGGCTCGCCTTCTCTCTCCACGAGCCTGGCTTGCCAAGGGAGGCGACCACGGCGGCGTGCCGCTCGGGGGCAGCGAACGAGAGCTTGAGGGACGGGCGCGGCCCGCGCCACGCATCGTAATCGACCTCGCGGAGCTTGCCGAGGCGCACCGCCGGGGTGACCTCGACCGGCACCGCGGGCTCCGCGCCGCGGGCCGCGCGCGTGGCCGCGAGCACCTCCTCGCGCGTGCGCCCGCGCAGCTCGAAGAGGAGAAATGGATCGCGATCGAACGCGTCGCCGAGGACGTAGTGGGTCGCCGCGACGTGCTTGCACGGGTTCGCGTGGTCGGGGCAACTGCACGTCGTCAACAGCTCGCCCGGCGTCGAGGGAAAGAGGCTCGCGCCGCCTGCGCGGAACGCCTCGTCGACGTCCTTCGGCATCTCTCCCGCGAGGAGCTCCGCGGCGAAGCGCGCTTTCGCGGCGAGTGTGGCGATGGCCGCGGTCCACGTCGCGGCATCGAGCGGCGCCAGCGTGATGGTGATGGCGTACGGCCGCGGCCGCGAGCCGGTCACGCTCGCCTGCACCGCTCCGGTGGCGATCGCGAGATCGGAGACGCGCCCCGTCCGCGCGTACGTCTTGCCGCGCGCGAGCCGGCTCGCGTACGCGGGGGACATCTTCTCGAGCGCCGCGGTCCAGCGCTGGCCCCACCACGTGGTCCCGACGGTCTTGATCTTGATCCCGTGCGCCGGCGGCGGCGGCTTCGGCCCCGAGGAGTCGCGCCACGAGCTCCACCCGCCCCGCCGCGGCGCGCTCACGAGGCCTCCTCCACGTCACTCACGACCGCGTCGCGCGAGAGCGAGACGAGCTCGCGCAGCTCGGCATCGGCGAGCTCGGTGATCCAGCGCTCCCCTGCTCCGACCACGGCATCAGCGAGCGCACGCTTCTTCGTGAGCAGCTGCGCGACACGGTCCTCCACCGTCCCGGCGCACACCAGCTTGTGCACCTGGAGGTTTCGCTTCTGCCCGATGCGGTAGGCGCGATCGGTCGCCTGATCCTCGACGGCCGGGTTCCACCAGCGGTCGTAGTGGAACACGTGGCTCGCGGCGGTGAGGTTCAGGCCGGTGCCGCCGGCCTTCAGCGACAGGACGAAGACGCGCGCGCGCTGCGGGTCTGCCTGGAACTCCTCGACCAGCCGATCGCGCGCTCGCTTGGTGGTGCCGCCGTGCAAGAACGCGACGTCCACGCCGAGGTGCTCCTCCAGGTGGGCCACCAGGCGATCGCCCATCTCGCGGTACTGCGTGAAGACGAGCGCCTTGTCACCCGCGGCCATCGCCTCCTCGAGCATCTCGGTGATCCGCGCGAGCTTGCCGGAGCGGCGCGCGAGCGGGCCGCGCTCACCGAGGTACTGCGCCGGGTGGTTGCAGATCTGCTTGAGCGCCGTGAGCATCGCCAGCACCCGGCCCGCGCGCTGGATGCCCCGGCTCTCCTTGATGAGGCGCAGCTCCTCGTCGACCACCGCCTGGTAGAGCGTCGCCTGCTCGCGCGTCAGCGTGCAGAATACATCCATCTCGTTCTTGGCTGGCAGGTCGTCGATGACCTTGGGGTCGCTCTTGAGGCGGCGCAGCAGGAACGGCGCGACGACGCGGCGGAGGCGCGCCGCGGCCTCGGCGTTCGCGAAGCGCTCCACCGGCACCGCGAAGTCCCGCCGGAACGCCTCGAGCCCACCGAGCAGGCCCGGGTTGGCGAAATCGAGGATCGACCACAGCTCGGCGAGGCGATTCTCGACCGGCGTGCCGGTGAGCGCAAAGCGGTGAGCGCCGCGGAACGTACGCACGGCCTTGGCCGTGGCCGACGCGGCGTTCTTCGCGTTCTGCGCCTCGTCGAGCACCACGCTCGACCACGCGAGCGAGGAGAGCAGCGCGACGTCCCGCCGCGCGACGCCGTACGTGGTGAGGACGATGGGCGCCGCTGCCGTGGCGACCGTGGCCTCGCCGAGGGTGCGCGCCACGCGGGCGCGGCCCGCGCCGTAGTGACGCACGATCGGGATCGACGGCGCGAACCTCGCGATCTCGCGCTCCCAGTTGCCGACCACCGAGGTCGGCGCGACGAGCAGCGCCGGCCGCCGGTCGTCCGGCGCGACCTCCGCGCGATGGAGGAGGAACGCCAGGATCTGGACCGTCTTGCCGAGACCCATGTCGTCCGCGAGGCACCCGCCGAGGCCGAGCGCGGCCATCGTGCGGAGCCACGCGAGGCCGCGCTCCTGGTAGGGGCGCAGCGTCGCCAGGAGCGCCGCGGGCGCGGGCTGCGGAACGGTGGCGGCATCCCGCACGCGCTCGAGCAGCCGCGCTACTTGGCCCTCCGCGACCACCGGCGCGGCGTGGCCGTCGATCGTCGTCTCGCCGGCGAGCGCGAGCTTCAGCCCCTCCACGAGCCGGGTGCGTGTCGGCCCCTCGCTGACACGCCGGCGGATCTCGGCGAGCTCGCGCGGGTCGACCGCGACCCACTCGCCGCGGAAGCGAACCAGCGGGGCCTTCAGCTTCGCGAACGCCGCGAGCTCGCGCGCGGTCACCGCCTCCTCACCGACCGCGGCCTGCCACTGGAACGTGGTGAGCTGCTCCATGCCGAGGCCCGCCGCGCCGGCCACCACCCCCGCGATTTTCGCGCCCTTGCGCTTCGGCGCCAGCGGCGCGTCGTCCTCGCCGATCCGCAGGCGCAGCCGGAGACGCCGCTGGCCGCCGGCGGTCAGCTGCGCGGGCACGATCACGCCGAAGCCGGCGTCGCTCAGCGCGGGCGCGGCCTCGGCGAGGAATGTCCACGCATCCTCGACGTCGAGGCGCAGCGCGCTCGGCGCCTTCTCCTCGAGGCACGGGCGGAGGACGGGCACGAGGCGCGCGGCGCTGCCGAGACCTGCGAGCAGCGACTCCTCGGGATCACGAAAGGCGCGCCCCAGCTTCTCGAGCTTCGCGCCGCGCCACACGTCCTCGGCGGCGACGAGCAGGCTCGGATCGTCGGGGGCCTGGAGGAGCAGACGGACGATGAATGCCTCCTCGTCGTCGGTCGGGAGCTCGAGGCGGAAGCACGTGCGCGGCTCGTCCCGTGCGCCGCGGGCGGGGCGGCTCCAGCGCTGGAGGTCGCGCGCGAGCGTGCGCTCGCCGAAGCCCTGTGGTGCGAACGAGGCCTCGGCGGTGGAGAGCGCCTTGATCCAGCGGCGCTCCCAGGGGCCACCGGGCGTGGCGAGCGGCGCCGGCAGACCGCGACCGGCACCGCGCACGATCGCATCGGCGGCGCCGTCGAGGAACGCGCGCAAAAGCGCCTCGGGCTCCCAGACGTCGAGGGCCCGCGCCTTCGCCGGGCGCTCCGCGATATCCGTGCAACATGCATGCGCCGCCCGCGGCCAGGCGGCGGCGAGCGCGGTGACCTGGGCCTGGTCGTCGCCGCCGAGCGCCACCGCCCAGCGCGCCCGGCCGTCGTCGGCCCACGGCACCACGCGCTCGCGCGCCACGAGATCGAGGGCCAGCTTGCTCGCGAGGCTCCACGCCGCGACCGAAGGCGCTACCGCGCCCAGCTCCGCGACGGGCAGCGCCGCGAGGGCGGCGACGCTCTCGCGCAGCGCGCGGAAGGTCCCGTCGACGGCGCGCCGCTCGCCCGGTGGCACGACGAGCGCGACCTGCCCATTCTCACCACGCAGCCCGGCGAGCGGCGGAGCGACGTCGCCCCACGAGAACATCGCTTCGCGGTGTGGTTCGAAGAGCAGCGGCATGCAAAGCGGGTTACGCGGCTCGAACCCTTGCCACACTTCACGAACGATTCACATGGGATCCATGACCGCGGGTTAGCCTCTCCTCGTGGTCGCCCCGGATCGAGCCATGCGCGGACGCGAGCGCTTGGTGCTCGTCCTCTTGGTGCTGGCCTATGCGTCGCTCTACGTGTGCCGCGCGAACATCGAGCCAGGGTTCAACCTCCTGGCCGTGCAGTACGGCTACGACAACGAACAGACCGGCATCGTGTTCTCGATAGCGCTCGCCGCGTACGCCGTGGGCAAGGTGGTGCTCGGCGCGGTCGGTGACGTCGTGGGCGGACGGCGCATCCTGCTCTTCGCGATGATAACGTCGGTGATCGCGACGCTCCTCGTCGGCGCGCTCGACTGGCCGCGGGTGGTCGGGGCGGGACCAGCGCTATGGGTGATGGCGAGCTTCGTCGTGCTCAACCGATTCGGTCAGTCCGGCGGCTGGGGCGGGCTCGTGCACATCGTGGCGCGCTGGTTTCCGCCGGGGCGCAGCGGCGCGGTGATGGGCATCGCATCGACGAGCTACGACGTCGGCAACGTCGTCGCGCTCCTCCTCTGCGCCGCGCTCGTGGCCGCGGGCTTCGGCTGGCGGGCGCTGTTCCTCGTGAATCCGCTCATCCTGCTCGCGGTGACGGTGGTGGTGGCGCTCGGCCTGCGCGGCGCCCCGCCGACGCCTGCGGCGGCCGGACCGGCCGAGGAGCCAGCAGAGGAGAAGGAGCGCCTGTCCGCCTTGCTTCGCCGCCTCGCGCGGGAGCGCGGCTTCTGGATGGCCGTCATGCTCTCCTTCCTCCTCACGTTCGTGCGCGCCGCCTTCATGACGTGGACGCCGCGCTATCTCTACGAGGTCGCGACCGCCGCGGGCACCACCAACGCCCTCTCGGGATCGATCGCGAAGAGCGCCTTCTTCGGGGTGGCGGGCATGACCGGCTCGCTGGTGATCGGCCGCCTCAGCGACCGCTGGGGGCCGGGCCGGCGCGCCGGCGTCATGACCGTCTCGCTGCTGTTGCTCCTCGGAGCGGTGCTCGCGCTCGCGCACGCGCACGCCACCGATCCGCTCGGCGCCGCGGCCCTCATCGGGCTCGCCGGCCTCTTCCTCCTCGGGCCGTACTCCCTGCTCGCCGGGGCGATCGCGCTCGACGTGGCGGGCAAGCGCGGTGCGGCCACGACCGCCGGCGTGGTCGACGGGGTGGGATACGTCGGCGCGAGCCTCGCGGCGCTCCTGCTGGGAAGCGTTTCGAAGCGCTACGGGTGGAGCGCTGCGTTCGATGTCATCGCGGCGGTCACCGCCGTCGCGCTGGTCCTCGCGGGCCTCTGGTGGCGAACGAGCGTGCCGCGTAGCGCGGCGCACGCCGGTGGGTAAATCGCCGCGCCGTGGCGCGCCAACGAAGGAGAACGCAGACTCGATGTCCATGGGTGAAGCTGGCCTCGTCTACACGGTGCGTGATCGCTCGCTGCTGTTGCCGTTCTACAAGCGGTTCCTCGTCGAGCCGCTGATCGGCTTCATCCCGCGGAGCGTCGACCCGAACGCGATCACGCACGTCGGGCATCTGATCAACCTCGCGGGCGTCATCATCCTGCTGGCGTTCGGCGCGGGCGGGGCGCCGCTACCGCTCCTCGCGGCGGTGCTCTGCCTCCAGGCCTACAACTGGTGTGACAATGCCGATGGCGCGCACGCGCGGCGCACCGGTCGCTGCTCGGCGATGGGCGAGCTGCTCGACCACGGGCTCGATATGCTGAACACGACGTACATCGCGTACGCAGCGGCGATGTCGGTCAGCGCGCCGCCGGTGTGGTGGGTGGCGATGGCGCTGGTGATCCCGGCCGCGTGCGCGGTCACCTACTGGGAGCAGGCGGAGACCGGGCTCTTCAGCCTCGGGCTGCTCAACCAGATCGAATCGGTCACGCTCCTCTCAGCGGTGCTCCTCGTGAGCGCCACCTTCGGCTTCGGCATCTGGGACCGGCTGCACGTCGGCCCGGTGACGGCACGGCTGCTCGTCATGGGCTTCGTATCGGCGACGGCGCTGGTCGGGATCACGAACAACCTGTGGCGCGTCGGGCGGCGCAAGGGCGCGGCCGTCCTG
>JAYTHX010000124.1:0-5829 GCA_043732195.1 Polyangiaceae bacterium
CGCCGCGCCGGCGGCGCCGATCTTGCGTCGTGGGCGCGCCATGAAGCGCCAAGTCGTGGTCGAGGACTGGATGACGCCGCTGCCGTACACGCTCGCGCCTACCGACTCGGTGGAGCAGGCGACCGCGCTGCTCCGTGAGCACGGCGTGCGGCACTTGCCGGTCGTCGCCGAGGGCGGCGTTGTGGGGATCGTCTCGGAGCGCGATCTCTTCGTCGCGTCGCGCTTCGCGAACACGCACGGGATGAAGGTCGAGGTCATCATGGAGCCCGACCCGTACATCGTCACGCGCTCCACGCCGCTGTGCGAGGTCGCGCGCACCATGGAAGCGAGGCGCTACGGCGCTGCGATCGTGGTGGAGAACGGGTGCCTGGTGGGCGTGTTCACGGCCGTCGACGGTCTCCGCGCGCTCTCCCAGGAGGCCTAGGCCGTAGCCGGCACGGCGAGTGCATTCGACGCAGCATGTCCAAGCATGCCGTCGTGTGGATCGACAACAAGGAAGCGCGAATCTTCAACCTCCACCCCGACCACGTCGACGAGGCGCACCTCCGCGCGCCCAATCACCTCCACCACAAGCACCCTGCGGGCGCCGAAGGCGCCAAGGAGCACCCCGACGATGCCAAGCGCTTCTTCCATGAGGTCGCCCGCTCGCTCGACGCGAGCGAGGAGGTCCTCGTCGTCGGGCCGGCGAAGGCCAAGCTCGAGCTGATCCGGTACCTTCACAAGCACGACCACGCCCTCGAGGCGAAGGTCGTCGGCGTCGAGACCGTCGATCACCCGACTGACGGTCAGCTCGTCGCGTACGCCAGGACGTACTTCGTGGCCGTCGATCGGATGAAGGGGACCTAGAGGCTCGGCCCGCCGAGCTCGAGGACGACACGGGAAGCCACCTTCCCGTGTGCCAGCCTCTCGAAGATCTGGTTGATCGACGACAGCGGCTGGAGCTCGATGTCGGCGGTGACCCTGCCGTCGGCCGCGAAGGCGAGCGCCTCGGCCATGTCCTGACGCGTGCCCACGAACGAGCCACGGATGGTGATGCAGTTCGCGACCACGTCGAAAAGCGGGATCGGAAAGTCGCCCGGCGGGAGGCCGATGAGCACGCAGGTGCCGCGCTTGCGCGTCATGCCGACCCCCTGCTTGAACGCCGGGAGCGAGGGCGCGGTCACGAGCACGCCGTGCGCGCCGCCGCCGGTCTCCTTTTTCAGGACGGCGACGGGATCCTTCGTGAGCGCGTTGATGACGAGCTCGGCCCCGAGGCGCCTGGCGTGCGCCAGCCTGTCGTCGTCGATGTCGACCGCGCAGACATGCAGGCCCATCGCCTTCGCGTATTCGATGGCCAGGTGCCCGAGGCCGCCGGCGCCTGAGACCACGAGCCATTGCCCGGGCCTCGCGCCCGTCTCCTTGATGCCCTTGTACGTGGTCACGCCCGCGCAGATGATCGGCGCGGCCTTCGCGGCGCTGAGCCCCGCGGGGATGTGCGCGACGTATCCGGGATCGGCCAGCAGGTACTCCGCGAATCCGCCGTTCTTCGTGTAGCCGCCGAACTGCGCCTCGGCGCAGACCGTCTCCCAGCCGCTGAGGCAGTGCTCGCAGTGTCCGCACGCGGAGTAGAGCCAGGGCACGCCGACGCGATCTCCTTCCTTCACGCGCGTGACGCCCGCGCCGATGGCGGTGACGAGCCCGATGGCCTCGTGCCCGGGTATGAACGGTAGCGTCGGCACGACGGGCCAGTCACCGTGAGCCGCGTGGAGATCAGTGTGGCAGACGCCGCACGCCTCGGTCTTCACGAGGATCTGACCCGCCCCCGGAGACGGGATGTCCAGCTCTCTCAGCACCAAGGGCTTGCCGAACTGCTCGACGACGGCAGCGCGCATCTTGGGATGGTTCATCATCGGGCAGGATGCATCGTGCATGCCGCGAGGCGACGGCGCTGGCGCGCCCTTTGCTCTACAGCTCGCAGGAGAATGAACATGACCTCTCGACCCACGAGCCCGACCCCTGCGCCCACTGTTTACCTCGTCGCGCTCGACGCGACCGAGGACGCCACGCACGTGCTCGACGTCGCGTGCGGCCTCGGGGCAGCGCTGGGCGGTGCCGCTGAGCTGCACATCGTGCACATCGTCCCGGGCCCCTCCACCAACGACGTGCTCGGGATGTCCGCTCTGGGCGCACCGGTCGACTACATGAAAGGCGGGGAGCTCTTGCTCGAGCGAACCGCGGCGCACGCCGCGCAGCAGTTCCGCGGGAAGATCGCGGGGCATCTGGCGGCGGGCCAGCCATGGAGGGAGATCGTGCAGATCGCGTCCGACATCGGCGTCGACCTCCTCATCGTCGGGACGGCGGGCCGAACCGGGCTCGCGCGGTTCGCGCTCGGATCGGTCGCCGAGCAGGTGGTCCGTCACGCGGGCTGCCCCGTGCTCGTGGTCCGCCCCAAGGACCACGTCGTTCCCGCCGAGGCAGCGGCGACCGGGGTGCGCATCGAGCCGCCCTGCCGGGACTGCGTCGAGGTCCGCGCGCGCACCGAGCGCGCCTCGCTCTGGTGCGAGCGTCACCGCGCCCACCACCCCCACGGGCACCTTCACTATGAATACCCGCCGACGTACGCGGTCGGCTCGATGAACTTCCGCCCCTGAGACGCGCGCGCTCCGCGCCTGCTCTCGCGAGCAGGCGCGGCGTTCACGATTGCGTCACGTCACTGCGGACGGCTGGCGAGGCTGACCGGGTCGGGTCGGTGCCCTTGATCTGCTTGATCGAGTCCCAGAGGAGCTGCTTCTCGTACGTGGGATTGTGCACGCCGAGGTCCTTGCTGCGGGCGATGATCAGGTAGTTGTAGAGCGCACCGGCCGTGGCGGCGTCGAGCGTGAAGTTCGCGCCTGCGTTGCCGCCGGGCCGTGTTGCATCGAGGTTGAACTGCCCATCGGCCAGGTCGTCGTCGGAGAGCGCGCTGTATGGCGCGGCGGCACTGCGCGTGAGCAGACCGGTGTTGTTCAGCGCGGTCTCGAGCTCGGAGAGCGCGTTCTTCACGACCGAGCGGCCGCCCTGGATATCGAAGTCCGTGCCGGTGTACGTGGTGTGGCAAGACTTGCAGTAGGCGACGTTGGGCTTCATCGTGTGATCCGGGACGTTGGCGTTCGCGGCGACCGGACTCATGTGGCAGCCGACGCATGCATTGCCGATGGCGGCGTGCGCCGACGTACCGTACACGAGGCCGGCGAACTGAAAGCCGCCCTTGCCCGAGTACACGTCCGTCTGCGGCCCCTCGTGCGGGCCCCAGCGGATCGACGAGATGGTGTTCGCCGCGGTGATGTACGACGTGACGTCCTTGCGAGACTTGTGGCACATGACGCAGACGTTCGCGGCCTTGTACGCCAGCGGCTGGCCGGTGACCGCGCCCGCGACCGGGCTCTTTTCGAGGAGGACGGTGCCGGTCGCGCCGCCCGGGACGCGAATGGCCGCAGTGCCCGCGACGTACTTGCCGACCACGTGCGGATCGTTGGTGGGATTGAAGTCGTGGCACGTGGTGCAGTGGATCAGGCCGATCGTGGTCGCGCCGCCGTACCCGATCTCACCGGTCGGCCCGGCGGTGGTCGCGTAGGTCATGTGGCCCTTGGCGACGTTGACCGGCGTGCCGGAGTCGGCGGCCACGACGAACTTGTTCGCGACGCGCTGCTGGAGGCCGTCGATGCCGTGGCAATTGCCGCAGGGGCCACCGCCGATGAGGTTTTCCTGCGGATGCGAGTAGTTGCTGAAGCGCCACTGATCGACGACGCCGCCGAACGTATGGCACGGCTGCGTGCACGCGCCGGTCAGGATGCTCCCTCCGTCGACGCCGCCGCTCGAGGAGCCGGGCCCGCCGGCCGTGCCTTGCGGTCCGGGCTGCCCTGTGAGGCCGGGCTCGCCCTTTGCGCCGTCGCCCCCGGTGCATGCGACCGCGACCGCCGTTCCGGACGCGAGCGCGAGGATGCCGTGCAGACCGCGTCTGCGCGAGCAAGTGAAAAAGACATGGCCACCGCCTGCAACTCGGACACCAGCCCACGGGGCCCTCACCCATGCGCCTCACCTTTCTCATCGCGGGGCCCCTGACCGTGCTGCTCTGCGCTGCTGCACAGCCGCTCGGCTGCCGGGGCGACGTGCGTCCGCTCGCCGACGAGCCGACGTATCGCGACGACGCCGCCGCGATCCTCGACGCAAGATGTGCACGCTGCCACGCTAACGGTGCGCCAGCGGGCGGATTCATCGCAAATACGTATGCCGGCGCCATCGGCTGCACGGCCAGCGGACGAAGCACGGTGCTCCCCAAAGACGCGGCGGCGCTCCTCGAGATCCTGGCGCAGCCCGATCATCGGGATTTCGTGGACGGCGACCAGCGCGCGATCCTCGAGCGCTGGGTCGCGACCGACGCGCAAAGCGTGCGTGCAGGCGTTCATCCACGCTCGTTCGCCGATCCGCGCTCCCCTTCGGGGCATGCCGCGGTGCTGCGCGCGTCACGCTATCGCCCGCTCACCGATCGCGAGGACGTGCAGGCCTGCGCGCGCTGTCACGACGGCGACGGCGCGCGGCCGGACGCGATCACCTCGGCCGCGGCGGGCGCGACGCCGTGCACGAACTGCCACGCGGAGGGCGGCGGCGTGAATGCGTGCTCCACGTGCCACGGCGCGCCCGGACGTGACTACCCGCCGCGCGACCCGTGCTTTTACCCCACCGATCTCACGAAGGACGCGCACGCCGCGCATGCCGCGCCCGGCGCTTCGCGCATCGCCGCGCTCGACTGCTCGTCGTGCCATCCGCGGCCCGCGCTCGGCGCGTTCGACGGCGCGCACACCGACGGCTACGTGGAGATCGAATTCGATCACGCCGTCGCCGGTCGCGAGGCGCAGTGGTCGGAGAGCGAGCGCCGCTGCACGGGCACCTGTCACGATCGCGGCGGCAGCCGCCCCACGCCGACGTGGGGCTCCGGCACCAGCCCTTGGCCGACGACCGGCGCGCACGCCGCGCACCAGGCGCCGAGCAGCGCCGCGGCCGTCGCCTGCGAGACCTGCCATGCGGTGCCGGGCCCGGGCGACGCGCATCCTCTCCGCGCGGGCGCCGCGGTGGTCCGCCTCGCTGGCCTCGCGATGCGCGGCGGTACGCCCGCCACGTACGACGCAGCGACGAAGACCTGCGCCGCCACCTACTGCCATGCCGGCAGCGGCGCCTCGGCGAGCGCGCCGCGCTGGACCGACGGCGCTCCGGCCCGCGCGTGCGGCTCCTGCCACGCGACGCCTCCGCCTCCGCCGCACGCGCAGAGCGCGTCGTGCGGCGCCTCGACGTGCCACGAGGGGATCACCACGAATGCCCTTGCCATCACCCCCGCCGATCGCCCCGTCCACGTGAACGGCCAGATCGATCGCCACCTGCCGTGAGGCGCGGGCCGCGGGAGTCAATCGGGCGGCGCGTCATCCACGCACCGAGCACCGATCACGCGCGGCGTCGCTGCTCCTCGCGATCGGCGTGAGCCTCACGACCCGGTTCGTTCGAGCGCGAACCAGCCGTTCCCCGCGAGGCCCCTTCGCTTCGCGATGCGAGGCACGTACTGGCCGACGAAGATCTTCGCGGTGACCTCCGAGCGGCTCGCCGCGCCGACTTTCCTGAAGATCGACTTCATGTGGTCCTTGACCGTGTAGACCGACAGCGCGAGATCGGCCGCGATCTCCTCGTTGCTCTTGCCGTGAAGGAGTAGCTGCACGACGCCCTCCTCGCGCGGGCTGAGCTCGTACGCGCGCAGGATGATCGGCGCGACCTCGTGGGGTTGGGCGCGTTCCATCACGAGCACACACGGATCCGACGAGGAGA
>JAYTHX010000125.1:0-5822 GCA_043732195.1 Polyangiaceae bacterium
CTCGGTCGGCGGAGGCGGGTCGTCGGCGTGGGCGCGGGTCGTCGGCGTGGGCGCGGGTGGGTGACGTGACGAGCAGCGCGAGCCCCATCGCCATGGCTCGCGTCCTCATTGCTGCTTCCGCTCACCGGCAGCGAGGCGATGGCGCTGCATCCTGATCGAGGGTGAGCGGGTAGTCGTCGATGGCGAGCGTCGTCGATGCCGCCGCGGGGCGCGGATGATCAGCGCGCGGGGCCGACGGCGCGTTCGACGTCGAGCGCGGACTTCGCGGCCTGAGACTGGAGCTCGACGCGGCGCTCCTGCGCGTCGACGTACGAGGCGTAGGCGTCGAGGAGCTCGAGGATCGACATGCGACCCTCCCGGTACGAGAGCTCGCCGATCGTGCGGAGGCGGTCGATGTCCAGCGCCGTCGTGTCGCGGAAGCGGCGCCACGTCGCGACCCGGACCGACATCGCGCCCGTCGCCCGCTCCACCTCGCGGCGCGCCGTGAGCTCGACGGCGTCCTTCCTCGCGCGGTCCTCGGCGGCGATGGCATGCCCGCGATCGATGGTGCCTTGCCCGCGATCGAGCAGCGGGATCGGGAACGAGATCCCCGCGATCATCGCGCCGCCACTCTGCCCCCCCGAGCCGGGGACGTCGATGTAGCGCGCGTAGCCGACGCTCACGTCCGGGGAGGGGACGACCTGGCGCTTCAGCACTGCGACACGCAGCTCGCCCGCGTCGGCGCGGAGCCGCGCGCTGCCGACATCGGGGCGGTTCGCGAGCGCGCGCTTCACGAGCGCGTCGACCTCGGCGGCGCCCGGCGGGTCGCCGATCTCCTCGAGACCGTCCTCGACGGTGACGGTCCGCGCGTCGAGGCTTTGCCCCACTGTCTGCGCGAGCACCGCCCGCGCTCCGAGCAGCTCTGCCTCGGCTTGCGCGAGGCGCCCCTCCAGCTTGTTCCTCTCCACGCCCATCCGGATGCGATCGTACGCGGCGTTCGCGCCGGCGGTCGTGCGCTCGGTGACGACGGTCTCGACCCTCGCAAGATCGGCCATGCCGGCACGCACCGCGCGCCACCGCGCCTGCGCGCGCTGGAGATCCACGTACGCGATCTTCGCGTCGGCGATCGCGTCCCACGCGCTCGCGGCATACGCGCGCTCCTCGGCACCGAGCAGCCCGCGCGCGAGATCCTTGCGCAGACCGACCTGGCCAGCGATCGGGATCACTTGGTCGATCGAGACGGCGACCTCCTCGTTGCCGCCCGTCACCACGCCATGCGTGAGGAAGAGCCCGTTGACCGTGAGGTTCGGGTTGGTCCATACGCCGGCGGCGATGATGTCGGCGCGCGCCTGGCTCAGGCGATGGCGGCCGGCGAGCAGCGTGAGGTTCTCGCGCTTCAGACGCTCGACGGCCGCGTCACGCGTGAGCACCGGGCCCGCCCCGGGCAGCGGCGTCTCTGCGAGGGCTGGGCGCGTGGCGAAAGACGACGTACCGAACAGGAGCGCCGCAGCGAGGGCGGGCGCCAGGAAGAGACGACGCTGGGGGACGCGCATGCGCGGAGCTTGTCAGGACGCGCCGCGCGCGTGAAGCTTGTCTTTGTCGCGGCGCGATCCCAGGGAAAAATCATGAGCGTTCGATCCATCACCGTCCTCGCCGCCGTCCTCGTGCTCGCGGCCTGTGGGGGGGAGGCGGTCGCCGCGTCTCCCGCGTCTCCCGCGTCTCCCGGCGCACCCGGCGCTGCGCCGCGCCTCACGGGCGCGATGACGCTCGAGAGGTCACCGGACTCCGGGCAGGTCGACCGCGTCGGCGCCGACGACGGCGCGCTCCACGCCGACGGCGTGAAGGACCTCTCGTTCGTCACCCAGGTCGACGGTCCGATCGCCGCGGTCTTCCTCGTCAGCGTCGACGAGCAGGGAAGGCCCACGGGCCAGTACCAGGCGGACACGCTCGTCGGTGACGAGATCGGGCCGCCCGAGCTCGGCGGGAAGCCGGGCAGCGGTACGTCCGGGATCGGCGTCGCCGAAGGCGACAAGCTGCTGAACACGAAGGACGGATCGCTCGGCGTGCTCGCGGCCGGCGCGCACCGCCTCACGCTCTACGTGGCGGAGAGCGCGACGCTGAAATCCGCCCGGAAGCTGCGCATCTACGTGCAGCGCGCGGACCGGAGCGTCGTCGCCGGCGGAATGCTCGCCAACTGATCGCGCGCTACTCGCGCGCCATCCACGGGCAGCGCTTCACGAGCGACTGGAACGGCTTGCGGCTGCACTGGAAGCCCGCCTTGTAGCCAAAGTTCTCCACGTCCTTGCACTCCTGGCCCTTCTCGTACGAACCGACCGACTCGGTCTCGATGGGGCGCCAGCAGTCGCCCATGCGCTCGATGTCCCACCGGTAGTAGCCGCGGTCGTCCCACCAGTGGCGGACGTAGACCGGCACCTCGTCGCCAACGTCGTACTTCGCGGTGCACTCCGCGAAGGTCTTGCCGCCGCGGATGACCTGGAACTGATCGCCCGGGCACGCGTCCCACTCGAGCTCGAAGTCGACCTGGAGCGCCGAGCCGTCGGGCGCCTTCTCCACGTACTCCTTGCGGACGATCTGCACCGCCGACTCGTAGCGCTTCGGCGTCGAGCACGCCGCCAGCGCGAAGCCGACCACGAGCAGGAGCCCGAGGCGAACCGCGAACGTGGCGCGCGTCGTCGTCACTGGCGCGTCCAGCTCGTGCCGTCGGCGCACGTGGTGTGATCGACGTGAGCGACCGCGAGGGTCGCGTCGTCGATGTCCTTGAGGACCTCGGCGACGATCAGCTTCTTGCCCGGCTCGAGCGGCGCCTTCGACTCGAACGCCACGAAGTTCTCGCCGCCCCTGAGCAGCGGCGCGGGCTTGCCGAACGCGTCGAACCCGTAAGCCACGCCGCTCAGCGCCGTGACCGTGCAGGTCCCGCGGTTCTCGACGGTCACGTGGAGCTCGACGCCTTCCTCGTTCGCGCCGACCGCGGCGATGTTCGAGAAGACGGGATCCTTCTCGGCCATGGGCTTCAGCGCCGCGCGGCTCTTGCCGATGGGCATCGGCTTCAGGATCCTGGTGCCCGCCTTCGGGCTCGGGTTGTGGCCGGCGCTCTTCTGCACGGTCGACGGCGTGACCTGGCTGTACGGCTGCGACCAGCTCCGCTCCATGGTGAAGCGGCCGGTCACGAAGCCGATGATGAGCCCGAGGACGAGGGCGATGGCAGCGATGAGGATGGTCTTCATCATGGATTTCACACGACCACGGCGAGGATCATGATGATCGCGGTGAGGATCGGGACCGCCGTACGGGCGACCTTGAAGACGTGATCCATCCAGCGCTCGTCACCGAGCATGAGCATCCAGGTGGAGCCCATGTTGAGCAGGAGCGAGAGGTAGACGCCGAGCATCAGCTTGTCGGCGTGGGTCAGGTACCCGGTCGCGGGCAGAGATTGGATGAGCGAGAAGTGGAAGAGCACGGCCGCCGCGAGCATCGGCGCGCCGGCGTTGCTGCGGACCTCGAGCTCGTCGGGCGGCACCCACAGGCCGGTCAGCGAGATGAGCACGATGATGAACGCGGGCACGAACACGCTGAACGCCGCGGAGGTCGCGAAGCGATCGACCGAGAGCGTGAAGCGGTAGCGCGAGACGTAGAGGTCGTCGCGGTCGAAGCGTGCCGGGTACTTGTGCTTGTAGGAGATGGCGCCGGTGCCTGCGGGGCCGAAGCTCGAGAGCCGGAACGACGAGTCGAGCGATGTGCGCCCCTTGTCCGGCGTGAAGATGATCTGGTCGATGCCGGCCTTCTGGTCCTCGAGCATGAGGAACAGGTTCTGCGTGTCGTACGGGTACTTCCGCAGATCGACGTCGGTGGTGAACTTCCCCGTGACCGAGAAGACCTTGAAGGTCGGCGTGTCGACGAGCGAGGCCATGTTGACCTCGTGGCCGTTGGTGAACACGAGGTTCAGCGGCGGCATCTCCTTGTCGGCGGTGAGCGAGAGGAAGAAGTCGGACTCGAAGCCTCCGCTCTGGATGTTGAAGTCGCGCACCTCGCGGATGACGAGGCCGACCTTCACGGTCGCGGGCCCGCCGAAGCGCGGGTGGGCGAGGGGACTTCGATAAGCGCCCTCGCGGTGGATCGGGACCTTGCCCGTCCCGATGTTGTTCCGCTCCTCCTCGGACATGTCCTTGGGGAAGTCTTCTTCGCCCTGGAGGACGGCGTAGTCGAGGCCGCCGGCGTCGGGATCGAAGGCCGCGTCGACGTCGGGACCGGCGTCCTTCTTCGGCTTCTTGTCCTTCGGCTTGGGCGGCGTCGGATCACCGGGGCCGGCGTAGCTGTGGGCGGCGGGCTCGGCGCCGACCTTCTTGCCGATGATCAGGACCCCGAGGGCCACCGCGACCAGGAGGCAGATGAGCTGGAAGGCGCGGTTGCGGGCGCTCTGCACCGTGCGCTTCCTGCGTTCACGGCCCTCGTGCACGCGGCCACGCTACCATAGCCGCGCGTTCACACGCGTGTGGCGTCCTGCAACGGACCTGCACGGGAGTCGGCAAATGCTGCGGAATCTGGAATCATGGCGCCCGTGACGTCTCGTCTCCGCCCCGCCCTCGCGCTGCTGCTCTCGCTCGGCGTGTTCGGGGTCGCGGGCTGCAAGCCGAAGGCCCCCGAGCCCCAGAAGGAGCCGAAGGAGGACGGCGTCGACGTGAAGCTGACGCCCAAGGCGCTCGAGGCCGCGCACCTCTCGACCGCGAAGCCGCGCTCGATCCCGCGCCTCGCGAGCGTGACCGCCGCGGGCAAGGTCGACTTCGTCCCGAGCCGCGTGGCGCGCGTGGGACCGCCGATCGGCGGGCGCGTCGGCACCATCCCCGTGGTGGTGGGGCAGAAGGTGGGGCGCGGCGCCGTGCTGATCACGCTCGAGAGCGTGGAGGTGGGGCGCGCGCGCGCCGACTACCTCGCGGCGAAGACGCGCGTCGAGCAGACGAAGGCGGAGGCGGAGCGCGAGAGCCGGATGCTCGCCGGCGGGGCCACGTCGGACCGCGCGGTGCTCGTCGCGCAGACGGAGCAGGCGCAGGCGCAGGCGCAGCTCCGCGCGAGCGAGGATCGCCTCTCCACGCTGGGGCTCGGCGTCTCGGCGAGCGGCCAGAGCGTCTCGCTGATCTCGCCCATCGCGGGCACGGTGCTCCAGGTGAACGCGCGCATGGGGCAGCCGGTCGGCCCCGAGGCGACGCTCGTGGTGGTGGGCGAGACCGAGCAGGTGTGGCTCGGCGTCGACGTCTACGAGCGCGACGTGGGCAAGGTGCACGTCGGTGACGACGTGCGCGTCAGCTCGATCGCGTTCCCGGGCCGTATCTTCGAGGGCAAGGTCGACCAGATCGGCGCCACCATCGATCCCGAGCGCCACGTGCTCGAGGCGCGCATCGTGCTGCCCAACCAGGACGGCGCGCTCAAGCCGGGCATGACCGCGAGCGCACGCATCATGGGCACGGCGGTGGGGGACGGCGGAACGGCGCTCGTCGTCGCGCGGCACGCCATCCAGACCATCGACGGCTCGCCGTACCTCTTCGTGCAGCGCGAGCCCGGAAAATACGAGATGCGCCCCGTGGAGCGCGGCGCCGAGCTCGATGACGACATCGAGATCCTGCGCGGGCTCAAATTGGACGAGACGGTCGTGGTCGACGGCTCGTTCATCCTCAAGAGCGAAGCCCTCAAGGCCCAGATGGGCGCGAACGACTAAGCAATGGTCGATCGCCTCATCGGCTGGAGCATCAAGAACCGCCTCGTCGTCTTCGTCCTCACTGCGGTGTTCGTGATGATCGGCGGCGTCGCGGCGGCGCAGGTCCCGATCGACG
>JAYTHX010000126.1:0-5822 GCA_043732195.1 Polyangiaceae bacterium
ACCGACGAGCACCGTGCCGACGGTGTCGAAGCTTGCGCTGTACACCTTCTTCTCGTGGCGCAGGATCATCGCCTCGCCGACCGCGCGGAGCGTGTACGGCGCGAAGCGCGCCATCAGCTCGCCGTTCAGGCGATGAATGTCGAGCAGCCGCGCGTAGAGGCGCTCGACGGCGGGGACGCGGAGACCGGCTTCACGGGCGTACCGCGGGTCGTGATCTCCTTCTTCGCGCCGCGCCGCGCGTGCCACGTCCCACCCACGTCGAGCCCCGGCCGCTTGTGCCAGAGGTGGGCGGATGCGTCGAGCGTGAGGTCGAGGAGCTGCTCGGCCGGGCCCTTCTGGGCCTCGGTGAGGACGACGGTCGTCGTGGTCTGATTCGCGATGGCGATCCTCGCTTCTCGCTCGGAGAGCGAGGTGGGCGTCGGTGGCGCGATTGCCGGGTGAGACGTCGGTAGAACAGGCCGGCCACGGTGGCAGGCTTGCTTCCCCGAAGAAGCTCGGGGGGTGCGTCTTGCAGTTCGACGGAAGGTGACCGCTCGGATTCAGCCGCGCAAGGGGGCGACGCGTGATTTCACACGGAGCATCGGCGCTCCGTGTGATCTCTCCCGCTCGCTCAGGCTTCGGCGATCGTGACCTTGATCATCTTCACGGGCGTGACCGGGCGGTCGCCCGAGTCGGTCTTCGTCGACTCGATCTTCTTCACGACGTCCATGCCCTCGATCACCTTGCCGAACACGGGGTGACGGGACTCGCCGGGCGAGAACCAGTCGAGGCGCGCGTTGTCGACGGTGTTGATGAAGAACTGGCACGAGCCGCTGTTCGGGCGGCCGGTGTTCGCCATCGACAGGGTGCCGGGGGCGTTCGTGATCTTCGCCGTGTGCTCGTCCTTGATGGTGCCCTTCGGGCTGTCACCGGTGCCGGCGCGCGGGCTCGACGGGTCCTTGCTGTTCGGACAGCCGAACTGGAGCATGAAGCGGTTGATGACGCGGTGGAAGTGGAGCCCGTCGTAGAACCCGCTCTTCGCGAGGTCCGCGAAGTTGCCTGCCGTGATCGGCATCTGGTCCACGAAGAGCTCGACCTTGATGTTGCCGAGCGAGGTCTCGAGGGTCGCGATGGGATTTGCCATGGCGACGCACGCTAGACCCTTTTTCAGCGCGGATCGATCTCGAACGGCAGCACCATCTGGGACGAGGCGGCTTGCGGCAGGAATTCCCAGCTCTTCACGTGGGCCTCGACGCAGGCCCTCATCGCCGCGGATTCGCCCATGGCATTCGCGCTGCGGACCTTCCCGTCGAGCCCGACCTCGAGGGACACCGAGAGCCGCGCCGTCTGCGTCGCGAGGCGAGCGCAGGGGTCGCCGAGCTGGCGTGCCCGAACGCGGACGATCTCGTCGGTGACGACGCCCGCCTTCAGCGGGGGCGCGGTGCGCGACAGCGAGAGCGCGACGATCAGCACGAGGCCGAGCAGCACGCCGGCCACCACGTAGCCGGTCATCCCCACCCAGGCCGCAGGGATGCGTCGGGCAAGCCGCGCGAACCCGACGGGGAGGCTCGCGATGCCACTGTCGCCCGTGTCGAGCGCGAGCGGCGCATCGGACGGCCGGTCGGCGTGGGCCTCGGTGTGGAAGAACGGCGACGGCGATGCAGGCATGACGCCGACGAGCTGCTGCAAGCCCTGCGCCCTTCCGAAAGTGGATCGCGAGCGATCCGCGAACGCGTCGGCGTCCGAGAAAACGGGGGTGGTCGACCGCGTCCCCAGGCGCACGCGGCGCCCTTCGGGGGAACTACCGATCCATCCGGGCCAGCCGCACGTCGTGCAGCTCACAAAAGATTTAAGGCCGCGACGAACCAATTCGTCGCGGCCCCTTGGCACGGTCGGGCGCCTGCAAGTCCGACCGCCTCCAAGCTTGCCGAAGTCTGTCACCGCGTCTGTTGGCGGTTCCCGTCGAAGTCCTCACCGAGATTCGCGCGCGCCTGCAAGAACACGCGAACCTCGGTGAGGGTTACCGAGGTGGCTTCGTGACGAGGGGTATTGCAGGCGTCGGGCCAGCGCGCCGAACGCGCGATTCGCTGAGTTTTCGTGGTGCTCGGCGCCGTCGCTCCGGTGCAAGGTGAAGCCCTCTGCACTTCGAGCGCACCGCGATCTGCACTTCGGGTGCGCGCCGAGACGAAACGAGGGATTGGCCGCCCAGGCGCGAAGACGCCAAGAGAGATTTCTTGGGGCGCGCTTCGCGCGGGAGAGACGACGGAACGGGGCACCATTGCTCCCTCCTCCGCGCGAAGCACGAAGCGCGAACCAAAATCTCTCTTGGCGACCCGGCGTCTTGGCGGCCAATCCTCTCCGGGCTGGCGACAGCTAGCGATGGATCACGATGCTCGAGCCCTTGCCGTTGTCGGCCTGCGTGCCGTGCCAGCCCTCGGGGACCGGCGGGTCCGTGAAGCGGAAAACGCGCAGCGCGTCGATGGGCGCGAGGTTGATGCAGCCGTGGCTCCGCGCGGTGCCGAAGTGATCGTGCCAGTACGCGGAGTGGAGCGCGTAGCCGTCCTGGAAGTACTGCACATACGGCACGTCGCGGAGCTCGAAGCTGCCGGCGTGCTTGTCGTCGTCGGTCGGTGAGCCGCTCTCGCCCGACTCGGGCGCGGCGCCGCCGGACTGCGCGGAGCGGCCGTTCGAGTCCATCGTCGTGGTGATGTGCTTGCTCTTCACGCGGAAGGTGCCGCGCGGCGTGGACTTCGTCTTCTTGGGATCTTCCATCCCGTCCTGACCGGTGGAGACCACGGTGGCGAAGACCGGCTTCTTTCCTTCCCACAGCACCAGGGTCTGGTCCTCGATCGAGACGTCGACCCACTTCTCGCCGCGCACCGCTGCCTGCGGCCACTCCTCGGGGACGACCGCGACGCCGACGTCGCTCGAGCGTACCCAGCTGCCGGACTTCGTCTCCAGGAAACGAGCATTCTTGCTCTTGCGTTGGACACCGGTGAGCTGCAGGAAGCCGCGGGTGGCGAGGACATCGTCGGTGCGCTTGAGCGTGCCTTCGTCGTCGCGGTAGGTGTGCACGCAAGGGCTCGGCGTGCCCTTCGCGTTCGGGGTGCAGGGGCGCGCGAAGGCGACTGGCAGCGTGACGCCGCCTTCCTTGAGCTCCACGCCGTGGAACGGCGAGGCGACCTCGGGCTTCACCTTGTCGAGCGGGATGAGCCGCATGTCCACGGTCAGCGCGAAGCGACGATCCGCCCACTGCGGTCCGCTGCCGAACGCGCCGACGAACGCGATGCCCGTGTGGCGGCGCACGCGGTTCGCGAAGATCGAGGCGGCGGGGACGTCGAAGCTGGAGACGTTCGGGATCTTGCGGTTGCCCGTCTCGAGCCAGAACGGAGGCGGATCGAGGTCGGTCTTGCCGCCGAGCAGGATCCCGTCGGACAGCGTGTCGGAGGGCGGCTGCGTCGGCGCGTCGGCGATGATCTCGTGCGCGGCGTCGTTCGCGCCGAGGTGGTCGGCCTTGTTCGCGTCCTTGCTCTTGCGGGTCCACCAGCCGAGGTGGTCGCCGAGCTTGAACTCCGTCTGGAGCGCCTCCTCCTTGGAGGGCAGGCGCAGGTACAGCGGCGCGACGGCGCGGATGAAGCCGTAGGCGTAGGGCAGGGGCTTCGACGTGTCGGGCCGCACGCTCGCGGCCTTCACGAGCGGCGAGTCGGTCTCGAGCGCCGCGTTCTTGCCGATGCACACGAAGCCGCGCGGGGCGACGCCGTACCAGCCGCCGGGGCAGCCGGCGTCGCCGAACGCCTTGTCGGAGCGCGCCACGATCGCGCCGAGGCGCAGGTAGCCGATCTTCTTCGACTGGTCGTTGGGCGCCGCGTAGATGTTCGTCTGCATCGCGATCGACGCGAGCTTCGCGGTCTTCGAGATCTCGGCGACGGGACCTTCGGGCTCCACGGCCGCGGAGCTCACGGTGGTGATCGAGGGGTCGGCCGCGTCGTGCTTGCAGGCCGCGAGGGCCGCGAGCGCGAGGAGCGCGAGGCACGCAGGATTATGCAATGCGCCACATGTCCGGGATCCCCGCGTCGTCATGGCTCCAAGGTGCCTCGGGTGACCCGTGCGACACAAAAAACCGGCGCGTTTCTGGCGCAGCGCTCCGGCGCTCTGATACCGCGCCCCGAAAGTAGTGCTAGACCGCGCGGGCCCGCATGGCCGCCGAAACCACCGCCCCGCCCGAGAACGCGCCGAAGCTCGGCTTCCTCGAGACGCTGAAGACGTTCCCGCGCTCCTTCTGGATGGGGTGCAGCGTCGAGATGTTCGAGCGCCTCTCCTACTACGGCGTGCGCACCGTCCTGCCCCTGTACATCGCGCAGGCCGACGATCCCGGCGGGCTCCATTTCAGCCAGGCGCAGAAGGCGAACATCTTCCTTGCCTTTGCGCTCGTGCAGGCCATCGTCCCGGCGGCGAGCGGCGGCTTCGCCGATCGCTATGGGTACAAGAAGGCCATCGCGACGGCGGTGACGCTCATCTGCACCGGCTACGTGCTGATGGCGAACGTGCGGAGCTTTCCCGCCTTCCTCGGCTCGTATCTGATCGTCGCGTTCGGGACCGCCATCTTCAAGCCGGGCATCCAGGGGACGCTCGCGCAGTCGATGACGAAGAAGAACTCCAGCGTCGGCTGGGGCCTCTTCTACTGGCTCGTGAACGTGGGCGGCGCGCTGGGCCCCTTCTTCGCTGCGGTGCTGCGCGCCAACTGGTCGCTCGTCTTCTATGGGTCGGCCGTCGCGATGGCGCTGAACTACCTGATGCTCTTCACCTACAAGGAGGTGGACTCGGGCGGTGACAAGAAGAAGAGCGCGGGGCGCGTGCTCGTCGACACCATCAAGAACCTGAAGGACCTGCGGCTCCTCACCGTCATCTTCCTCTTCAGCGGCTTCTGGATGATGCTCTACCAACTCTGGGATCTGATGCCGAACTTCTACGCGGACTGGGTCAACTCGACCCCGCTCGTGGAGAAGCTCCCGTGGATCCCGAAGGCGTTGCTCGCCGCGGACGCGCGTGGACTGCAGCTCAAGCAGGAGATAGCGCTCAACCTCAACTCGACGCTCGTCGTGTTCTTTGTCGTGTTCATCAGCTTCCTGGTGGCGCGGCTGCGCGTGATGACCTCGATCGCGCTCGGCGTCCTCATCGCGACCGGCGGCACGCTCCTCTTCGGCACGTCACCCAGCGTGTACGTGCTCTTCATGGGCATCGTGCTCTTCTCGATCGGCGAGATGCTCACCGGCCCGAAGAAGACGGAGTTCTTCTCGCTCATCGCGCCCGCCGGCAAGAAGGCGCTCTACCTCGGCTACGTGAACATCCCCGTCGCGCTCGGCCAGGGGATCGGGGCGAAGCTCGGCGGCTGGCAGTACGGGCGCAACGGCGAGAAGGCCGTGCTCTCCTTGCGCTACCTCGCGGAGAAGACCGATCACCACGCGCCCGGCGTGTGGGACGGTAACGTCGATCACCTCGCGGAGTTCACGGGCGTGAAGCGGCCGGCGGCGTTCGAGACGCTCACGTCCGTGCTGGGCCAGGACGCGAACGCGGTCACGGATCTCCTGTGGACGACCTACAAGCCGCACCACGTCTGGTACTGGTTCTCGGCGGTGGGCCTCTTCTCGCTGACGGGCATCCTGATCTTCTCGCAGGTGAGCAAGCGCTGGAAGGATCTCGACGTGTGACCCGCAGAGCCCCGGCCCCGGCGCTCTCCCCCGAGGACATCCGCCGCGTGCTCCTCGAGCATCGGTATCTCATGAAGGCCGACGAGCTCTGCGCGAAGTGGCAGATCTCACGCGCCACGTTGCGGGCGTGGAAGA